>CAZEHQ010000163.1:0-10539 GCA_964512165.1 uncultured Gemmatimonadaceae bacterium | reverse complement strand
GCATCGAGCAGCTGACGCGGCTGGAGGTCCTGGACCTGTACGGCAACGAGATCCGCGACCTGACGCCGCTGGCCGGGCTCCAGCGGCTGCGCTACCTCGACCTCGGGAGCAACCGGGTCGAGGAGCTATCGGCCCTGGCGTCGCTGAAGAGCCTTCGGGTGCTGCTGCTGGCCGACAACGCGGTGACGGAGGTCTCGGCGCTGGCGGCTCTGGACAGCCTGCAGAGCGTGGACCTCAGCGGCAACCCGCTGAGCGAGGCGGCCCGGGAGCGGCTCGCCGCCCTGGGGGAGCGCGGCGTGAGCGTGGAGTTCACCGCGCCTGAGCCGGAGGACACGGTGCAGGTGGTCCCGCCTGACGGGGGTCTGTTCGGCTCACGGCTCCTGTTCTCCTCGAACCGGCGCCTCGAGGCCGACTATCTGCGCGACCTGGAGGTGCACTCCCTGGACCTGGAGACCGGCGAGGTGGTGAACCTGTCCTACGCCCTCACCGGCCTGCCGAAGTCGGACGGCACGTTCCCCGACTCCCTGGAGGCCCTCTACTTCACCCGCCGGGGCGAGCAGCCGGCCCGGTCGCCGGACGGGACGAAGGTGGCCTTCAGCTCGATCCGCGACGGGAACCTCGAGATCTACGTCATGGACGCCGACGGCGGGAACCCGGTGAACCTGACGCGCGACGACGCCTACGACTCGGCTCCCGCCTGGTCGCCCGACGGAGGGCACATCGTCTTCGAGCGCAGCGGCGGGGGAGGGAGGGGGCCGCAGGTCTTCGTCATGAACGCCGACGGCAGCGGGGTGGAGTGGCTCACCCAGGAGCCCCTGGCCTCGTGGGGCCGGTCGCCCGCGTGGTCGCCCGACGGCGCGTCGATCGCCTACGACGGCGAGGACGGTATCTCCATCATGGACCCGGCCGGCGGCGGCATGGAGCGGCTCTCGCCGGAGGGCCAGTTCGCCGGACAACCTTCTTGGTCGCCCGACGGGGCCTGGATCGCCTATGTCGTGCTGGATCCGGACGATTTCGACATCAGCCACATCTGGGTCATGGCCGCCGACGGCAGCGGCGCCCGGCAGCTGACCTTCGGCGAGGCCTGGGAGGAGACGCCGACCTGGTCTCCCGACGGCACCCGCATCGCCTTCGCCCGGCTGGTCGACGTGGAGACGCGCTACGACATCTACATTCTCTCCGTCGAGAGCGGCGTCGAGGAGCGTGTGACCGACGATCCGTACGATGACCTGCACCCCAACTGGACGCCGTTCTGAGATGACCGCAGCGCTCACGGTGATGATGCGGCAGCTCGCCGTTGCCGCCGCTCTCCTGTCGCTGGGCCGCCCGGCGGCCGGCGAGGTCCGCTACGTCTCCGTCGGCCCCGAGCTCTCCTGGCGGGGGGCGGAGTCCTCCTCCCGGTACGTCTCCGTCACCGGGGACGGCATCTGGATGTGGGAGGTGGAGCCCAACGCGAACC
Source organism: uncultured Gemmatimonadaceae bacterium (assembly GCA_964512165.1). GTDB lineage: Bacteria > Latescibacterota > UBA2968 > UBA8231 > UBA8231 > UBA8231. Next base: position 9,080 of record CAZEHQ010000163.1, on the reverse strand, counting down.
TGTCCGCCACCCTAGGGGAGCGCGGCGGACGGGTGCTGTACTCGGACCCGGAGAGGGGGCTCACACCGCTGCCCGGCGGCGAAGCGCTCTTCGACGGCGATCCGACCACCTTCTTCGATCCCGACCTGCAGGAGGGGGTGGTGCGGTCCTCCGCCTTGTGGGTCGACCTGGGGGCCACCTTCCGCATCAACCGCGTCCGGTTCTACCCCCGTCTCGACTTCCGCAACCGCAACCGTTTCCTGCAGGAGTTCACTCTGTCGGCGGCGCAATTCCTCGACCCCCTGGCCGACTCGCGCCGGGTGATGTTCTTCAAGGCCCCCAACGAGAACACCTCCCCGGTGGTGGACAAACGCTTCCGCAGCGCCGAGGCGCGCGTGCTGGCCCTGGAGCCTCAGGTCGACCGCGCCTGGGAGATCGCCGAGCTGGAGGTCTACTCGGACGGCACGGTCCCCGTGGGGGAGTACGAGTCCCAGCCGCTGCGGGCCGGCCGTCCGGAGCCCGTCTGGGGACGCGTGCTCTACGAGGGCGGCGACATCTCCACGGCGCCAGTGGTGGTGCGCACCCGCACCGGGCCGGACCGGAGCCCCCTCCTCTACTACCTGATCCAGGGCAGCGACGTGGTCCCGTACAGCAAGGTGGGCTGGGAGAACGCCCCGGAGGAGGAGAGAGGGCCGGTCGAGCCCAACCCGGCCTGGAGCCCATGGGAGGCGGTCACCGACGGACTCGTGCGCTCACCGCCCCTGAAGCGCTACCTGCAGTTCCACGTCACCCTGACGGAACCCGGCGCCGGCCTGCGGGAGCTGCGGTTCGAGTACGTCCATCCCCCGGTCGCCCGGGACCTGGCGGCCGAGATCTCGCCCCTGGAGGCGCGGGCCGGGGTGGAGACCCCCTTCACCCTCTCCCTTCAGGTCCACCTGGACCGCACCGGCTCCGCGGCGCACCGGGACACCGGTTTCCGGCAGCTGCAGGTGAGGACGGCGGCCGAGATCGGCGAGGTCGAGGGCATCCGCGTCGACGACCTGGAGGTCCTGCCCTTCATCGAGGTCGAGCCGGGCACCGGCTTCACCGTCAACCTGCCCCGCCGGGTGGTGCAGGACGGCAGCTTCCTGCAGGTGGAGTTCACGGCCACGGTCTTTCACGAGCGCACGCGGTTCGAGGTTCAGGCCCTCGATCGGCGCACCGAGGAGGGGGAATCGAGGGTGGCCTACCAGGTGGCCCGCACAGCCGACATCGACGGCGAGCCCGGAGCCGGTCTGGTCGTGCGCCACGGGGCGGCCGAGGGGGGCCTGTCCCTGATCTCGAACCTGAGGGCCGCCAGCCCGGTGACGACCCCGAACGCCGACGGCGTCAACGACCGGCTCGAGCTGACCTTCACCCTCCTCAAGCTCATGGAACCGGCGAGGCTGACCCTGGAGATCTTCGCTGTCGACGGCCGCCCCCTGGTCCGGGCCTGGGAGGCGGACCACGGCGCCGGCACCCTCACCGCCGCCTGGGACGGTCTCGACGCCAGCGGCCGCCCGGTCCCTCCCGGCCTCTACCTCTACGAGTTGCGCGTGCATGCCGACGGCGGCACCGGCTACCGCCGGGGCGTCGTGGAACTGGCCTACTGAAATGGTCCGTCCGCGCCCGGCCAGCTGGCTCGGGGGCGCCCTCGTGCTTCTGGGCACCGCCGCCGCCCCCCAGGAGGGCTACCGGCTGAGGCCGACGGAGGTCGTCGTCGACCGCGCCGCCCACTGGTCGGCGTGGCAGCTGCCCGAGGGCGCCCTGGAGCTGGGGCCTGACGGCACCGTGACCCCCCGGGGGCTGCAGCGGCGGGGCAACGCCGCCCTCGATGCCCACGAGTACATGGCCATCTTCGCCGACGCCGACACGGTCACGGGCGGCGTCCACGCCATCGGCAGCGGCGCGGAGACGGGCGCCCTGGTGCACGACGGGGACCCCCTCACCTGGTGGGAGCCGGATCCGGCCGACGACGCGGAGGACTGGTTCGTCGAGATCGATCTCGGCCGCGCCGTGATCGCCGAGCAGGTGGTGGTGCGGTTCGCGCCCGAGGGCGAGGGCGACCCGTTCCTGAAGTTCCGCGTGCGCCTCTCCAACGGGCTCGGCCGCCTTCAGGACGACATGGAGTACTTCCGCGGCGGCCAGGTGGTCCTGCCCAACAAGGACGGGCGGCACTTCGTCTTCGACATCAAGCCGCAGCGCCCCCTGCCCCCGGGGGTGACGGGCCAGGTGGTGCAGTTCGTCCGTCTGGAGGCCCTCGGCTCGGACGGGGACCGCGGCCGCGAGGTCTCGCCGGAGGAGTACGCGGCCCTGCCGCCGGAGGACCGGGGCGCGGTGGAACACCACCGCCTGACGGTGGCGGGCCGGGAGATCCCCGTCTCCGAGGCGACCTGGAGCGCCCTGCCCGAGGCCGAGCGGGGGCCGGTGCGCCACTATCGGCGCGAGCGCCCCCGGGTGGCGGAGCTGGAGGTGATCACCCCCGGCGAGAACGTGGTCCTCAACACGCAGCGGCTCATCAACCTCCAGACCCGGGCCATCGGCGACCTGGTGCGGACCATATCGACGGACGGGTTCTTCTACTCGTACTACCCCATCAAGCCGTACGACCAGGTGCGCCGGCGCAACCAGCTGGAGGTCGACCTGGGCGCCAAATACTGGCTCGACCGGGTGCGCCTGGTCACCCCGGAGCAGCCGCTTCGGGCCTACCAGGTGCTGCTCTCGGACGGCTCCATCGACCCCAACGGGGAGCGCGTCTGGAACGAGCTGGACGAGCGCCTGAACCGCGACCGTTTCCACCAGCTGGAGGAGACCTTCCCGCTGCAGGAGGTGCGCCACGTGCAGCTGCGCGCCCTGGCCCTGCTCGGCACCGAGCAGGAGAGCGGCCAGCTCGCCGAGATGCTGGCCTTCGGCGAGGGCTTCGTCTCGGAGGTGGTCCTCACCTCGCCGCTGATCACCCTGCCGGGGTCGCGCATGTTCAGCTCGCTGTCGTGGGAGGGAGAGGCGCCGCGGGAGACCCGCATCGAGGTCCGCACGCGCTCCGGAGACGACCTGCGCCAGGAGCTGAGATTCCTCGACGCCGCCGGTTTTCCCATCGAGCAGGAGCGCTGGGAGCGGGCCCGCGAGTCGAACCGGGGTCCCGTGGACACGCTCTACGTGCCCGGACAGAAGTGGAGCAGCTGGAGCGAGGTCTACCGCGAGTCGCCGGAGCCCTTCCGCTCCCCGAGTCCGCGGCGTTACGCGTTGGTCCAGGTGCGCCTGCTGACCATCAACCCCCTGAGGCGCGCCGCCATACGCGGCCTGCGGATCGGTCTCGCCGAGCCCCTGGTGGACCAGGTGTGGGCCGAGATCTGGCCCACCAGCGAGGTGCCCGCGGGCGTCGATCAGGAGTTCACCATCTACATGCGGCCCCGCTTCCGGGCGGGCGACCCGGGCTTCGACCGCATGGGGATCCGCTCCTCCTCGAGCGCGCCCATGGAGCTGCTGTCGCTGCACGCCGGCTCCGAGGCCCGCCTGCGCACGGGGACCGCCGTCGACCTGCTGGCCACCGCCTCCGCCGCTCCGGTGGAGGGAGGCGTGGACGTCCGCTTCCCCGAGCCGGTCACCTCGGGCCGCTCCGTCTATGCGGCCCGCATCCGCACCCAGGTCTTCCTCAGCGGCACCACCTTCCGGGTGGAGCTGTCCCGCTCCTCGGAGCCCGGGATCCTGCAGATCGCCAGCGAGGGAGACGCCACGCAGATAGTGGAGAGCCAGTCCCTGGTGGTCGTCTCCGACCTGGAGGCCGGGCGCCTGCTGGCGCCGCTGGAGGTGACGCCGCCGGTGCTGACCCCCAACGGCGACGGCGTCAACGACGAGGCCGTCCTCTCCTTCCAGGTCTTCCAGGTGCGGGGCCCGCCGCGGATCACGGTGGCCATCCACGACCTCTCCGGGCGGCTCGTGCGCGACCTGACCCGGGTGCCGCCCCAGGCCAGCGGCCGCCACGAGTTCCCGTGGGACGGCCGCGACGACTCGGGCGCCTTCGTGGCGCCCGGCATCTATGCCGCGCGCGTCCAGGTGGGCGTGGACACCGGGGGGCGGCGCACCAGCCGGGTCCGCCTCGTGCACGTGGCCTGGTGATGCCCTCTCTCACGACAGGCCGGGGGCCCCGTGCGGCCCTGTGGGCGGTCCTGCTCCTGGCCGGGGGCTTGCCGCCGCAGGTGGAGGGACAGAGGTACGGCAACCGGGTCGAGGCGCCGCGGGCCCAGGCCGACCTGTCGCCGCGCTTCGAGGTGGACTACACGACTCCGGCCCTGCACAAGTGGTACGCCTCCCGAAGCCTGGCCGGGACCTACGCCGCCCACTGGTACGAGACCGGCGCCAACTACGCCCGCGACCGCTACCTGCGCTACCTGGACCCGTTCCTGGCGGGGGAGGAGTGGTACGACTCCTTCGGGGAGCACGTGGGCCGCGGCTGGCTGGTCTACTCCTGGCAGCAGGTGCAGCCGTCCCGCGAGGGCTCGGACATCCTCTGGCCTCGGTTCCCGGGAGCCTTCCAGGGGCTCGCCATCGCCTCGGACCGGAGGGGCGGGGAGACCTACCGCCTCATGGTGGGCAGCGTCCTCGACGTGCAGCTCACGCCCCTGACCCTGCGCAAGCCCGGCTTCGAGGGGGTGCGCCTCGACTACGCCCGGGACCGGCTGGAGAGCACCCTGCTCCTCTCCCGGCCGAGTCAGCCCACCGGCCCCCGCAAGAACGTGACCCACCTGATGGGCGGCCGCCTGGGCTACGCCCCCTTCGCGGCCGGCAGCCTCGGGCTGACCTACGTGAACCTGCACAACTCCAACACCCAGCCGGAGTTCCGGGCCGGCAACCCGCTCGCCGGCGTGCTCACCAGCAATCAGAACCGGACGCCGGACAAGCTCTGGGTGCAGGTCCGGGACGACTCGCCGGCCGACGGGGTCGGCGGCGCCCGGGTCTTCCGCCACGACATCGTCTTCACCGACACCAACGGGGTGCGCATCAGCGGCCGCGACCTCGGCCTGTTCCCGGTGATCGAGGGCGGGCGCCTGCGCGAGGGCGCCCTCGTGGTGGACGGCTCGGAGCGCCTGCTGCTGGAGTACGACCTGCGAGGCCTCTCCGAGCTCGGCCTCGACCCGAGGGCGGTGACGGCCGCCGCCGTGGAGCTGGCCGTGGCCAACGACTACCGGATCGAGCTCGCCACGAATCTCCAGACCGACGGCCTGCGCAACCCGGAGACGGTCTTCCTGCCCTACGCGCGGGCGGAGGGCAACGTCCGCGACGAGAGCAACGGCCGCGTCCTGCTCCTCGACTACGGCCTGCCCACGGCCAACGAGCTGATCGGCTTCGACTGGGACCTGGTGGACTGGCACGGTCTGTCGGTGCAGGGGGAGACGGTCCTCAACCGCCAGCACCGGAGGTATCCCAATCCCCGGCTGAGCCGGCACCACGAGATGGTGCGCACCGCCTGGGCCGCCTACGGCATCGCCGCCTGGAACCTCTACCCGTGGGGCCTGTTCCTGGAGACGTTCTCCATGGACGACGCCTACAGCACCAACCACTGGCTGACCCTCGGCAACGGCCTGATCCAGTACAAGGCTCCGGTGCCCATGCTCTACGAGCTGGTCGACGACGACGACGACCACGACGCCGTCCCGGAGTGGTCGCGGCCGTGGCAGACCGGGTCGGGCGGGATCGCCTTTCCCGGCGTCGACTTCAACCGCGACTTCATCTACGACTACAACCAGAACAACACCCGCCGCCCGGGCGGGGCCTTCGCGCGGCCGGGAGAGCCGGTGGCGGTCTCCCTCAACTACAACCGCAACCTGGTCCCCGACTACGAGGAGCCCTTCCTGCGCTTCCGGTCGGACCGGCCCGAGTTCCTCTTCGGCGTCGACATGAACCACAACGGCACCGCCGACCCCTTCGAGAACGACCTGCACGCCGACTACCCCTACCGGCGCGACCACCGCGGCTTCAACCTCCACGGCAAGCTCTTCGTCACCCCCGACGCCCGCCTCGTGGCCGGCCGCCAGCGCATGCGCCTGATCTCCGGCGACGGCCGGACGGAGTCGTGGTACGCCATGCTCGCCTGGACCGGGCGCCTGGGCCGCTCCCGTCTGCGCCTCTTCGACTTCGGCGCCTCGGTGCGCGACGACATCCCCGATCACCTGCAGACGTGGGTGCAGCCGAGCGGCTCGACGGGGCGCATGGAGGACGACCGCGACCTGCTGCCCTCCCGGGACACCTGGCGCAACACCTTCTACGCCGACCTCGATCAGCGGCCGGGACGGGGTGTGCGCCTCTTCCACCGGTTCAAGTGGGAGACCTTCCGGCAGCGCCGGAACGAGGTGGAGGTGCGCCTGGAGGAGAGGCGGACGAGATCGGGTTTCCTGGGCCTGATCAACCGGGCCGAGTGGTCGATCCCGGTGGGCCGGGGGCTGCTGGAGCCGCGCTGGAAGAGCGAGTACCGCGCCGACCGCCCCTACGACGCCCGGCGGCCCCTGGCCCGCAGTCTGGAGGAGTCCCTGTTCCTCATGTGGCGGCAGCCGCTGCTCTCCGAGCTGACCAGCGTCAACTACTACGCCCGCTACGGCAAGCAGCTCTTCGACACCGAGCTGCAGCTCGGCCTGGAGTGGACCCGGGGCTGGCTGCTGGAGGGGGAGCGCCGGGATCTCGACAGCGGCTTCACCGCCCGGACCCTGATCGTGCAGGTGATCAACCGGGTCGGCTTCCAGGGCTACCAGCTGGTCACGCGCGGCGGCATCCAGGTAGGGGAGCGCGACCCGGAGTCGGGACCGGCCGAGCGCTCGTCGCTGCTTTTCGTGAGCATGAACGCGGGGCTGCAGTGAGCCGCCGCCTCCGCACCGGCCGGCCGGGCCTGGCCGGCCTCGCCCTGGCGGCCCTGGCCTGCGCCGACGGCGCCGGGGCCCAGCTCGACCGCTACACCCTCGGGGACGGCCGCAATCCCTGGTCCGAAGGGGGCGGCCGCGGAGACCCCGTCCACCTGGTGAAGTCCGGCGTCCGGGCGGTTCTCGACACGGGGAACGCGCCCGGCGCCGACATCGAGTTCGAGCATCGCCCGGGCTGGATCAGCCCCCGGTACTACGACGGCGAGACCAACATCGCCGGCCTCGTCCTCGAGAGCGGCGGCCGCATCCGGGCGCCGAACTCCATCGGCCGGCCCTCGGCCCTGGTGCGGCGGCAGCTGCAGGGGCTGGTGAACGGCGACCACTCGGTGGCCTTCGAGCGCAAGCCAACCCTCCTCGAGCCGACCCTGACCAGCTTCGGGATCTGGGTGTGGCTCGACTTCGGGCGCCAGGTGGGGGTCGAGCGCATCCGCTTCTATCCGCGCAACACCGTCGTGGCGACGCCGCAGACGCCCTTCCACGACGACTACCTGCGCGCCTACGAGGTGTGGATCAACCCGCGGCAGACGGACCGCGCCGCCGGCAGCCCCGACATCCTCGTGGCGCGGGTCACCAACAACACCGACCCCGTCGTCGACGTGCACGTGGACCCGCGCTACGTGCGCCTGGTGAAGCTGCGCTCCCTGAGCGAGCGCCCCTTCGAGGTGGACGAGCTGGAGGTCTACGGCACCGGCTACCTGGATGGAGGGGTCTACTACTCGGACCTGATCGACCTAGGGGGCCGGGCCTCCATCGGGCCGCTGCGCTGGGTGGAGGAGATCGCCGGGCCGCCCGAGTTCTCCGAGATGAGGGTGCGGGTGCGCACGGGCAACGACGATACGCCGCTGGTCTTCCGGAAACGCGTGCCCGACCCGGCGGATCCCGAGAGCACCATCCTCGCCGAGATCACCCCGGAGGAGTACTGGAGCCTGGAGTCGCACGACCGCGCCGGGGTGGTCGAGGACATCGACAGCTGGAGCCCCTGGAAGTCGGCGGCCCAGGGGGCGCTGGTCTCCGCCCCGATCCCGCGCCGCTGGGTGCAGTTCCGGCTGGAGTTCGCCGGCCGCCTCTTCGACACCCGGCAGGTGGACAGCATCTCCTTTCCCTACCTGAGGCCGCCCATCGCCGACACCCTGCGGGCGGAGGTCTTTCCGCGGCTCTCGCAGGTCGAGGAGCCGGCCAGCTTCCGCTACGCCGTCCGCGTGGGCCGGGCGGGAGCGGTCCTCGGCTTCGACCAGCTCGAGGTGGACACGACGGTCCCCATGGAGCGGGTGCGCCAGGTGCGGCTGAACGGCGAGGCCCTGGAGGCGGAGGTCCTGTTCTCGCGGCACGACGCCTTCCGCATCGGCCTGCCCCTCATCTCCGGGGCCGGGGACGTCCTCGAGTTCACCTTCGATCTGCCGGTGTTCCGCTTCGGGACCACGTTCTCGGGACGCGCCATCAACAGCCGCTACCCCTCCGTGCCCCAGCCCCTCGAGGGCGGCGACGCCGCCGACTTCGGGCCCGGCGACCACGCCGAGCTGTCCGGTCTCTTCGTGGCCATCCCGGAGGAGCAGATCGGCCGCCTCGTGGGACAGATCGCCCTCTCCACCCCGGTGGTGACGCCCAACGGAGACGGCCTCAACGACGGACTGCGGGTGCAGTTCAACCTGCTGCAGCTGACCGACAGGGCCCCGGTGCTCTTCGAGATCTTCGATCTCTCCGGCCGGCGCGTGGCCCACGCCGACCTCGGGCTCCACGGCCTGGGGCCCTCGGAATACCTGTGGGACGGCCGCGGCGCCGACGGCCGCGCGCTGGCTCCGGGCACCTACATCTGGCGGCTGCGGATCGACGCCGACGCCTCTGCCGAGGACCACCACGGCGTTCTGGCCGTGGCCTACTGAAGAGCGGGAGAAGGGGATGGTGCGGATACTGACGATCCTGTTGCTGGCCGCCGCCGCCGGGGCCCAGGACTACGGCGCCCGCCTTGGCACGGTCAAGCGCGGCGGCCGGGTCAGCTTCGAGCCCACGGGGCCGGGGGTGCTCTTCGACGCCCTCGACCCGGCCCTGCGCAAGTGGTACGTGCCCCAGGAGCTGTACGCGGAGTACCAGTGGAAGCAGTGGCAGTACTCCAACTACGCGCGCCAGAACTACCAGCGCTACGTCTCCACGTCGCTGGAGGGGGACTACTGGTACGAC
>CAZEHQ010000162.1:8466-10599 GCA_964512165.1 uncultured Gemmatimonadaceae bacterium | reverse complement strand
TGGGAGCCCAAGCCAGAACTGCAACGATGCCCAGACCCAGTTCCATCCTACTTCACAATCGAGAAGTGATGACTGGCGATATTGAACCCCTCGCGCAGGTAGAACCTGTGGGCAGGGAACCTCTGGACGCCTGAGTCCAGGTGGATCTGCCCGCACCCATTCTCTCGGGCATGGCACTTGAGCCAATCCATCATGACTCGGCCCAAGCCCGAGGAACGCCGCTCCGAGTCGGTGACCAGATCTTCGATGTACATGTGCTTCCCCCAGGCCAGTCGGGTCTCGATGACGAAGCCCGCCGCACAGATCGCCCGGCCACCCTCCTCGGCATACGCCACCGTGTAGCCCCTCCCCTGCTGCGCCTTGATCTGTGAGACCATGCTGCCCAAGTCGTATCCCGATCTGAGTTGAAGCAGCAGGCTGCCGACGACTTCCAGCTCCGCGGCGGAATCAGCAACTCTCACCTGCATCGAGCCTCCCCTTCCCTCGATCGGCGCCCCAGGCGAACGCTGCGTCCGGGCCCACCTACCCGTAGACCGCCTGAATCATGGCATTGATGTAGCCGAAGCAGTAAGCATAGGACTGGTAGTGGCCCTTCGGGTCGTCGGCGGTGCTCGGGACGTGGTCGGGGTCGATGCCGTAGCAGTAGCCCGTGTCCTTGAGAGCTTTCAACACCAGGTGGAAGTCCATGTCTCCTTCATCGGGCAGGGCCTCGCGGAAGCTGTAACGCCCCCCCAGGAGGTTGCGATAGTGAACCAGGAAGATCGTATCGCGGCTGCCGAAGTACTCGATGATCGGGTAGATCTCCGTGGCCGGGTCTTCCAGCCCTTCAGCGACGGAGCCGACGCAGAAGTTCCAGCCGTGATACGGACTGCGCTCGATCTCGATGAAGCGCTTCATGCCCTCGAACTCGTTGAGGACCTTGTCGACGCCCCTGTATCCGAGGGGTGTGGCAGGGTCCTCCTGGGAATTGCCCAAGCGAACCTTGAACTCCTCCGCCACGGGGATCATGCGTTCGAGGAGATACTCGATCCGCTCCCAGTGCATCTCCGCCGTAACCCGGCCGACCTCCGTGTGCTTCGCCTGATCTTCCGCCGAGATCTTATCCAGGCGGAAGGCCGTGTGGACGTAGCCGCCGCGGCCCTCTTCCCGCTCCGTCCGGTCGATGGGCAGGACGCAGGTGTTGTAGCGGAGGGAATCGACGCCGGCGCGCGACGCGGTCCGGATCATCTCGCACACGAGGTCGATGTCGCGGTCACGATCGGGGCTCTTGCCCCAGTAGATGATGCTGGGAAACTGCTGGTAGATGGGCAGCAGACTCATGTCCAGTGACAGGCCGAAGGCCTCGTGGCGCTCCCTCTCCTGGACCAGTTCCTCCAGGACCCAGCCGCGGTCGGGGTGGAAGGGGAAGTTGGCGGCCTTGTGGCGCACGCCGCAGCGCTGCAGGAAGCGCAGCTCGGCATCGCTCGAGCCGAAGCCCTGGGTACGCACATACATTCGGCCGCCGTTTCCGGATGTCTGCGATGCGGCTCCGGCTGCGGAAGCCGCCGCCTCACCGGCCGCGAGACCTCTTTCAAGTGGATCGGAACTCTTCATCGGATTCCTTTCGTTGGTATGGCGTGAACGGGGGTTGTTGGACCTCAACGGCCGATCCTGCTTTCTTGGACTCGGCGCCACCGACCGACTCTCTGACAAGGGGAAACACCATACAGCATGACTACTTCACTGTCCACAGAGCCGTCCTGCCTCGCCCACCAGGCCCCAGACGACGCCGTCATCGACGACTGGATCCAGCGCTTTCACCGGGACGGCTGCCTGTTCCTGCGCAACGTGCTGCCGCCCGACTGGTGCGCGGAACTGCGCCGCGATCTGGAGAGTGCCCTCAGCAGCCCCGAGGCGGGGACCGGGAAGCAGCTTCACCCCCGTATGTTCGAGACCAGCGCGGCCAACCTGCGGCTCTTCGACCTGGAGCCGATCGTCACCTTCGCCGAGCGCCTCGTGGCGCCGGACTGCCACGTGATCCACAACAACAGCTTCCGCACGCCCACCGGCGGCGGCATCAGCGGCTGGCACCAGGACGATCCCCCCCAGCCGATGACGATGGCAAAGCCGCGCAGCCGGTCCCGCTCGCCCCGT
>CAZEHQ010000162.1:0-8456 GCA_964512165.1 uncultured Gemmatimonadaceae bacterium | reverse complement strand
CCCCACGTCGAGGTGACCCACGGGGAGCCGCCCGACAACGTCCGCCTGCCGGTGCTCCTCTTCACCTGCAACTACTACCTCACCGACGTCGACACCGTCGAGCACGGGCCCACCCAGACCGTGCCGCGCTCACACCTGATCGGCGCGGGGCCACCGAACCCGATGGAGGGCAGCGGCTACGAGGACCGGGTGGTCTCCAACGTCGGCCCGGCGGGGAGCGTGATCATGTTCAACAACCAGGTCTGGCACCGGGGCGCGCCCAACCAGAGCGACCGCACCCGCTACATCACCCAGATCAGCTACGCCCGGCGACTGGTCGGCCACAAGTACCATCCCTTCATGAACTACCAGATGCCGGAGCACGTGTACGCGGGTGCCGACGACCGCCTCCGCCGCCTCCTCGGCTTCCTGCCGAGCGGCGCCTACGGGTAGGCCCGGCGCCAGCCTCACCGGCCGCACACCGGACCTCACCGCGGCCGGGCGGCCGCCGGCTACTGCATCGGCGAGCAGGCACCCGGCGTCAGGATGACCGTGCGCTCCTCCGCGACTAATGGCGCCGTGGCGCTCCTCGCTCTCGGCGCGCAGGGCGTGCCACTCGGGGTCGGCGACGAACCGCCGCCAGGCGGCTTCGCGCTCTTCGAGGCTGTCGAAGGAAACGATGCAGGCCACCTCGCCCCGCCCGAACCGGGTGCCGCCGCCGGCAGCAAGATGCCGCCGGCCGAGTGCTCGGCCACGGCCTCGGGCGGGACCTCGCCGATCTCGAAGAAGCCGTGGAGCCTGACGCCGTGCTTCTCGAAGAAGCGGAGCTGCCTTCCTCGAAGCGCTTCCGGAAGGCCTCCAGCTTGCCTATATGCGTCCCATGCTCATGCCGCCGCCGGGGAGCGCCAGGTGATCTCGGGCAGGTCCGCGGTGACCTCCGCGAGCCGGGCCAGCTCGTCATCGGAGAGCGGACCCCGGGAGGCGGCGGCCGCGTTCTCCTCGATCTCGGCGATGCTGCGGATCCCGGAGACGATGCACGAGAACGCCGGGTTGGAGAGGGCGAAGCGGATACCGAGGCGGCGCAAGTCCGAGCCGCTTCCTCCTGCGAACTCCTGCAGCCCGCGCGCGCCCTCCAGGATCCGGGCGGTCTCGTGGAGCCCCGGGTCGCCCTTCTCGTAGAAGCGCTCGATCGCGGTCAGGGACTGGCAGGCCGCGTCTCCCGAGAGCAGGCCGCCGTGGAAGACGCCGGCGAGCAGCACGCCCAGGCTCTGCTCCGCCGCCACGGGCAGGAACTCCTTCTCCGCGTCCCGGACCAGCAGGTTGTGGGTGTTGTATGTGAGGGCCGCGTCGAAGAGCCCCGTGCGGACGGCCCCGATGAGCTCTGGCAGCATGCCGCTGACCCCCGTAGTGCCGGATCTTGCCCGCCGCCTTCAGCCGCTCAAGGGCCTCCACCATGCCGGAGCGGATGATCCGCTCCACGGCGCGCGGACCCTCGCCGTGGCCCATGCTGCCGCAGACCCCGGTCTTGGTGCAGACCACCCAGTTCCTGCGGCGAGCGGGGTCCCGCAGGTAGTGGCCGAAGACCTCCTCGCTGCGGCCGTAGGAGGGCGCCGTGTCGAGAAGGTTGACGCCCAGTTCCTCGGCGCGCGTCATGGTGCGGGCGAACCCCTCCGGCGCGACCTCGGAAGTGGGGGTTGCCGCGGTAGGTACCCGTTGGCCGTCCCGGGTCACGCGGGGAGGTGCCGTCGGCGGCGACCGGGCCGTACTTGCCCATGGGCCCGATGCCCCCGATGGCGATCTCGCTGACCTGCAGGCCGGTGCGGCCCAGCACTCGATGTCGCATGGAACTCTCCCGGAGTCGTTGGCCCCCGTGGTCTGGTCTAGTCGCTGTCGGGGTTGTTGCCGGCGGCAGGCGGCAACGCCTGCTGTGCGGCGGCCGTGCGGGCCTCGACCAGTTCCATGATGCCCGCCGACATTCTGAGGATCACTTCCCAAGTGACGGAATCGGCCGCAAGGTCGTCGATGCCGTCCCCGGAAGGGGGCCGGTAGCGCACCATCCCTCCCCACAGGCCGTCGTCCACCAGGCTCTGCACGTACACGGCGATCTTCAACGTCAGTTTGTTTTCCTCCACCCGCCAGATCAGTCGCCACTCCGGGGGATCGGTAGCGGCCAGGACGCCGGCCACTTGCAGCTTCTGACTCAGGTACGTCTCGATCAGGTGCCTGGAGAGAGGACTGAGCCATGGATCACCCGTTTCGGGATTGATCCCCGGGTCCAGATCCTCCACCCGAAGACGCAGGGCGGCGGGACCTCCCGGCGGCACGGGGGCGTGTTCGAAGACCGAGGTCCGCACCAGCTCCGGCTCCCAGGAGACCTCCTCCGGCACCTCGAAGAGATCCGCCGTCAGGCCCGTGTTCAGCTCGGTGTGCCAGCGGTAGCGGGTGATCATGGGGGTTCCCCCGCACGGACGGACGGGTTCGGTAACCCAGACCTCGAAGGGAGTCAACACCCCCCGGGTCTCCCGGTACTCCCGGTAGGTGGTTCTGCGGCAACCCTCCACCTCGGCGAACAGCAGGCCGTCCTCCAGATCGAAGTAGGCGAGACGCTGGCGGCCGAACTTGGTGTCGATGATGCGCACCGCCTCCACGACGGGAAAGTGCAACTCCCGGCGGCCCACGTACTCCGCGATCACGCCGTCGCCGCGGAACCGCGTGAGGAAGTCCCAGCGCTCGGCGCTGTGCCTCTCGTCCCGGGGGCCAATCAGAAATCCATAGTACAGGTACCAGCTCTGCCGGCCGTCGTATCCGCGCACCAGGCGGGGCTGGAGGTCCAGGCGGTAGCGCTGGCCGCGCAGATACGATCTCACCTCGGTACCCTCCCAGATGCTGCGCCGGTGGTTCCACTCCTCGACCTCGATCCGCTTGTCCCGGACCGCCCGCAGCCGCTCGAGACCCCCCATGGCCTCGATGGCCCGGGCGATGATCTCCTGGGCCCGGCTGCGCCGCCGGCCGGCCTCGGAAGTGATGTCGGCCAGGGGCAGCACCCGGATGCGGCGCCCGTGCAGCTCCACGAGCTTGCGGCGGTAGAGGTCGGTGAGGGCCTCTTCGTAGGAGAGGGTGTCCCCGGGCAGAACGGCGGATCCCGCCCCGGAATCGTCCTCGAGCCCCGGTTCCGGGGCGAGGTCCTGCGGAACGACCGCCGGCGGCGGCGCCACCTGGGGCAGGGGCGCGTCCATCATCAGCTCCGCCAGGCGGAGCTGCTCCATCACCACCTCGGGCACCGAGGCGCGCGGCGCCGGCTCGAAGCGTTCAGGCTCCAGGGTCGGGGCCAGCTCGAAGCGCGCCGGGCGCAGCACCCGCAGCACGCGCTCCGCCGCCCAGCGCTGGTAGGCCCACAGGAAGAGCATGTGCACCGCCAGCGACGCCAGCAGGCACAGCAGCACGCGGCGGTTGCGGAAGGAGCGGATCATCGTCGGCCCGCGTCGAGGGTCCGCCCCGTGGCCCCCGCGTTCCGGGCCGGAACTTCCTGCCCCATGGAATTCCTCCGCAGTCGCGCTGGCGGCGGTGCCTCCGGCATACGCAACGGACCCCGGCCTCGGGGACGCAAACCGCGGCCGGGACCACGGCGGCCTCCCTCCGGCAGGCGCGGCCGGCCCTGTCGCTCCGCAACCCCGGGGCGCAACTTAGGCGGCATGAGACACACGAATCTGCAGGCGATCCTCTTCGACATGGACGGCACCCTCACCGTCCCCCACATCGACTGGAAAACCCTGCGCGCGCGCGTCGGTGTGCCCGAGGGCACCGGCATCATGGAGCACATCTACGCGCTGCCGCCCGACGAGGCCCGCCGCGCCGAAGGCGTGGTGCGCGAGACCGAGCTGGAGGCGGCCGTGGCCGCGGCCCCCAACGAGGGGCTGGCGGAGCTGTTCGAGGGGCTGGATCGCTCGCCCCTGAGGCGCGCCCTGATCACCAACAACCACCGCGAGGCCATGGAGATGGTGGTGGCGACCTTCGGGCTGAGCTTCGACGTGATGCTCTGCCGGGAGGACGGACTGCTGAAGCCGGCCCCGGACCTGCTGTGGCTGGCCCTGGAACGGCTCGGCGTGGGCGCCGGCGAGGCGGTCTTCGTCGGCGACGGGCGCTACGACCGCATGGCCTCGGAGGCGGCGGGCGTCCCCTACGTGCACCTGGACAACCACGGGGACGGCGAGAACGGAGACGGCGTGGTGATCTACTCGCTGCCGGAGCTGCTGCCGGCGCTCGGAGTCGACGCCGGCTGAGCCGCGGCTGTGCGGGCGTCGAGGAGCTGCCTGATGCCAGGCCGGGATCGGCCTCCAGGTCCGGCTGCGGCGCCAGGCCTTCCATGCCCACCGACGGCGCCGCCAGGGCGTCCTCGGGCAGGGGCGCCTCCATCATCAGCTCGGCCAGGCGCAGCTGCTCCATCACCACCTCCGGCACCGAGGCGCGCGGCGCCGGCTCGAAGCGCTGCGGCTCCAGGGCCGGGGCCAGCTCGAAGCGCGCCGGGCGCAGTACCCGCAGCACGCGCTCCGCCGCCCAGCGCTGGTAGGCCCACAGGAAGAGCATGTGCACCGCCAGCGAGGCCAGCAGGCACAGCAGCACGCGGCGGTTGCGGAGGGAGCGGATCACAGGAGGTCGTCACAGAGGCCCGCCGGCGTCCGTGGCACGCTCGGAACCGCGGCCTTCGGGGGCGGGGCCCCGGCGCCTAGTCTAAGGCGTGCCGTCCTTGCCCGCCCCTTCCGCCCCCCCTACCTTCGCCCTCCCAACCCCAACGCCTTCCGGCCGGTGATGGCCCTTCCCAACAGTTTCGATTTCCGCTCTCCGACCCGCGTCGTCCACGGGGCCGGCTCGGTCGCCCGCGTGCCCGAGCTTCTTCTCGAAAGCGAGAGGGTTCTCGTCGTCTCCGACCGCGGCCTGGAGCAGGCCGGCGTGGTGGAGCGCGTCACCTCCACCCTCGACGGCGCCGGCGTCGCCTGGGCCCTGTTCACCGACGTCACCGCCAATCCCGTGGCCCGCAACGTCTCCTCCGGCGCCCGCCTCTACGAGCGCGCCGGCTGCGGAGCCATCCTCGGCGTCGGCGGCGGCTCGCCCATGGACGTGGCCAAGATGATCGGAGTCATCGTCAGCCACGGCGGCCGCATCGGCAGCTACATCGGCTACCAGGACAAGGTCACCCGCCAGTTGCCGCCCCTGGTCTGCGTGCCCACCACCTACGGCACCGGCAGCGAGGTGACCCCCTTCGCCGTGCTCACCCACCCGCGGACTCGCAACAAGGAACCCGTCATCAGCTGGCGCATCGCGCCCCGGGCGGCCGTCCTCGACCCGGAGCTGGCCGTAGCCCTGCCGGCGTCCGTGGGCGGCCCCACGGGCATGGACGCCCTGACCCACGCCCTCGAGTCGTACACCAACGTCCTGTCCACGCCCTTCACCGAGGGCCTCGCCCTCGGCGCCATCGAGCTGATCGGCGCCAACCTGCGCCGCGCCTGCGCCAACGACCACGAGTTGGAGGCCACCGGCAACATGCTCATCGCCAGCTGCCTGGCGGGCCTGGCCTTCTCGCAGACGCGCCTCGGCAACGTGCACGCCATGTCCCATCCCGTCGGCGCCCGCCACGGCGTCCACCACGGCCTCGCCAACGCCGTCATCCTGCCCCACGTGATGGAGTACAACCTGCAGGCGCGCATCCCCGAGTTCGCCGCCGTCGCCGCCGCCCTCGGGGAGGATACCGACGGCCACGGCGACTACGACGCCGCCTGCCTGGCGGTGGAGGCGGTGCGCCGCCTCAACGAGGATCTCGGCATCCCCGGGCACCTGTGCGACGCCGGGGTGAAGGACCCGGACATCGAGGGCCTGGCGGCGGCGGCCATGCGCAGCGGCAACGTGCAGGTGAACCCGCGCAAGACGACCCCGTCCGACATGCAAGAGTTGTTCCGCATTGCCTGCGGACCGTGACCTTGGAGGAACCATGCCATTCCCGAGAATGATGAAGGTGCGCCAGCACTTCGAGGCTCCGGAGATCACGGACGTATCCGGCACCGTGAAGGAGCGCATCGAAGCGCTGAACCTGTCCCGCAAGGTGGCCAGAGGCGACTCGGTGGCGATCACCGTGGGCAGCCGCGGCGTCAACAACATCGCCGTCATCACCCGCGCGGCGGTGGAGGCCCTGAAGGAGCTCGGCGCCGAACCCTTCATCGTGCCGGCCATGGGCAGCCACGGCGGCGGCACCGCCGAGGGCCAGCGCGAGATCGTCGAGAGCTACGGGGTGACGGAGGCGTTCGTCGGCTGCCCCATCCGCTCGACCATGGAGGTCGTGCAGGTCGGCACCGTGGAGGGCGAGGTCCCCGTCTACTTCGACAAGTACGCCAGCGAGGCCGACCACGTGGTCGTCGCCGGGCGCGTCAAGCCCCACACCGGGTTCGTGGGCGAGATCGAGTCCGGCCTCCACAAGATGATGCTCATCGGCCTGGGCAAGCACCGGGGCGCCGCCGTCTATCACCAGGCGATCGTCCAGTACTCCTTCGACCGCATCATCCGCGCCGTGGGCCAGCAGGTGATCGACAAGTGCCGGGTCCTCTTCGGGCTGGCCATCGTCGAGAACCAGTACGACCAGACGGCCGAGATCGACGCCGTGCCGCCGGAGAAGTTCGTCGAGCGTGAGAAGGAGTTGCTGGTGCTGGCCAAGCAGTGGATGCCGCGCCTGCCCTTCGACCACGTCGACCTGCTCATCGTCGACCGGATGGGCAAGAACATCTCCGGCTCCGGCATGGACACCAACGTCGTGGGCCGCAAGTACTACGACCACTGCGCCGCCGCCAAGGAGTTCCCCAAGGTGACGCGCATCTTCGTCC
Source organism: uncultured Gemmatimonadaceae bacterium (assembly GCA_964512165.1). Lineage (GTDB taxonomy): Bacteria > Latescibacterota > UBA2968 > UBA8231 > UBA8231 > UBA8231. Next base: position 1,611 of record CAZEHQ010000162.1, on the reverse strand, counting down.
GCGGCCTCACCCCGGAGACCCACGGCAACGCCGCCGGCATCGGCATGGCCGAGTACTGCCACCAGCGCCTCGTCGACGCCATGGACGTGAAGGCCACCGTCATCAACTGCATGACGGGCAACGCCCCCTCCGGCGCCTCCGTGCCCGTCCACTTCGCCACCGACCGCGAGTGCGTCGAGCAGGCCCTGACCACCGTCGGCTTCGTGGAGCCCGCGAAGGCGAAGGTCCTGCGCATCCGCGACACCCTGCACCTCGGCGAGGTGCTGGTCTCCGAGGCCTACACCAAAGAGGTGGAGGCCCGCCCCGACCTGTCCGTGCTGCAGAAACCCGCTGACATGAGTTTCGACGAAAGGAACGATCTGCTGGAATGGTGAGCCCCGGAGAGTACATCGGCATGCCCGTCGCCGAGATCGACACCCCCGCCCTGCTGGTCGATCTCGACGACCTGGAGTTCAACATCAGGAAGCTCGCCGGCCACTTCGAGGCCGCGGGCAAGCACCTGCGCCCCCACACGAAGTCGCACAAGACCCCCGCCATCGCCCACATGCAGCTGCAGGCCGGCGCCATCGGCGTCACCTGCGCCAAGGTCGGCGAGGCCGAGGTCATGGCCGACGCCGGCATCGACGACGTGCTCATCGCCAACGAGGTCGTGGGCCGCCGCAAGGTGGAGCGCCTCATGGCCCTGGCCCGCCGCTGCGACATCATGGCCGCCGTCGACCACCCCGACAACCTCGCCGACCTCGACGCCGCCGCCGGCGCCGCCGGCGTCACCCCGCGGATCCTGGTGGAGGTCAACATCGGCCACAACCGCTGCGGCGTGCCGGCCGGCTCCGACGAGGCCCTGGAGCTGTGCCGCGCCGCCCACCGCGCCGAGCACCTGCGCTTCGCCGGCCTCATGGGCTACCAGGGCCACATCGTCGCCCTGGAGGACGCCGGCGAGCGCGAGGCCGGCGCCCGCGAGTGCCTGCAGCGGCTCTCCGACTGCGCCGGCCGGGTGAAGGCCGACGGCCTGCCGGTGGAGATCGTCAGCACCTCGGCCACCGGCGACTACTACGTGAGCACCACCTACGACGCGGTCACCGAGGTGCAGGCCGGCTCCTACGCCCTCATGGACGCCGCCTACGGCCGCCTCGGCCTCGGCTTCCGCAACGCCATGACCGTGCTCACCACGGTCACCAGCCGGCCCACGCCGGAGCAGGTGATCACCGACGCCGGCCTCAAGGCGGCGACCCCCGAGCACGGCTTCCCCCTCGTCAAGCTGCCTTCGCGTGAAGGCGTGGAGGTCGGCTGGGACCCGCAGGGGCTGCGCCACCTGGAGTGCGAGTCCCTCTCGGAGGAGCACGGCCGCCTGCGCGCCAAGGGAGGGGCCTGCCACCTGGAGTGCGGCGACGTGATCGAGTTCATCCCCGGCCACGGCTGCACCACCGTCAACCTCTACGACGACCTCTACGCCGTGCGCGGCGGCCGGCTCGAGGCCGTGTGGCCCGTCGCCGCCCGCGGAAAGGTGCGCTGACCATGGCCGCCGTGAAGGCCGCCGTCATGACCGGCCCCGGGGCCGTGGAGCTGCGCGAGTTCCCGAGGCCCGCCATCGGCGGCGGCGAGATCCTGCTG
>CAZEHQ010000161.1:6484-10625 GCA_964512165.1 uncultured Gemmatimonadaceae bacterium | reverse complement strand
AGGTCATCCAACGAAAGATCCCCCGTGCCAAAACCGGGTTTCTACGACGGAATCAGTCATTCATGAGATGCGACGGAATGCTTGGGCCGTTGGCTACAAGTTCAGGCATGGTAACCCCGGTCGGTCGTCGTTTGCCAACATGATGCGGCCACTGGGTCCGACTGAATGCTCGGTCCCGGACCCTTGAACCCTACTCCCGCGCCTCCGGGAACTGCTCGTACATCAGGTTGAAGGCCGCCGGCGTTCCGCAGACGTAGAGGGCGTCCGCCTCGGACAGCTCGGACGCCGGCAGATCCAGCTGCACTTCGCCGCCGCGCTCGACGGCGATCACCGAGCAGCCGGTGCGCTCGCGGATGCGCGCCTCCAGGGGACGGCCGCCGAAGCGGCGGGCGGGCATCTTCACCAGCTTGATTCGCGGCTGGTGGGAGACCGCCTCGCCGAGGACGTGGTGGGCCAGGATCTGGCCGGCCACCTGGCTCACGGAGAGGGCGAAGTCGGCGCCCGCCTGCTGCAGGCGGCCCACGTTCTCCACGTGGTTGACGGCGGCAATGATCGGCACCTCGGGGGCGTAGTCGCGCACTACCGTGGTCGCCAGCAGGTCGGCGCTGTCGGTCTCGTGGGCCAGGCTCACGGCGCGGGCCCCGGCGATGGGTGTGCGCTCGAGGACCTCCCGGTCGAGGATGTCGCCGGCCAGGTCCACCCCCTCCCCGCCGGCGGGATCGACGACGAAGGTCGGTTCGCCGGCGCTGCGCAGGATCTCCACCAGCTTCGCCCGCACGTCGCCGGAGCCGACCACCACGAGGGGCCCCTCCTCGGTGATCGGTCTCACCCAGTCGTCGAGGCGGCGGATGCTCTCCGGCGAGCCGGCGGCCACCAGGATCGACCCCGGCTGCAGGGTCTCGCCGGCCCCGGGGGGGGAGTGCAGCGAGTCCTCCTTCCACTGGCCGACGATCTGGGTCCCGGTGCGGGTCCGCAGCTCGCTGCCGGCCAGGCTCTGCCCCGCCAGGGGGCTGCCGTCGTGGACGCGGATCTCGGCCACCTCCAGCAGGTGGCCCAGGGGCTCGACGCCGGCCACGCGGGGGCCGATGCGGGCGCTGGCGCGCACGGCCAGGACCGCGGCCAGGGCGTGGTTCGGGGTGAAGGCGGCGCTGGCCCCGGCCAGCATCATCGGCGCCCGGCGGGTGGGCTCGTCGATGAGCGCCACGATCGTCCCCCGGAACCCCTGCTCGCGGGCCCCGAGGGCGAAGAGGGCGTTGAGGTCGTCCTCGCCGTTGGCCACCAGGGCCCGGGCCCCGGCCAGCCGCCGCAGGTCCAGCTCCTCCTCGGCGAGGGAGGCGTGCACGACCCGCTCTCCGTGGGCCAGCAGCCGCCGCGCCGCGGTCTCGTCCTCCTCGACCACCAGCGCGGGGCTCCCGCGGCTCCGGAGCTCCTCCATCAGGCCCTCCACCTCGGGGCCGAATCCGTAGATGACGACGCCCCCGTCCACGTCGGGCAGCTCTCGCGGCAGCTGGCCGGTGAACCGCTCCTCCACCAGGGGGTCGCCGAACTTGTCGATGAGCACGACGCCGCGCGGGGCGTCCTGCTGGCGCGCCGCCCGCCCCTGGAGGAGCACGGCGCAGCCCTTCAGCGCCAGGGGCGTGAACAGGTTGAGCAGGAAGGCGGTGAAGACGAGGATGGTGAAGGTGGCCTGGTCGAAGGCGCCCCGGCTCAGGGCCAGGGAGGCGAGGATGAGGGCCATCTCGGCGCGGGCGCACATGCCCACGCCCACGGTGAGGGCCTCGCGGAAGGGCAGGCCCACGCGCAGGGCCATGCCCCCGGCGCTGACGATCTGGCCGACGATGACGAGAAGGGTGAGGAGGAGGACGAACCCCACCTGGGCGGCGCTGATGTCGAAGGTGACGGAGAACCCGAGGGAGATGAAGAAGATCGGCCCGAGGAAGGAGTAGGCGATGCCGTAGGCGCGGTCGTTGACCACCCGCACGAGGTTGGGGTGGGCGATCTTCTCCTCGAAGAACAGGCCCGCCAGGTAGGCGCCGAGGATCATGTGCAGGCCGATGGCCTCGGCGATCAGACCGGCGCCGAAGGCGGTGACCAGGACGAAGGTGAAGCCCTTGCCGCCCTCGGAGCGGAAGGGCAGGTGCAGGCGCGGATAGACCCAGGTGGCCAGGCCGAAGCAGACGGCGAAGAAGGCCGCCACCTTGCCCAGGGTGACGAGGATGGCCATGGGCTCGAAGGTGCCGCCCGTGAGCAGGCCGATGACGACGCCGAAGAACACGATCGTCAGCAGGTTGTCGAAGACGCAGCAGGCGAGGAAGACGTGGGCCACGCGGGTGTTGGCCAGGCCCAGGTCGCGCAGGCTCTTGAGGGTGATGACCACCGCCGTGGTCGCCATGGTGAGGCCGACGAAGGTGGCGCCCACGTAGTCGAGGCCGAAGGCCAGGGCCAGGCCGAAGCCGACGCCGAAGGGGACGAGGGCCCCCACCACGGCGACCCCCACCGAGCGCTTGAGGGCGCCGAAGAACTCGTGGGGCTGGGTCTCCACCCCGGCGTGGAACATGAGGAAGAAGATGCCGATCTCGGCCAGCAGCTGGATCGTCTCGTCGGGCCGGATCAGGCCCAGCACCGCCGGCCCCACGACGACCCCGACGATCAGCTCCCCCGTCACCGTGGGCAGCCCCAGGGGCCGCAGGGTGACGGCCACCAGCCAGATGCCGGCGAGCAGGATCAGCAGGTCGAGGGCGATGTCGTGCATCGGCGGCGGGGCCTACCGGAACCAGTCGTAGTTCAGTCCGAGGGAGCGGTCGTCCAGGGGCAGGTCGACGCGCTGACCGCCCCGGGCCGAGGAGAGCTTGAGGGCGATCTCCACCTCCAGGGCCGCGGCCACCCGGCGGCCCGAGTTCTTGGGCTCGTCCAGGCGCCCGGCGATGCAGTCCATCACGTCGTTGAGGGTGTAGATGCCGCCGTAGGGGGGCACGAACTGCGGCTGCGGCCACGGCATGGGGGTGCGCCGCACGCCGTCGTCCACCTCCACGTCCTGCGTCCGCCGCCACCCCTCCAGGTAGTCGAACCACATCTCGCCGCCGCCGCCGGTGATCCGCACCCCGGGGGCGCCCCGGCGGAAGTGCACGGCGAGGCCGTCCTCGCAGACCATCAGCCCCTGGCCGGTGAACTCGTCGCTGCCGGTCTCGCGCCGCGGCTGGTCGCCGATGCCGGCCACCCAGGCGGGCCGGCTGTCGAGGAAGTAGGACCAATTCTGGTGCTGGGCGCTGGGGCCGGAGGCCTCGATGGAGACCAGCTGGCCCAGGGCGCCGTCCTGCAGCAGCTGGCGGGCCCGGGCGAAGGAGGGATGGGTGGTGGTGATCGAGCCGCAGCTCAGGGGCACACCGGCGGCGGCGCAGGTGCTCACCATGCGGTCCGCCTCCTCGAGGGTGTGGGCCATCGGCTTCTCGGTGAAGATGCCCTTGGCCCCGCACTCGACGGCCAGGCAGGTGAGGTCGGCCCGGTGCTTGACGTTGGTGGCGACGGCGACGATGTCGGGACACTCGGCGCGCAGCATCTCCGCGGCGTCGGTGTAGAGGGCCTTCACGCCGTAGCGCTCGGAGAACGCCCGCAGGCGCTTGGGGTCGCGCTCGGCGGCGGCCGCCAACTCGATCTCGGGCCGGTCGTGGAGGGCCTCGGCGTAGGAGGTGGGCAGCCCCTCCGTGCCCGGGTGGGTGTGGTGATGGAATCGACGGTGCAGGTCCAGCTCCGGCGTCGGCCGGTCGATGTCGTCCACGTTCCAGGTGCCCTGGCGCCTGGCCAGATCGTAGAGCATGCCCATCCAGCCCAGGCCGATGACGGCGCCGCGGTACTCGCTCATTGCTTCTCCTCCTGTTGGTCCGGAAAGGTCAGGCGCGCTCCGATTCGCATCTCCGCCAGACCGAAGCGGCCGATGGCAGGCGTGGTGCGCACCAGGAAGGTGCCCTCTTGCACGCGGCTCTCCCCGGCGGCGAAGACCACGGGCTGGCCGAAGGGGATGAACCAGTCGACCAGGAAGCCGCCTTCTTCGAAGAACCGCAGATCGTAGCGCATCTGCAGGGGCTGGTCCGAGGTGTTGCGGAACACGATGCGGAAGGGCCCCTCCACCTCGACGTCGTTCTCG
>CAZEHQ010000161.1:854-6384 GCA_964512165.1 uncultured Gemmatimonadaceae bacterium | reverse complement strand
GCCTCGTTCTCCTCCGGCGCCAGGGTGCAGGTGCAGTACACGAGGACGCCCCCGGGCTTGAGGGCCCGCACCGACGAGATGGCCAGGTTGTTCTGCTTGCGCGCCATGTCGCGGATCTTCTTCGGTCCCCAGTAGCGGAAGCTGGCCGGGTCGCCGGCGCGGAAGCGGCCCTCCGAGGTGCACGGCGCGTCGAGCAGCACCCGATCGAAGCGCTCCGGCACCTTGCGGCCCACGCCCCCGCCGTCGGCCAGGTAGGTCTGTACGATGGTGACGCCGCAGCGCTCCAGGTTGCGCCGCAGCCGGTGGAAGCGCGCCTTCACCGACTCCACCGCGGCGATGCGTCCGCGGTCCTCCATGCGCCCTGCGATCTGCACGGTCTTGCCGCCCGGGGCCGCCGCCAGGTCGAGGATCTCCTCTCCCGGTTGCGGGTCGAGCAGCAGGACCGGCACCATGCTCGAGGGATTCTGCACGTACACGCGCCCCTCGCGGGCGGCGCCGCTGTCGACGAGGGCCCGGCGCTGGTCGGGCGGCGCCGACCACGCCCCGGGGGGCCACTCCAGGGGCCGGGGGGTGATCCCATCCCGCCGCAGCTCGGCCACGGCTTCCTCCTCGGCGGCCATCAGCGTGTTGACGCGGAAGGCCGCGGACGGCGGAGATCGCAGGGAGCGGCGCCAGCCGTCCAGGCGCGCGGCGGGCAGCAGCCGCTCCACACGGGAGAGGAACTCGGCCGGCAGACCGGCTTCGGGATGGCATTCGCTCATGACTCGGGGACGCGGCCTATATGTACCGCCCCTGAGCGGGACCCGCCAACCGGCCTGCGTCCGCCCGCGGGGAGCCGGCTGCCGGCAAGGCCGCAGGCCCCTGGACCGGGACCCGCCAACCGGCCCAATCCGCTCGCGGAGGCGGCCCGCCAACCCGGCAGGCCTCCGGCCCCGGAGGAAGCCCGGCCGCGCCCGGCCGGGGGCACCGCCGGTATCCGGCAGCCCTGTCTGCAGTGGCCGTCGTGGCATGACGGCGGCGACGGGGAGGGAGTCGAAGAGCTGCCGCTCGCGGGTTTGCCACTGTGGCGGCGGCCGACGTATCCCATAGGTTGGACGGAACGCCCGGCCGCTCCGGGCATCCGTCCCGTAGAACCCCGCTTCCCCCGCCACCGTGGAGCCCATCGAATGACAAGCAAGACGCCCGGCGTCGCGCCGGTCCTGATCCTCGCCCTGGCCGCCCTCGCCTCCGCGGAGACCGCCGATCGTCCGCGCATCGAGGTCGAGCAGGTCAACCCGTGGACCCACCTGGATCTGCGCAACGACCCGGACCACTTCCAGTTCGCCATCGTCACCGACCGCACCGGCGGCCACCGCGAGGGCGTCTTCGCCGACGCCGTGGGCAAGCTCAACCTGCTGCAGCCCGAGTTCGTCATGAGCGTGGGCGACCTGATCGAAGGCTACACCGAGAGCCGGGAAACCCTCGACGCCGAGTGGGACGAGTTCGACGCCTTCGTCGACGCCCTCGACATGCCCTTCTTCTACCTGCCGGGCAACCACGACATCTCCAACGAGGTCATGGCCGAGGTCTGGGCCGAGCGCCTCGGCCGCGCCTACTACTCCTTCGTCTACCGCGACGTGCTCTTCGTCGCCCTCAACTCCGAGGACGGGGAACCGGCCAACGTGGGGCCCGAGCAGCGCGACTGGCTGGCCGGCGTTCTGGCGGAACACGGCGACGTGCGCTGGACCCTGGTCTTCGTCCACAAGCCCCTGTGGAACTACGCCGACGATGGCGAGTTGCGGGACACGGGCTGGGCCGAGGTGGAGGAGCTGCTCCGGGGCCGCCGGCACACGGTCTTCGCCGGCCACTTCCACCGCTACACCAAGCACGTGCGCAACGACAGCCGCTACTTCGTGCTGGCCACCACCGGCGGCGGCAGCTCCCTGGCGGGGCCCCTCTACGGCCAGTTCGACCACGTGGTATGGGTGACGATGACGGACGACGGCCCGCGCATCGCCAACCTCATGCTCGACGGCATCTGGGACGAGAACATCCGCACCGAGGAGATGGCGCGCCTCGTGGACCCCCTGCTCCGGGGCGGGGCCGTCGTCGTCGAGCCGATCCTGGGCCGCTCGAAGCGCTTCGCCGGCGGCGTCACCTCCGTTCGCCTCACCAACGACGGCGACGTGCCCCTGCGCATCTCGGCCCGCTTCGCCGCGCACGCGCTGCTGACCCCGTCGCCGGACTCCTTCGACCGGGAGCTGCCCCCGAACTCGGTGGAACGGATCGACCTCGAGATCTCCGGGGAGCGGGCCGTGGACGAGCTGACGCCCCTGCAGTTGGAGTGGCAGGCCGAGTACGTGCAGGACGAGTTCGAGATCCCCGCCGTGGACGGCCGTTCCCCCATGGTCGTGAGCCGCATCTACGAGCTGCCCCGCCGCACCGCCGCCCCTCCCGCCATCGACGGCGACCTGGGCGACTGGGACCGGCTCGCCTTCCACGTGCCGGAACCGGCCGAGATCGACGTCGACGCGGATTCCTGGACCGGGCCGGCGGACTGCTCCTGGCGCTTCGGCGTCGAGTACGACGACCACAACCTCTACGTCGCCGTGGACGTCACCGACGAGCGCCGCATCTACCTCGGCGGCTACGCCTGGTCCCAGGACGGCCTGGAGTTGCGCGTGGACGGGCGTTCCGACCCGGAGCGCTCCCGCGGGCGCGACGCCAGCCGCTCCGTGGAGGAGCGCGTCTTCGTCGCCATCAGCCCGGGCGAGCGGCCGGAGGAGATGTACCTGGTGGCGGCGGACGAGCTGGACTCCCTCGGCGTGCAGGCCATCGGCGTCCCGACGCCGAAGGGCCACGCCTACGAGGTCTCCATCCCCCTGAGGTACGTCGAGCACCGCCAGGGCAAGGACTGGCGCCGGGTGCGGATCAACATCGCCGTCGACGACTACGACGAGGAGACCGGTCCCCTGGCCCAGTTGTGGTGGCAGCCCGACTGGCGCGACGCGACGAACTTCCCCGGTTCGGGGACCTTCGAGCGCGAGCCGTAAAGCCGCTGACGCCGTGAGCCGCCCCCGCCTGCTGTTCCTGTGCACGGGCAACTCCTGCCGCAGCCAGATGGCCGAAGGCTGGGCCCGCCACCTGCGCGGCGACGCCTTCGAGGCCCACTCCGCCGGCCTCGATGCCCGCGGCCTCGACCCGAGGGCCGTGGCGGTCATGGCCGAGGCGGGCGTCGACATCTCCGGACAGCGGTCGCAGAGGCTGGACGAGATCGGCGCTCTCGACTTCGGCCTGGTGGTCACCGTCTGCGACCACGCCGCCGAGAGCTGCCCACGCTTTCCGGGATCTGCGAAGGTCGTCCACCGCGGCTTCGACGATCCCCCGAGGCTGGCCGCCGACGCCGCCGGCGAGCAGGAGGCCCTGGGCCACTACCGGCGGGTGCGCGACGAGATCCGGGAGTACGTGGCCGGCCTGCCGCCGCCGGGGGAGCATCCAGGCTCCGGCTGAGAGGCACCGGGCCGCCGGGACTCGCTGAGCACGACATCCGCAGGCGAAGCCAGCCCCCGAAGCCGGCGCACGATCCGGCGAGCCCGGGTCTCCTGCAGCCACCAGCGCGGCAGCTCTGGCTCCGGGCGCCGTGCGCCTGCCGGGGCTCCCCTGGGGTTCCGGCCTCCTCGGGCGAAGCCCAGCCTCGGATGCCGGCGCCGGCTGAAGCGCTATCCGATCCTGCAGTACTCTCGCGCGGCGGGCTCCCAAAGCCGGTCCCCCTCAGGCGCCGGTCCCGCGGCTTCAGTGGAAGTCCTGGTATCTCTTGAGCACCAGCGTCAGGATCCCCTGCATCACCAGCGCCAGGCCCAGGAGGCGGCCCCCCTCGTCGGGCCGGCGGTCCAGGTAGAGGGCCGCGCACAGGACGGCCAGGGGCAGGGCGAAGATCCACAGTCGCGCGCTCTCCCCCGCCGTGGCGCCGAAGACGGCCATTCCGGCCAGCAGGCACAGCAGTCCCGCTCCGGGCACGCCGACCCCTCTCCGCAACTCCGCAACGCACATCAGGACCAGCGCCGGGCCGCTCCAGAGGGCGAACTCCAGCAGGTTGAGGGTGCCGTAGTAGAGGCGGTTCCCCAGGGTCCAGTCGACGGCCTTGGCGGCCTCGTGGATGGCCACGGCCCGGGCGAAGCGGTCCCAGGCATCGTAGCCGCAGACCAGCGCCATGGCCGCGTAGGCCGCCGTGAACCCCCCCACGGCCCAGGCCGCAAGGTGGACCCGCGACAGGACCGGCGCCGCTTGCCGGTTCACCCAGACGAGGGCGATGGGCACCAGAACCAGGGGCGCCAGGGCGAAGGAGACCCACGTGGCCAGGTAGAAGGCGGTTCCGGCCAGGGCGGCCGACCAGCGTCCGCCCTCCTGCAGAGCGCGGACGGTCAGGTAGAGGAGGGTTGTTGCCAGCAGCGGGTGCAGGTAGTGGTCGGCGTGCATGCCGATGAGCCCGACGTTGGGGGCGAGCACGTAGAGCAGGGCCGCGGCCAGGGCGCCGCGGTCGTCGGTGAAGCGGAGGGCCAGGGCGTACAGGGGGACCACGGCGGCGTACGCCAGCAGGGGCAGCACCAGGGCGGCGAAGGTGGCCAGCCTCTGCAGGGGGTCGCCCGGCAGCCCGGGAACGACGCGCCCGAGGCGCTCGACGAATCCGAGAAAGACCTGCAGCCCCGGCGGCTTGGTGGCGTGGAAGAAGGGGGACAGCTCGCCCTCGTCCAGCAGCTCGTCGTAGCGCGTCAGCACCCGCCACAGGCTCGGCTGCTCGACGGCGGCGTGGGCGAAGACGCCGTGCCCGGAGTCGGTGAAGCGGCTCCGCAGGACGTCGAGGCCGCGGCCCTCCATGAGCGCCAGCCCGTGGTGGAGGCAGGCCCCCCAGACGACGAGGAGCACCACGTTCCGGAGCCGGCGCCCGGGGGCCCGCAGGACAACCGCCGCCACCGCCGCGGTGCCGGCGGCCAGCGGCGCCCACAGCCAGACCCACGGAAGCGCCGTGGTGTGGAGCGGCCAGAACCACCCCGGCAGGACCTCGAACAGCGGCATCCGCAGCAGGTAGACCCCGCAGACGAAGGCGGTGGACAGCAGCAGGCCGCCCGCCAGCGGCCGGCTCCAGGGGACGGGGAGGCGGCGGGCGAGCCACATCCAGGCGCCGGCCGCGGGACCGCTGGCCAGCAGCAGCAGGGCCCCGCGCATGACCAGGGCGTCGGCCCGCTCCAGGTGGTAGCCCACCGGGTGGATGGACTGGCCGGTGATGATCTCGTTCAGCAGCGCCACCGGCATGCGCTGCTCGTACATGGCCAGCACGATCCGCTCCCCGAAGAGGGCGTGGAGCGCCATCCCGGCCGCGGCCACGGCGGGGCCGGCCAGGGAGAGCAGGAGTACCTGTCGAGGGGGTGCCAGCATCGTTCGGGTGTCCCGGGGGGACCTTGGATACCGCTTGAGACTAACCCCGTGAAGCCCCTGCGAAAAGCGGTTGATCGGGACGGATGCTCACCGCCGGACGCCCGCGGGTGTTGTGTTC
>CAZEHQ010000161.1:0-818 GCA_964512165.1 uncultured Gemmatimonadaceae bacterium | reverse complement strand
ACACCGCTGTCCAAGGCCGGTCACGGGGCGGCCCCATCCCCGGGGCAGTACCAATGGGAGAGAAGGACTGGCACGGCGATTGCAGTCAAGCAGGGCGAACACTCACCTCTCAAGTAGAGGAGGACAGCCATGAAGAGGTTTCGATTCGTCAGAGAGATCGCCGTCCCCGCGGGCATCGTCTTCTGCTACGCCGGACTCTCCGCCTTCTCCCACTACGCCAGCGTGATCCTGGCGCGAAACGCCTGAGTCCGGCGAACACCCTCTCGCTCTTCCCCAGGGCCGCCGGCCTGTCCCCGGGCCGGCGGCCCCTCCCCAACCATCCTGTCAATCGGTCCACGTTGTCCGCTCTGCAAGAGAGCAGCCTCCTCCAATAGCCTGCCGGACCCCGCCGTGCACCCAACGCCGGTGACAGTGCGCAATCCTTGCGCGCGGCCGGAGTCGCGCGTGCATGAGCTGCGCATGGGACTTGGCGGCTGGCCGCCCGCAGAGGCCCGCGGCGTTCCGTAGCTCTCCAGTGATGAACAAGACGCGATTGCGGTCGTGCTGATGGCAGAGCTCGAGTCAGAGCGCCGGTGGGACCGTGCATTCGACTTGACAGCGGAGCAGTTGTCCGGCCTTGCCGATGAGGCTCTTGCAGAGTACCGGGGAGGCACGACTGAGCCACTCGAATCACCAAGTCTGGTGAGAGCGTACCCCGCCTGATGCAGGTGGAGGACATGACTGAACTGGATCTGGTAGTTCTTCAGGAATCCATCGTAGAGCACGGTCTGGTGGCCGGAGATGTGGGCACGGTGGTGCATGGATATGCTGATGGCGAG
>CAZEHQ010000160.1:0-10770 GCA_964512165.1 uncultured Gemmatimonadaceae bacterium | reverse complement strand
CGACGGCGAGATCGGCCGCGCCGTGGCCGACAGCGTCTCCGAGGCGGGGGGCGTGCTCACCCGCGCGGACATGGCCGCCTTCCAGCCCGGCGTCGCCGAGCCCTACCGGGTCCGCTACCGCGAGGGGGAAGTCATCGGCGCCGTCCTGCCCAACGGGCCGCTCACCGTGATGCAGGCGCTGAACATGCTCGCCCGCTTCGAGCCGGCGCCGCCGTCGGACGTGCGCTTCTGGCACCGCACGGCGGAGGTCCTCAAGCTCGCCTGGCGGGACCGGCTGCGTTACCTCGGCGACCCCGACTTCGTGGACGTGCCCGTGGAGCGGCTCCTGAGCGAGGAGTACGCCGCCGGCCGCGTGGAGGACCTGATCAACTTTCCCGACCACGTCGACCAGCGGCCCTTCGCCGCCGGCGGAGGACTCCCGGAGACCAGCCACGTCTCGGCGGCCGACGCCGAGGGCAACGTCGTCTCGGCCACCATCACCCAGGGGAACGCCTTCGGGTCGGTCTTCACCGTGCCCGACCGGGGGATCGTCCTCGGCCACGGCATGTGCCGCCTCGACCCGCGGCCCGGCCGTCCGAACTCGGTGGCCGGCGGCAAGCGCCCCCTGAACAACGTGATGACCATGGTCCTGCGGCTGCCCGGGCGCGACGTGGCCCTCGGCATGCCTGGAGGCCGGCGCATCATCGCCGTGGGCGCGCAGATGGCCCAGCGCCTCGCCGACCACGGGCAGACCTCCGCCGAGGCGGCCCTGGCGCCGCGCCTGCACGTGACCGGCGCCGAGCCCCTGGAGCTTCAGGACACCGTGGACGGCGAGATCGTCTCCGGGCTGGAGGGGCTGGGCCACCGGGTGGTCCGGGCGCCGCGCGTCGGGGGCCACGCCGCGGGGGCAGAGTTCCTGCGCGACGGCGGCGGTCTCCGCGCCGGCGGCGGCGGCCGGGTCGCCGGCCTGTGAGCGAGACCCCCGAGCACCACACCGTCATCATCGTCGGCGGCGGGCCCGCGGGACTGCCCCTGGCGGTGGTCCTCGGCGGCTGGCATCCGTACTTCCGTCACAGCCCCGTCCTGCAGCAGCGTTATCCGCAGCTCGGCGACTACCTGCGCCATCACCCCGGCACCCTCCTGAGCCTCGACTACCGCGCCCTCCTGCAGGCCGGCCTGCAGCCAGCCGACCTGTTCCGCGTCCTCCACCATCCACGGCAGTGGTTCACCGGCCCCGAGCAGATCGCCCTGGAGTTCCGCCGCAACGAGCCCCTCGACTGCCTGCTGATCACCCAGGAGGAGGTCGGCGGCCTGTGGAACAACGTCCCCGAGAGCCTGCTCACCCTCTCTCCCGGCCAGTGGATGGAGTTCCCCTTCTCCCCCCTCGCCCAGTGGGCCAGCGAGTCGGGGGACGACTTCGACGTGAACGAGCTGATCGTCAAGGGCCGCCTCATCGACTACTACCGCAGCATCCCCCGCCGCTTCGGGATCGAGGACAGCATCCGCACCTGGGAACGGGTGACCCGCATCGAGCCCCACGAGAAGGGGTTCCTGGTTACCTCGGCGGACGTCTCCGACTGGGCGGACAAGGACCCGGTGCAACTGCGCCGGCCGGCCTTCCCGCAGCCGGTGGACGCCGTCGAGCAGAGCCGCCCCCTGCGCCGCTACACCTGCCGCTACCTCGTCTACGCCGTGGGCCAGCGGTGCGAGCTGCGCTCCCTCGGCGTGCCGGGGGAGGAGCTGCCCTTCGTCACCCAGTTCTACGACCGGCCCGAGGACCTGCCCGGCGAGCGCGTCCTCGTCGTCGGCGGCGGGCGTTCGGCGGACTGGGCCGCCACCGAGCTGCACGACGCCGGCCGCGAGGTGACCTACGTCATGCGCCAGTCACACGGCCGCCACTGGGCCCTGATCGACCACAGCCGCGGCGGCCTGCCCTACTACGCGCGCATCGCCGAGATCCTGGAGGAGCCGTCGCCGCGGCTGCGGGCCCTCTACGACACCCGGGTGGAGCGCATCGAGGAGGGTGCTGGCGGGGGCGGAATGGTGACCCTGTCGCGGAACGGGGAGGCGCGCACCGTCGAGGTCGACCATGTGCTCAAGGAGATCGGGGGCCGCGCCGATTACTCGCTGCTCCAGGGCTTCAAGAGTCCCCTGAGCCTGGTGGACAAGCGCGACCCCTACCGCTTCCAAGTGAAGCAGATGCCGGTCCATCCCCACAGCGGCGAGTCCGTGGAGATCCCCGGCCTCTACCCCGGCGGCTATCTCGCCGAGGGCCTCGGCCTCGTGGTCATCGCCATGCACGGCACGACCTACGCCATCGCCGGCGACATCCTGGGCAAGGAGGGCCGCTGAGGGCCTGGCCGGCGGTCCCGAGGGGAGTGCTACGATCCCCCCACCCTCGGCAGGGCCGCCTCCAGCCCCTTCACACCCTCCTCGGTGACCCCCTCGCTGTCACCGACGTAGATCCACTCGACCTGCTTCAGACGCTGCAACAGCCGCAGCCCGGCATCGGTGATCGCCGTCCCCCCGAGGTCGAGGCCGGTGAGGGTGGGGGTCCGCTCCCACAGGGGAACGAGCTGCTCCAGGGCGTCGTCGTCGATGTTCCGGTTGCCCCCGTCGGGCCCCCAGTTCATGACGATCGTCGTGAGTGGTCTGCCGTGCAGCTCGGCCACGCCCCGCCAGGTAACGCCCCTGGGGATGAACATGTTCTCGAGGCGGGTGCAGCGGGCCATGTGGACCATGCCGGCGTCGGTGATCCGCTCGCTCGACAGCCGGATCTGCAACAGGGAGCCGCCCCAGCCGCCGAAGACGGCCATGCTGGCGTCGGTGATCCGCCGCGAGGTGCAGAAGAAGCTCTCGATCTTCGTCAGTCCCGCGAGATAGGCGATGCCCTCGTCGGTGAGGGTGGGGATCCTGTGCAGGTCGAGATGCCGCAGCCCCCGCATGCCGCTGAGCCAGCGCAGCCCCACGTCGCCGATCGAGGCGCCTACCAGGCTGACCCAGACGAGCCCCTGCAGGCGCGACAGGTGACGGCAGTCGTCGTCGGTCCACGTGACCGAGTGGTGCCAGCCGGTGAAGACGTACTGGAGGTCGTCCGGCCTCAGCAGGCGCAGTCCTTCTCCGAGCCCCTCAACTCCCTCCGCGAGGGCGAGGCCGGCCTCTTGGCCCGCGGGAACGGCGACCGGACCGCGCGCCTCCGCGGCGCGACGGAATCCCAAGTCTTCCCAGTCGCTGCGGTAGCCGCCGTGGACCGGGCTCCCCCAGTCGCGCACGACGATGGTGCCGAAAGAGCGGTCCTTCGGGAACTGGATCACCCTCGGTCCGGGGGCTGTTGGCTCCAGGGCCGTGTATGGGGTCTCTTGCGGTTGGCCAAGTGGCATGGTGGACTCCTGTCTGTCAGGTGCTTCCCGGCGGCGCCGCCGAGGGCCGCGAGGTCCCGCCCCGGTCGAGACGGCAACTCGCACCGGGCGTCGAGACATCCGGGGTTTGTTGCAGCAGATGTGGCCACAGCCCTCAAGGACGGGCGCACTCGACTCGCCCAGATCAGTCGACCCTTGGGCGCTGCGGAATCCGCAGCCGGTGAGTCTCGCGCGGGGCCCACAGCTGCGGTTGCATCCTCGCGAACGGGGGCCGCCGCTCCGCTGAGCGGCCGTTCAGCCCACCCCCAGGGCCACCCGGAACCCGTAGTCGGTCAGCTGCCGGTCCGGCAGGACCGCCGAGCGGTGGGAGCAGCGCGTCACCTTCACCGCGTGCCTCCACGAGCCGCCCCGCGAAGCTCTCCGCTGGCCGCTCGCAGGTCCCGCCGGGTTGCGCTCCGGCGAGACGGCGTAGTACCCGGCATCGTACCAGTCGGAGCACCACTCGTGGACTAGGTCGCCCATGTTGTGCAGGCCGTAGCCGTTGGGCGGGTCCCGGCCGACGCGGTCCGGCCGCTCTACGTCGTCGCCGCGGTAGCGGGTGTCCATCCAGTCGGGAGGGCCGTCGCCCCAGGGGTACTCCCGCCCCTCCATCCCGCCGCGGGAGGCCTTCTCGCGCTCCGCCTCCGTGGGCAAGCGGTAGTCCGCGCTCAACTCGCGGGAGAGCCACTCGCAGTAGGCGGCGGCGTCGAACCAGCTCACGGCCACCGCCGGCTGCCGTGGATCGGCAAAGCGCTCGTCACTCCAGGTGCGCGGCGGCGGGCGGTCCGTGGCGTCGAGGAAGATCTGGTACTCGGCGCGGGTCACGGGCCGCAGGGCCAGGTGGAAGGCGTCGACCCACACGCCGTGGGCGGGCGCCTCGTTGGCGCGGCCCAGGTCGCTGCCCATGCGGAACCAGCCCTCCGGGACCAGGGCCGTCTCCGGCGCCGCAGGTCTGGCCCCCGGCGCGGTCTCCACCGCCCGTCTCAGTGGCGCTCCGGGACGCCCGCGCCCTCGACGATGCCCACCCACTCCTCCGCGGACCGGCAGACCGAGGCCGGGTCCCGCCGGCTGCGGGCGATGAACCCGGGGACACTCTCCCGGCCCGTGGGCAGATCGGGGTGCGAGTAGCGCAGGTCCAGGCTCCAGCGGATGTGGTCGGAGAGGTTGGGCTGCGAGCGGTGCATCGTCGTGTGCTGGATCAGCAGCACGCCGCCGGTGCGCACCGGGCACGGGACGTGCTCGCCCGGGGGCAGCTCGTCGTCGACGACGCCCTTGAAGTTGCCCGCCGGCCCCATGCCCCGCTGGTGCTCGATCAGCTCCGAGCGCTGACTCCCGGCGATCACCTCGAGGCAGCCGTTCTCCAGGGTGGCGTCCACGAGGGGGATCCAGAAGTTGACCATGAAGGTCTCCGCCGCCGAGGGCTCCAGGTAGCCCAGGTCCTGGTGCCAGGGCACGACCCCCTCGTCCTCGGCGGGGCGCTTGGCGCGGATGTTGAACTGCGGATGGGCGAGGATCTCGGGGCCGATGACGGACTCGACGATGTCGAGCAGGGACTCGCAGGCGTAGATCCGGAACATCCCCGGCGAGCGCATCTTGCCGCGGACCAGGGCCAGCAGGGGCTCCGGGTCGCCGAGATCCAGCGCCAGCCGGTGGAGGCGGCGCTCGAAGGGCTCGTCCTCGTGGGGCTCGGTGATGCGGCCGTCGGCCAGGGCCTCGCGGGCGAAGCCGTCGACGACCTCCTCCACCTCGGAGCGCAGAAGGTCGAAGACCGCCGGGTCGAGGGCGTCCTCCACGAGCAGGTAGCCCTGCTCGCGGTAGAAGTCGAGTTGCTGCGGGGTCAGTCCGGACATCGCTGTTCCTCCTCCTGGGGGTCCGTCGGCGACGGGGCCCCCTTCCTCAAGGCCACGTACACACCGTTGAAAGAAGCCATCCTGCGCCCTTCACGCCGCACCTCCACGCCCAGCTCGAGCCGCCCCCGGCCGGCGCGCAGGTCGGCGCCGAAGCGCTCCCACTCGCCGGCGGCGGGCGACGGGCACCAGGCCTCGAAGTCGCCGTCGATGGGGCGGTCGTAGTCGATTCGCCCGCGGCGGATGACGAGGGTGGTCGCGAAGGGCCACTCGGCGAGTCGGGCGTGGATCAGGGTCCAGCCGGCGAGCATGGCCAGGGCCGAGGCGCTGCCGGCGAAGACGGTGCCCACGTGGTTCACGTTGGGCGCCAGGGGCGCGGCGATACGCACGCCTTCCGGATCGCAGGCGGCGACGCGCACCTGCATCTGCCGCGTCAGCGGCACGTGCTCGTGGAGGTACGACTCGGCCTGGGCGGCGCCGATCACGGGTCGGAGGGCTTCAGGTGCCGCTGCCGCGGATGGTCCAGCACCTCGGGGTTGAGCAGGTGGGGGGGCACCCGGCCCTCGAGGGCGTCGATCACCTGGGTCACGGTGCGGCGGTCGAGGCGGGCCGTCGACTGGGCGGTGATGCCGGCGTTGTGGTTGGTGGCGATCACCCGCGGGTGGTCGCGGTGGATCTCGCGGCCGTCGCGCACCGGGTCGTCGATGACGTAGTAGAACAGGTGCCCCTCCTCCAGGGCGCGCCGGACGTCGGCGTCGACCACGAGGTTGCCCCGCGACGGATTGAGGAGGGTGGCGTGGGGCTGCATCCGCCGCAGCTCCTCGGAGGTGACCACGGGCCGGTCGCCGGCCAGGTGCAGGGAGACGGCGTCGCTGCGCTCGAACAGCTCCAGTGGATCGCCGACGGCCTCGGCGCCGTGGCGGGCGGCGAGGTCGCCGATGTCGTCGCGCACGTCGTAGACCAGCAGGTTGCCCTCGGGGCCGAGCAGGGGCCGGGCGCGCTCGGCCACGGCCTGGCCGATGCGGCCGAAGCCGTAGAGGCCGAGGGTGGTGCCGGCGGCCTCGTAGGTGACCATGAGGCCGGAGTCGCCGCCGTGGGCGTTGCGGTTGAGGGTGTAGAGCCGCTTCAGGGTGGCCAGCCACTGGGCGATGGTGTACTCGGCCACCGTCTGCATGTGCTCGGGGGCGCAGGTCACGAGGATGCCGCGCTGCGTGCACAGGTCGATGTGGACCTTCTCGAAGCCGACGCCGTAGCGGGCCACGTGGCGCAGCTCGGGACTGGCGTCGTAGAACCCGGGATGGATCCACAGGGAGCTGGCGATGACGGCGGCCACGTCGGGACCGCCGCCGCCGGTGTCGAGCTCGCCCTCGTAGGGCTCGACCTCGCCGAAGCGGGAGAGCCGCTCCAGGGCGTCGCGCCGGATCCGCGAGTCGAAGTCGGGCCGGAAGAAGTCGGATTTGACCAGGAATCGAGGCATGGCTCCAAAGATAAGGCTGGGGGGTCGGGTCAGGCCCCGATGAGCGGACGGCGGTCGGACCACGGCCGCGCCGCCTCCAGCTGAGACGCCAGCCGGAAGAGGAGGTCCTCGCCGGCGTACGGGGCGACGAGCTGCACGCCGATGGGCAGGCCCTCCTCGTTCCAGTGCAGGGGGACGGAGGCGGCCGGCACGCCGGCGCAGTTGCAGATCGGCGTGAAGGCGACGTACGAGAGGACGTACTCCAGGGCCTCGTCGGGATCGCTCTCCAGCGACGGCTCCAGCCGCCCCAGGAGTTCCGGCGGCCGTCCGAGGGTTGGGGTGAGCCAGATGTCGGTGTCGGCGAAGAACCCGGCCAGGCGCCGGCCCACGGCCTGGGTGACCTCCACGGCCTGCAGGTAGCGGGAGGCGCTCAGGCCGTCGCCGCGCTCGTAGAGCCGCCACGTGGCCGGGTCGTATGCCTCCGGCGACGGGGCGACGCCGAAGTGCCGCTCGATACCGTCGAGGGAGGCGGCCACGCCGGCGGCGAACATGGCGATGAAAGCCTCCTCGAAGGGGGGGTAGTCGATCTCGGGAGAGGCCTCCTCGACCTGATGTCCCAGCTCCCCGCACAGGGCCGCCGCCGCCTCCACGGCGCGGGCGCAGTCGGGGTGCACCGCCGACCCGCGCGGTGCCGCGTTGGTCCAGGCGATGCGCAGCCTCCCGGGATCGGCCCCCACCTCCTCGGTGTAGGGCCGCCGCGGCGGCGGCGCCCAGGAGGGGTCGCCGGGCACCCCGCCGGCGATGGCGTCGAGGAGGACGGCGCTGTCCCGCACCGAGCGCGTCAGGGCGTGATCGACCGACAGCCAGCGGTCGCCGGCGTTCGGGGCCGTGGTCGCCCGGGCCCGCGTCGGCTTGAGCCCGAAGAGGCCGCAGCAGGAGGCGGGGATGCGGATCGAGCCGCCGCCGTCGTTGCCGTGGGCGGCGGCCACCATCCCCGAGGCCACCGCCGCCGCCGAGCCGCCGCTGGAGCCGCCGGGCGACCGCTCCGGGTCCCAGGGGTTGCGGGTCGGCCCGAAGAGGCTGGGCTCGGTCGTCGCCGAGGCGCCCAGCTCCGGCGTGTTCGTGCGGCCGAGAAAGATCAGCCCGGCGGCGCGCAGGCGCTCCACGAGGACGTCGTCCGCGTCGGGCACGAAGTCCCCGAGCACCGCGGCCCCGGAGGTGCGGCGGACCCCTGCCAGGGCCGCTCCCAGGTCCTTGAGCAGGTAGGGCACGCCCTTCAGGGGGCCTTCGGGCAGGGGGGCCCCCGGCCGCCTCCCGGGCGCTGTCGAAGAGGGGGGTGACCACGGCGTTGAGGGCGGGGTTCAGCTCCTCCACGCGGGCGATGGCGGCGTCCACCAGCTCCAGGGGCGTCACCTCGCCGGAGCGGACCCGGGCCGCCTGGGCGGTGGCGTCGAGCCAGGCGGGATCGGCGTCGTTCACCGCGTCCCCTGATCCGGGTTCACCCGGATCTCGTCGGCGAAGAGCCAGGCCGGGTCACCGGCGCCGGGATGCCACGACGGGCACTGTCCCATGGTGCGGGCCCGCACCCGCACGAAGCGGGCGCGGTCGGCCGGGCCCCTGGCGACCAGCTCCTCCACCCGGGGGCCCCGGGCGCGGTCGTCTACCGCGTGATCGGCGGTGACGAAGGGCCGGAAGGTCCTGCCGTCGTCGGAGAGGTTGACCTCCATGACCCGGGGCAGCCAGATCCACGCGGCCGTGCTCTGCAGAAACCGGCAGGCCACGGCCTCGACCTCCACCGGCTCGCCGAGGTCGACGACGGCGTGCAGGTCGACGCCCTCGAAGCCCTGCCAGCGGCCGTCGTCGAAGAACCCGGAGCCGAGGACGCCGTCGGTCAGCGCGTCGGGGCCGCCCGCCGGGTAGCGCGGCGAGTGGGGATGCGCCAGGTCGACGAACCGGCCCAGGGCGGCGTGGTGATGCAGGTCGAGGCCGGTCCGGGCCAGGACGACGCCGTCGTCGACGAGGGCCACCCGCACCTGGCTGGGGCCCCGCGTCGTCAGCGGGTGGGCGTACACCGGGTCCCGCGCCGTGGCCTCGCCGCCGTCGAGGCGCAGGTGGACCTGGCCCTCCGGGACCACCGACTCCACCGAGATCCAGTGGCCGGCGGGTGTGGCGCTGGTGAGGATGCGGGGCGAGATGTCCTGGTACTCCAGCAGGTCGAGCCAGGCGGTGCCCGCCGTGGCCAGGCCGAGGTCGAGGGGGGCCCGCCTCGTGCCGCCGCTGGTGGCGTCGAGATGGTAGCGGGTCCAGCGGTCGTTGAGCCGGAAGTCGGCCGAGTCCCCGCCAGCATGGGACCACAGGCGCAGCACCGGCGCCGTGCCTTCCGGCGCCCGCGCCCAGACGGAGAGCCGGTAGGTCCGCGCCGGCACGACGGTGGGCGCGTAGGGCCGCACGCGGACCCCCTGACCGGGGCCGGGCGAGACCAGGCGCAGGGAACGCCGGCCGTGGTGGGCCAGGCGCCCGTCGACGAAGGCGGTGGCTCCGCGGCCCTCGCCGACGCGGGCGTAGATGGCGGCCGGCACGGCCGGCGACGGGTCCCACTCGAAGCTCGGGTCGACGATGTGGTTGAGGACGCTCAGCGGCGCCGGCGCCGGCCCCCGCAGGCGGTAGAGGCGGACGCCGTAGGCGTCGATGAAGTCCTCGAGCTTCAGGTCCCGCGTCTCGGCCGCGTCCCCGCCGCGCCGCAGCAGGCCGGTGACCATTCCCCCCAGCAGGCGGATCCCGCGGGGGCGCGACACCTTGCGCAGCGGCACGACGCGGTCCTCGTAGAGGACGGCCGCCTCCGCGGCCTCCGTCTCCGACCCCGGCAGCAGCAACTCGAAGGCGAGGGGCTCGTTGCGGGTGTTGACCGCGGCGATCACGGTCTCGCCGCCGTGGCGCCAGGCCGCGGTGCGCACCGCCTCCTCGGAGGACAGGGCTGCGGGCTGCGCCTCCCGGGAGAGCAGGTAGGGCGTCAGGGCCTGCACCTCCTGGGCGGCGCGGCCGGCGGCGGCCCAGGCCGCCGGCGACTTGGGGAACCCGCTCAGCCCGTGGCGGATGAAGTACTGCACCCCCGTGGCCCCCTCGACGATGGCCAGCCACGTCATCAGCCGCAGCTCCCGGGCCGTGGGCTCGCGGGTCCAGTGCTCGCCGCCGCCGAAGGCCTGGCCCACCAGCCATACGGGGATTCGCGGGCCCAGTCCCTGCCGGGCGGCGGCCACCCCCGGTCCGACGGTGGCCGGGGGGACGTTGGGGACCGGGTAGGGATCGACCATGGCCAGGTCCATCCCCGCCGCGAACCGCCGCGCGGCTCCGCCGTTGAGGAAGACCATGGTCACCGGGTGGTAGGGGTCCAGCTCGCGGACACGCTCGTAGATGCGCCGCATCGCCTCGGGGTCGACGCCCCGGAGGCCAGGCTCGTCGGCGATGTACCAGGCCAGCAGCGCCGGGTGGTTGCGCACCGCCTCGATCTCGGTCCGCAGCCACTCGTCCCGCCGCTCCGGGGGGATCTCCCGGCCGGAGCCGCTGTAGACGCCGCCCCCGCCGGAGACGTCGAGGAGCTGGTAGTGGACCTTCATCCCCAGGGCGGCGGCGCGGTCGAGGTAAGCGATGCGCTCGTCGAGGGAGCCCGGGTCGTTGGGCTGGTACGGGCTCATGAGGTTGAAGCCGCGCACCGCCTCCTCGCCGGCCAGGGTCGGCTGCACCGGCCAGTAGCAGTAGAAGCCGAAGGGGAACCACGGCAGGCCGTCGACGCGGAGGCCGCCGCCGAGGCGGTCGACCTGCACGGCGTTGGCCCGCGGCGGCAGCCGCGTCACCGGCGCCGCGGCGCGGACCGTCTCTCCGTCGTCGAAGCGCAGGCGGCAGGTCAGCTCGGTGGTCCCCTCGGGCAGGGAATCCAGCGGGAAGGCCACCCACGGGTGCCGCCCCTGAACGACCGGGGCGTTGCGCGCCAGCACCCGCTCCCCGGCCAGCACGTCGGCCCGCAGTTCCGCCGGACCGGTGACCGCGGGCAGATCGCTCAGCACCAGCCGGCCCTCCTCCTCCTCCATGTAGT
>CAZEHQ010000159.1:0-10958 GCA_964512165.1 uncultured Gemmatimonadaceae bacterium | reverse complement strand
GGAGGGGGATGTGACTGTGGCCGAAGATGACGACCCGGGTGCCCGGCGGCAGCGGGTCCCCGGAGGCCCCGCTGCCGGGCGGCGTGAAGATGTGGGTCATGTAGATCGAGACGCTGGCGGCGGAGAGGCTGATCGACTCGGGGAGGTGTTCGAGACCGGGCCCCTCGTCGACGTTGCCCCGTACGGCGATCACGGGGGCGACCTTGGACAACTCGTCGAGGATCGACGGGTCCCCCACGTCGCCGGCGTGGAGGATGAGATCCACCCCCGTGTAGAGTTGGAGAACCCTCGGGTCGAGGAACCCGTGGGTGTCGGAGACGACGCCGGCCCGCAGGCGGCTCAAGGATCCATGGCGCATCGGAATCCGATGCGCGGTCCCTTGTCACGGGGTTTCCCGAAGGCCCGCATGGCGATGCGGATCTGGTGCGAGGGGGATTTGTACGACCCTCCCTTGACCACCTTCTTCGTACCGGTGGACGGCCCAGCCGGATCCCGGATCTCTTCCTTCGCTCCGGTGGGGTCCCGGGCTTCCGCCAACTGGCGGTAGTAGTACACCGCGTACCAGTCCTGGACCCACTCCTCGGCGTTGCCCGCCATGTCCATGATGCCGAAGGGACTCACCCCGTCGGGATAGGAGCCCACCGGCGCGGTCCACGCATGGCCGTCCTGATCGTGCCCGGTGCGGGGGCGGTAGTTGGCCCACCAGATGCCGTTGGAGTAGGGATGCCCGTCGCCCCAGGGGTACTGCCGGTACTCCCGCCCGCGGGCGGCGTACTCCCACTCCGCCTCGGTGGGCAGGCGCTTCTCCGCCCACCGGCAGTAGGCGTAGGCGTCGTACCAGTTGAGCCCGACCGCCGGCCGCCGGTCCCCGCGCAGATCGTCGTTCAGGTAGCGCTGCCTGTGCTCCAGGTTCTCCGGCTGATCGGGGTGGCTCCACTTGCCCCCGTGGGCGGCGACGTCGTCGAGGAACCGCCGGTACTGGGCGTTGGTCACCTCGTGCTTGTCGATGTAGTAGGCGCTCAGGTGCACCTCGTGCTCGGGCCTCTCGGCGACATATGTGAGCAGGTGGCCGTCCGGTGCCTGACTGACCTCCTCCTCCCGCCCGCCCATGGCAAAGGCGCCCTCCGGGATGAGGACCATCACCGAGCCGTCGTCGGCGGTGATCACGGGGTCGGGCCCGCAGCCGGGAACGACGAAGCCGGCCAGCGCCAGCAACAGGTACCGGAGGCGATGTCCTCCTGTCATCGTGCCAAGTCTCCTGTGGTTGGTGTTCATCAGGGTGTAGAATGACGGCCCTCCCTCCGGTTCCCGAAAGGCTACCATCCGAGGCGCTCCCGAAGGGGAATCGGACGGTCGGAGTCGTCGCGGAGGCGGGACGCCGGGGAGGAGTCGCGGGTGAGGCGGCTTGCCGCTGCCAGGACCGCGAGGGCGGGGATGACGGCGAGCAGGTCGGGGGGCCATCCGGGGGGAAGGGTGAACATGAAGAGCAGCCAGGAGGCGAAGCCGGCGATGATCGCGGCGAGAGACCCCACGGCGTTCGCCCCCTTCCACCAGATGCCGGCGGTGAGGGGCACGAAGAGAGTGGCGAGCAGCACCGACCAGGAGTCGACCATCAGGTCGTAGACCGAGGTCCGGTGCAGAGCCAGCAGGAGAGCACACACCCCGAGGACGACGACGGATAGGCGGGAGGCCAGCAGGCAGGTTCTCTCGGTGACCCGGGGCCGCAGCGCCCGGAGCAGATCCCAGCCGATCACGCTCGAAGGCGCCAGCAGGGCGCTGTCTGCGCTCGACAACAGGGCCGAGACCAGGGCCCCCATGAACAGCACCAGCGCCGCCGCCGGCAGGTACCGCCGGGCGATCTCCATCATCACGAGGTCGGGATCGGCCAGGTCGGGAATGATCACCGCGCCGGCCATGCCGAGGAGCACGGGCAGCAGGCCGATGGTCAGGTAGATCAGCCCGGACAGGTAGGCGCTGCGCACGGCGACGCCGTCGTCACGGCTCGACAGGCTGCGCTGGATCAGGTCCTGGCCGGCGAGGTTCCCGAGGCCGATGACCAGCCACTCGCGGGCATAGCCGAACCACTCGGCGGCCCCGGCATCCCGGGGGTAGAGGTGGAAGCGCTCCTCCGGGATCCGGGCGGCGATCGCCGACCATCCCCCCATGTCGTGCAGGAGCAGGGGGGTGATCACGACCATGCCGGCGATGAGCACGGAGAGCTGGACGAAGTCGGTCAGGGTCACCGCCCACATGCCGCCGGCGAAGGTGTAGACCAGGACCACGGCGGCGCCCACCAGAATCGCCACCGTGGGATCCAGTCCGGTCAGGGATTCCAGGATGACGCCGAAGGCGACCATGAGCGCCGCCACCCAACCCACGTAGGCCGGAACCGTGCACAGACTGGCCAGCAGTCCGGAGCGCACGTCGAAGCGGCGCGTGAAGAAGGAGGCCACCGTCATCACCCCGGCCCGGCGCAGGGTGCGGACGTAGAATGCTCCCGCCAGGAACAGGCACAGGGCGGCGCCGAAAGGATCGGCGATGACGGCGGGAAAACCGCCCTCGTAGGCGGCGCTGGCGGCGCCGATGCACAGACCGCCGCCGAACCAGGTGGCCGACAGGGTCGCCGTCGCCAGCGGCAGGGACAGCCTGCGGCCGGCCACCAGGTAGTCGGCGGAGCCTGCGACGCGGCGGCTGGCGTAGATGCCGACGGCGAGCATCACCAGCAGATACAGGCCCAGGCCGGTCATCACGAACATGGCGGCATTATAAGAAAACCGGGGACCGGACCGCAGGCTCCCGGCTCGCCACGCCGCGGGACCGTTGGCGGGAGCCGCCATCCACCGGCCGCCGGGCCGGCGGCTGCCGCCGATTTCGGGATGTCACCCCAACTGCGGTTCGAGCATAGGTAGTAGTGGATAATCTATTGAGGCAGAGGAGATTAGATCTCCTCAAGGAAAGTACCTCCCGCTTCCTGGCACCCCTCTTGCAGGCAAGAAGCCAGATCCCGGACCCCTCGGTGGAGGGGGAGGCACGGAAGGGTTAGTTTTCCACAACCCAGGCTACGAGAGAGACGACCGATGGCAAAGGGCATGTTCGCGCGCATGGCAGACATCCTGCGGTCCAACATCAACGAGGCCCTCGACCGCGCCGAAGAGCCCGAGAAGCTCATCCGGCAGATGATCCGCGAGATGGAGGAGGCGGTGAACAAGGCCACCGCCTCGGTGGGCACGGCCGTGGCCAACCAGAAGCGGCTGGAACGTCAGCACGACGAGCGCGCCGCCCAGTGCGAGGAGTGGCAGCGGCGGGCCGAGCGCGCCGTGGAAGCCGGCGAGGACGACCTGGCCCGGCGGGCCCTCGAGCGCCGGGCGGTCCTGCAACAGGCCGCCGCCGATCTGGCGCCGGCCCTGGAGGAGAGCCGCCGCACGGCGGAACAGCTGCGCGAGCAACTGCGGGAGCTGAAGGGCAAGCTCGAAGAGGCCCGGACGCGCCAGGGTACTCTCATGGCCCGCCACCGGGCTGCCGAAGCCCGCAAGCGCCTGGCGCAGTCGATGCACGGTCTCGGAGACGATGCCTTCTCCAGCTTCGAGCGTTTCGAGCAGCGGGTGGAGAACAGCGAGGCCGAAGCCGAGGCCCACGCCGAGGTCGCCGATGATCTGGGCGAGGTGGAGCGGCGCGTGCGGGACATGGACCGGACGGCGGCGGTGGAAGATGAACTGAGAGCCCTCAAGGACCGGCTCCTGCGCGAGCGCGAGCAGGCTTCGGGGAGCGCGTGAGGGAGTGAGACGGATGGGAACCCCCTTGGAGGGATGGCTCCGGCGCGCGGGATCCCTGCTGTTCAGGGCGGGGTCGGTCCTGCTCCTGGCTGCGGGCCTGGGGCTCATCCTCTACGGGATGGGTCAGCGCATCGACCACGACGACTGGCAGGAGCCGCTGTCCATCGGGGTCCCCGTCTTCGCCCTCGGGGCCGCGGCCTGGTTCTGCTCGGGCCGCCTCGCCGCCTCCGCCCGGCAGGCCCGCGCCCGGCGCATGGAGAACCGCATCCTGCGGCTGGCGCGCGAGCGCTTCGGCCGGCTCACGGTCATCGAGGCCGCCGTCGAGACCGGTCTCACCGCCGCCGAGACCGAGTCGATTCTGCGGGGCCTGGCCGATGGCGGATTCGTGGAGATCGAGGTCAACGAAGCCGGGGTCATGAGCTACCGTTTCCCCGAGGTCATCTACTCGTCGAGAGGCGAACGTTCCGCCTTGTGAGACAGCCCCGAAAGGACTGCGCCCCATGAGGATTCCGACGATTTTCCACTGGCCCACGCCATGGCTCTGGGTCGGCCTGACGATATTGCTGCTTGGTCTGGTGGGCGATTCTCCGACCATGGCGATCGCCGCCGTGATCATCCTCGCCGCGAGCGTGGCCCACGTCGCCAGGGGCAAGGCCGGGAGGACGCGTCCGGAGGCCCCGGGTGACGACGCATCAGCCGGTGAGCCCCCGGGGCTGGACCGCCGCCTCACCGAGATCGAGCGGCGTCTCACCGACACGCAGGACGTGATGATCGCCCTGAGCGAGAAGATGGACCGCTGGGAGCGGGAGGGTGTGTCCCGGGCCCCGGACGGGGCCGCCGCCGGGGGGAGGGAGTAGAATGCTCGTCGGGATCTTCGCAGGGGTCCTCCTGCTTCTGGGAGCCGCTTTCGTCTTCAGCTTTCTCGTGGGAGCCTTCCCCGCATTCATCCACCTCCCCTGGGACGGATTCCATGGCCCCCCTGGGGGGTTCGGAGTCTCGAGCTGGTTCGCTGATGCCCTCGGGGCCATGGTCCTGCTGACGCTCTTCGGCCTCCTGCTCAATGGGGGCTACTGGATCCATGTCCATCTGGAGGACCGGAGGTCGCGGGCGAAGGGTGCCCTGGCCGAAGGAGACATCGCCAGGCGGTTGGACGAGGTGGAGGCCCGCACCCGGGACGTCCTCGACGTGATGATCGCGTTGAGCGAGAAGATGGACCGCTGGGAGCGGGAAGGCGCGCCCGCCGCCGCCGACCGCACCCCCGCGCACTGAGGAGGCGCGATCATGCTTGTCAGAATACTCGGGGCGGCCCTGCTGGCCGTGGGCGTCGTCCTTGCCCTGGACATGCTGCTGGGAGTGCTCTGGTCGATTCTCTCGGTCGCTTTCGTCGCCGCCCTCCTCTGGGGCGGATGGAGACTGCTGAAGTCGTGACCTCCGCGGCCTCGGTCGGCCGGCGGGCTCTGGAAGAGGGGCGCCGGCTCTTCCGCCAGGGCCGTCATCCCGAGGCCCGCGAGATCCTCCAGCGGGCCCTGGATCCCGCCTCGGGACGGCCCCACGGGCGCGAGGCCGGCGAGATGCTCTTCCTTCGAGGGATGTGCCACCTGCAGGAGGGCGCCGAGGCCGACGGCGTGGAGGACCTGGAAGCGGCCTCCGGCCAGGGCTGGCTGGAGGCGCGGTTCCAGCTCGCCCAGTACTACGCCGGCAAGGGCCGCCGCGGCGATCTGCGTCGGCGGGCCATCTCCCACCTCCGGCAGGTCCTGGCCGCCGACGCCGACGATTCCAGCCTCGCCGCCGGCCGCGACCGTGTCTGCTTCGCCTTGGGCGGACTTTACGCGGAGGGCGACGACCCCGGCGACGTCGCCCGCGGCATCGCCGCCTACCGCCAGGGCCTCTCCGTCAACCCCCTCTCCGCCGTCGGGCACAACAGCCTGGGGCAGCTCCTGATGCGCTTCGAGCCCCTCGGCGCCCTCGGTGAGTTCAAGGTGGCCCTGCAGCTGGACCCGGACCTCCGGGCCGCCTGCGGCAACCTCGCCCGCCTCCTGGTCGAGCGCATCCCGCCGCGGGAGCTGGCCGCCGAGTACGCGCGCATCGTCGAGGAGTTCGAGGAGCGGGTCCCCCATGTGCTCGCCCGTCTGTCCCAGGAACTGGTCGAGCTGGGGCGGGAGCAGGCTTATCGCGGCCTCTACACCAAGGGCCACCAGCTGAAGAACCTGATCGGCATCGTGGGCAGCCGGCTGCGGCGGCTGACCCGGAAGCTGCCTGCCGAGGACGGTGCGGCCGAGGAGCTGCGCCAGATCGAGCAGGAGCACGGCCGCCTCTACGAGGAATGGGTGGGCTATCTGTCGGCCATGACGCCCGACCGGGTCGTCACCGGCCTGGTCGATCCCGCCCGGGTCGCCCGCCGGGTGGTGGAAGCCCTCGGCGCCGACACGCAGGTCGCGTTGGGGATGCGTGTCCAGGAGGGGGTGCCGCGGATCGAGGCGGACGAGCGGCTGCTCCGGGAGGCGGTGACCAATCTGTGCCTCAACGCCATCCAGGCCGTCGCCGGAAAGGACTCGCCGGGGGAGGTCTCCGTCGGCGTAGGCTTCGACGTCGACGGGGTGTTCATCGAGGTGGAGGACTCAGGGCCGGGCATCCCCGCCGACGTGATCGACCACGTCTTCGATCCGGGGTTCACCACCCGGAGCCAGGGCAACGGCTACGGTCTCGCCATCGCCCAGCGGATCGCCCAGGCCCACCACGGCGACCTCCGGGTCAAGAGCCGCGTCGGCCGAGGCACCGTGTTCCGCCTCGACCTGCCGGTCAACTACGACGCCGAGAGCCGGGTCGGGGGGGAGATCCTGTGAGCGACCGGGGCCGCGTCCTCATCGCCGACGACCAGCCGGAGGTGCGCGAGCTGCTGGCCGAGAAGCTGCGGGCTCGTGGCAAGCAGACCGAGGTCTTCCACTCGGGGACGGAGCTGCTCGACCACCTGACCGCCCACGGCGAAGGGGTGGAGCTGGCCGTCCTCGACCTCGACTTCGGCGCTGCCGAGCCCGACGGCCTGGCGGTCCTCAAGCGGGTGAGGCGGCTTCGCCCGGAGCTGCCGGTGATCATCCTCACCGGCAAAGGGTCCGTCGACTCCGCCGTCGCCGCCGTGCAGGAGGGCGCCGCCGACTACATCGAGAAGGACCTCTACGTGGAGGACAAGCTCGAGCTCAGCATGGAGAAGGTCGAGCGCATGCTCCATGTGCTGCAGGAGAACGCGCGGCTGCGGGCGGAGAACGAAACCCTCGACCGAGACAACCTCTACTACCGGTCCGAGCTGGGAGCCCGCTACCGCATCGTCCAGGCCAGCGGCCTCGTGGAGCAGATCCTGCGTCAGGTCCAACAGGTGGCCTCCATCCCGCGGCCCGTTCTGGTGCGTGGAGAGCGGGGGACGGGCAAGGAGCTGATCGCCGCGGCCCTGCACTACGGGGGAGACCGGGCCGACCGGCCCTTCGTCAAGCTGAACTGCTCGGCCCTCTCCGAGACCCTGCTCGAATCGGAGCTCTTCGGCCATGAGCGGGGCGCGTTCACCGGCGCCGGCGACACCCGGCGGGGGCGTTTCGAGACCGCCGACGGCGGCACCCTGTTCCTCGACGAGATCGGCAACACCACCCTCGAGTTCCAGAAGACCCTGCTGCGCGTCATCGAGTACCAGGAGTTCGAGCGCATCGGCGGCTCCCGCACCATTCGCGTGGACGTGCGCATCGTGGCAGCCACCAACGCCGACCTCGAAAGCGAGATCGAGGCGGGCCGCTTCCGCGCCGATCTCTACGACCGCCTGCGGTTCACCGAGATTTCCCTGCCGCCCCTGCGCGATCGGCGCGAAGACATCCGCCCCCTGGTGGCCTTCTTCTCCCACCAGCTGTCGGAGGAGGTCGCCTCGATACCGGAGCGGACCTTCGACGAGCCCAGCCTGGCGGTCCTCGAGTCCTATGCCTGGCCGGGCAACGTGCGGGAGCTGAAGTTCGCCGTGGAACGCGCCCTGTGCGTAGCTCGGGAGGACCGGGTGACGGTCTCCGACCTGCCGCCCGAGATCGTCGGCGAGGGTGGGTCGGCCCTCATGGCGACGGACCTTCCCGGGACCTTCGACGAGCAGATGACCGCCGTCGAGCGGGGCCTGCTGCTCGCCGCTCTCGAGCGCAGCGGCCGCAGCCAGAAGGACGCTGCGGCCTCCCTCGGTCTGACCTACGACCGTTTCCGGCACCTCCTGCGCAAGCACGGCCTCACCCGGGCGTGACCTTCTGCGCGGCAAGGTGGGGGGGCGCCCCCCGCTGCGGTGCGTTCTCGACAAATCCAGGCCCCGGGCGGGACTCGCACCTTGACGCTGGTCCCCCTCACGCCTTCTTAGCGGGGTTCCCGCCGCAGTGCCTCCAACCGCGCAGAGAGCGATGATGGAGAAGCAGTTCAGGGTCGAGACCTTCCTCGCCGGCGACTTGGCCGAGCTCTACGAGGCCGTCATGGAGCAGTTCGAGGCCTCCGGCTCCTCGAGCCTGGCCGAGATGAACCGGGCGCTGCTGCGGACCGGGCTGCTGCTGCACCTGACGATGCTGACCTCCATGGGTGCGGTCTCCGACGAGCAGCGCCGGCTCCGGTTGGAGGAACTGGCCGAGAAGGTGGGCCGGGAGAACCTGATGTGGGAGGTGGTGGAGCTCGCCCGGCGACACTGGAAGGAGGGGGGGGGCGGCAGCATCGACCTGCAGGCATAGAAGGCGCCTCGGGGCTCTCGTGTACATAGCATAACATGCTGAATTGACTGGAGTTACGATCGTCACCTGCAATTTGACAGGGGGGCGCCGGGCCCGTACATTCCTGCCACTTCGATCAGGAATCTCCTCCGTGTCGGAAGCCTACAACGAGACCGTCCTCGACCACTACCGGAACCCCCGCAATGTGGGCGTTCTCAAGGACGCTCACGCCGTCGGCAAAGCGGAGAACTCGGCCTGCGGAGACGTTCTCCACCTCTATCTGGCCATCGACCGGGACCGGGTGGTCGACTCGCGCTTCCAGACCTTTGGATGCGCGGCCGCCATCGCCGCCGGCTCGAGGCTGACCGAGATGGTCACCGGCGCCACCCTCGACGAGGTGCGCGCCATCCGCCGCCGGGACGTGGTCGAGGCCCTCGGCGGACTGCCGCCGATGAAGGTCCATTGCTCGGTTCTGGCCGAGGACGCCCTTCGCGCCGCACTCGAAGCGTACGAGCACTGAAGCTCCCTGAATACAACCCGACAACCTCCACGAAAGGACGACTTCCATGGCTTACACACTGCCTGATCTGCCGTATGCACACGACGCGCTCGAGCCCGTGATCGACGCGAGGACGATGGAGATCCACCACGGCAAGCACCACAACACCTACGTCACGAACCTGAACAACGCCCTCGATGGCCACGACGCCCTGGCCGCCAAGAGCGTCGAGGACCTGATCAGCGACCTCGACTCGGTCCCCGAAGAGGTCCGCACCGCCGTGCGCAACAACGGCGGCGGACACGCCAACCACAGCCTCTTCTGGCAGCTCATGGCTCCCGAGGGGGGCCGCGGAGAGCCTTCCGACGGTTTGAGGGCCGCCGCCGAGTCCGCCTTCGGATCGCTGGATGGCCTGCACGAGGAGTTCGCCAAGGCCGGCACAACCCGTTTCGGCAGCGGCTGGGCATGGGTGGTGGTCAAGGACGGCAGGCTGGCCATCCTCAGCACCGCCAACCAGGACAACCCCATCATGACGGGCGAGGGAACGCCGATCCTCGGCCTCGACGTCTGGGAGCACGCCTACTACCTGAACTACCAGAACCGCCGTCCCGACTACATCGAGGCGTGGGCCGGCATCATCAACTGGAACGAGGTCAACCGCCGCTTCAGCACAGCCATGTGAGCCCGGCGCCGGGAGCCCGCCCGGGTTCCCGGCGATCACCCATCGGCGGCCTTGAGCCGCCTCACGAGAAAAGGGCTTGCCATGGCGATCCATCCTGGTGATCCGGCTCCGGATTTCACCCTGAAGAACACGGACCTGGAGGAGGTGACCCTCTCCTCCCTCCAGGGCCGAAACGTCGTCCTCCTGTTCGTGCCCCTGGCCTTCACCGGCGTATGCACACAGGAGTTCTGCGAGGTTTCCCGCGGGATCTCCGCCTACTCCGCCCTCGACGCCGAGGTCCTCGGCATCAGCGTCGACAGCCCCTTCGCGCAGAAGGCCTGGGCCGAGCAGGAGGGGATCACCATCTCCTTGCTGAGCGATTTCAACAGGGAGGTCTGCGGCGCCTACGGTGCCCGGTACGACGATCTGCTGGGCATGGTCGGCGTGGCCAAGCGTTCGGCCTTCGTCATCGACAAGGAGGGGACCGTGCGTTACGCCTCCGTCTCCGATGACGCCAAGGTTCTGCCCGACTTCGAGGCGGTGAAGGCCTGCCTCGAGTCCTTGTAGTCGCAGGAACCTTCCCAAGGCCCAGGCCAAGCAGATGCGCGTTGAAGGGACAGGCCGCCCCCTGGCGGCTCCCGAAGAGGTCCATGACCCGGCCTCTCTGACCGGTACCCGGCCCCGCGGACAAGGTTGCGCCGAAACGTCGGCCCTTGCCGCTGCTCTCGACGAGTCTCACCGCGACCTCCTCGACGGGGAGTACTGGCGCAGGATCCCCGCCTACGCCGGTCTTGGTGCCGACGAGTTCCACGATCATCGGTTCCAGAGCCGGAACTGCGTGTCCAGCCTCCAGAAGCTGCGCCAGGTTCTGGGCGGCCTCGTCTCCGAGGCGTTCTACGCCGACGTCGAAGCCGGCCTGCGCCGATCAACCATGAGCCTGCGCATCTCGCCGTACCTGGTCTCCCTCGTCGACTGGTCGGCGCCCGATGTCGATCCGGTCCGGACCCAGTTTCTCCCTCTGGGCTCGCGGCACGAGGCCGACCACCCGGAGCTGGCCCTCGACTCCCTCAACGAGCAGGCCGATTCACCCGTGCCCGGACTCACGCACCGCTACCACGACCGGGCCCTGTTCCTGGCTCTGGACACCTGCCCCGTGTACTGCCGGTTCTGCACGCGTTCCTACTCCGTGGGTCTCGACACCGCCGGCGTGGACAAGGTCCACTTCGGGGTCAGCCGCGAGCGCTGGGAGCAGGCCTTCGACTACATCCGCCGAACGCCCGGCATCGAGGACGTGGTCGTCAGCGGCGGCGACATGT
>CAZEHQ010000158.1:0-10978 GCA_964512165.1 uncultured Gemmatimonadaceae bacterium | reverse complement strand
GACTTGCGCACCCCTGTCGTGTCGCGTTCTCGTTCGGCGTAGATCTCCTCGATCAGGTGGGCGTTCAGAGCCTCGCTGTCCGGAACCTCCAGAGTGAAGACGAGCGTCGGAAAATAGCGCTGCACCTTGAGCGCGTCTTCCGGAAGACGAGCCGCCAAGCCGGGGTCCTCGGGTCCACGGCTCGGCGTGCCGCGCGTCACTGCGTGCCCCTTCCCATGATGTGGTGGTGACGGAACCCTGACGGCGGTAGAAACCGAGCTTTGGCTCGGGTGGGCAGACCCGGGGAGGGCAGGTGAACCCCCGCCCGCTGACGGCCGATAGGCAGCGTATCAGCAAGTCCCACGGTACTATGGGCAGATCTCGTCACCACCTAGGCGACGGCGGCGGGGGCGGTGCCCCGGCACGCGGCCAGGGTCAGGAGGGAGATGAAGCGAGGGCGCATGGGGATCCCCTATGCAACGGTTTCCATGGTACGGCGCGCACACCACATTTACAAGGACTATGAGACGCTCCCCTGAAGCCCTTCGGGACACCCTCTTCATGGGGGACGTCCACGGTTGCGCCGTCGAGTTCGAGGAACTGCTCCAGCGCGCCGCGTACTCCCCGTCCTCGCACCGCCTCCTGCTCACGGGCGACGCCTTCAGCCGCGGCCCCGACCCGCTGCGGGTCTGGGAGATCCTTCGCGACACCGGCGCCGAGATGGTCCTCGGAAACCACGACGACCGGCTCCTGGCGCAGATGCGGGATCAGCGCGCCGGAAGGGAGGTCCGCTTCGGCCGGCCGGACCACCGCCGCACCTTCGAGGCCCTGCGGCCCGTTCTCGACGAGCTGCTGCCGTGGCTGGAGGGGACCCCGCTGTCCATCGAAAGGGAGGGTTTTCTGCTGGTCCACGCCGGCATCCACCCGGAGCGGGGACCCGGCGGCACCTCGCGCGACGAGTTCCTCGCCATCCGCACCTGGCCCCCCACGGGCGGTCTCGACGGCCAGCGGTGGCACGACGCCATCGAGCCCCTGCCCGGCCGCGTGATCGTCTTCGGCCACGACGCGCCCGGCGGACTCGTGGTCAAGCGGCGGGACCCGGAGGAGGGCGGGCGGCCGTGGGCCGTGGGCCTGGACTCGGGATGCGTGTACGGGGGAAAGCTGAGCGCCTGGATCCTGGAGCGGGACGAGCTGATCCAGGTCGACAGCCGTCAGGACGGCGAAAGCTGGCGCTCGGGCTGACGGGCCCGGCGCACCAAGTCCTCGAAGAGCCTCTCCCAGGCGGTGCCCGCCATCTGCTCGGGGTGGAACTGGACCCCCATCAATCCGCCGTCGTCGCTCTCGATGCCCTCGATGAGGCCGTCGTGGCTGCGGGCGTTCACCCGCAGGCCGCGGCCGACCTTCTCGACCGCCTGCACGTGGTGGCTGTTGACGCGCCGCTCGCCGCCCGCCAGCTGCGCCAGGCGGGAGCCGGCCGTCACCTCCACGTCGTGAAACACGGGTTCGCCGCCGTTGCGCCCGGTCGAGTGGGGCCCGGCCCCCAGCTGGGCCTGCGCGTCCCCGCAGATCGTGCCGCCGAGGCGGGCGTTGATGAACTGCATGCCGTAGCAGACGCCGAGGACGGGGCGGTCGCGGCTGCGGACGTCCTCGAAGGCCCGGGTATCGGCCTCGGTCCGCAATTTCGGCGTCGGCGGCAGGTCCCCGGGCAGGCTCCCCACGAGACCGTCGGTGATGCCGGGGCCGCCGGTGATCACCAGACCGTCGAGGACCCGGCCCAGGGGCCGCAGGCTCTCGGGCGAGGCGGTGACCGGCACCACCACGGGGCAGCCCCCGGCGCGCTCCACGGCCTCCACGTAGGCGCGGTCGAGCACCTGGCGGCTCACCCCCTCCTGGCCCGAGAGCGAGGTGGTGATGCCGATGAGGGGCCGCTCCGCCCGCTCTGCCATCTGATTCAGACCCGGGCGCGCAGGCGGGCGAAGGTGATTTCGTCGTCCAGCTCGGTGAGGGCCAGGAAGCTGTTCACGTCCCAGCGGCCGGGGTCGAGGCCGCGGACGGCGCGGGTGAGGTAGCTCTTCATGCGGTCGGACGAGGGCGCCAGCCCCTGCAGGGTCGCGTTGAGCGCCGCCACCTCCTCCTCGCCGCCCACCCGGTCCCCCAGCCAGGCGAGGACCGCGTCGTCGTCGGCGTGCTCCTTGAGCCCGGCGGCGAACTCCTCGTGGGACAGGCCGAGGTGCTCCAGCAGCCGGCGGTCCAGGCCGGAGTCCTCGCCGAACCAGTAGTCGCCCAGGAGGCCGTCGTTGCAGGCCCGGCCCTTGTCGACCATGCGCGCCAGGCAGAGGAGGCCCCCCAGGCTCGCGTCGTAGGGGCTGCGGGGGGGCCGCAGGTTCAGGTCGACGAGGCCGAAGCAGGCCTGGTCGTCGATGTCCTGCAGCTCGAAGTAGGTGGTCACCTCCTTGCGCTCGGGGCAGATCTCGTCGCGGCGCTGTCGGAACCGCTCCGCCCACTCCGGCTGGGCCTCGCCGTGGCGGGTGAGGCGGGCGTTGAGGGCCGAGACCTCCCCCGGCTCGGGAGCCTCGACGCGCTCCAGGATCCACTCGCCCAGCTCGGTGTCGTTGGGGTTGCGCCAGGCTCCCTCCTCGAAGTCGGCCGCCGTGAGGCCGAGGAACTCCAGGAGGGTGCGGTCGAAGAAGGACTCGTCACCGTAGCGGTAGTCGCCCATGCGGCCGGCGCGGTGGGCCCGCGCCTTGTCGGCCATGCGCGCCGCGGCCACCATGCCGAGGACGCTGCGCACGTATCCCGAGCGTGGGGGGCGCGCCGTGAGGTCCTCGTCGCGGAAGGCGCCCCAGTCGTCCAGCTCGATGGAGGCGAAGACGGTGGTGATGTCGGTGTTTCCGGGGGCGTACAACGCCAGCCGCTCCTTCAGCAGTCGGCGGTGCAGGTCGTCCTGGGGCACCTTCGTCGTCTGCTCCTGGTTGAAGCTCTCGATCTCCTCCTGCGAGCAGGTCATGCGGCCGCGCACCCAGTCGTCCAGCTCCCGGTCCCACATGCTCTCGGCGGCGTCGGCGAAGTCGCCGGCGCTCACGCCGATGAGGGCGAGGACCTCGCGGTCGAGGCCGGAGTCCTCGCCGTACTTGAACTCGCCGATCGTCTCGGCCTTGTGGCCGCGGGCCTTGTCGGCCATGCGCGCCAGGCCGGCGATCCCGGCCATGCCGGTGTTGGAGGGGCGTCGGGGGGGTTGGCGTCTCAGGTCCATGCAGGCTTGGTCTCCGTGGTGTCTGGTGAGGGGCCGGCGAATGTAAGAATCCCCGCCTTGCCCGCCACCCGGGGGCCGGGTACCATGCCCACGCCGAGAGCCCTCCATGCCCGAGTTGCCCGAAGTCGAGACCGTCCGCGGCGCCATGGCCGCCCACCTCGTGGGCCGCACCGTGACCGGCGCCTGGACCAGCGGCCTGCCACTGCGCGAGCCCCTCTCCCGGGCGCGGGTGCGTTCCCTGGCGGGGGAGCGCTTCACCGGCGCCCGGCGGCGGGCCAAGTTCCTGCTCCTGGAGCTCTCCTCCGGGCGCACGCTCCTCGTCCATCTCGGCATGTCGGGGAACCTCGTCTTCCGCGGCGGCGGGAGGCGCCTGCACGACCACGTGGTCCTCGACCTCGACGAGGGCCCGCCCCTGGTCTTCGCCGATCCCCGGCGCTTCGGCCTCTTCCAGGTCCTCACCCCCCGGCAACTGGAACGCAGCCGCTGGCTCCGCCACCTCGGCGTGGAGCCCCTCTCCGACGACTTCGACGCCGGCTACCTGCGCCGCGCCGCCAGGGGCCGCAGCCGGCCGATCAAGAGCCTGCTCCTCGACGGCCGGGTCGTGGCCGGCCTCGGCAACATCTACGCCTGCGAGGCCCTCTTCGGGGCGCGCATCCGTCCCACCACGCCGGCCGGCCGCATCGGCCCCAAGCGCGCCGAACGCCTGGTGGAGGAGATCCGGACGGTCCTTCAGCGGGCCGTGGCGCGGGGCGGCACCACGATCAGCGACTACCTGGGCTCGGGGGCCGGGGGGCGGTTCCAGCAGGAGCTGGCCGTGTACGGGCGCGCCGGCGAGGGCTGCGTGGTCTGCGACCGGCCCCTGCGAAACCGGACGATCGCCGGCCGCTCCACCTTCTACTGCACCCGCTGCCAGACATGAGAATGCCGCACCCCCGTGGAGGGGCGCGGCAGGGTGAGGCGGACGGTCCCGGTCAGCTCTTGCCGTTGGGTGACGGCAGGGAGCTGCTGGAGACGACGTCGTCGATGAGGCCGTACTCCCGGGCCTCCTGGGGGGACATGTAGAAGTCGCGGTCCGTGTCCTGGGCGATCTTCTCCTCCTCCTGGCCCGTGTGCAGGGCGAGGAGGCGGTGGATCTCCTCCCGGGTGCGGATCATCTCGCGGGCCTGGATGTCCAGATCGGTGGCCCGCCCGGTGATCGTGCCCAGGAGCAGGGGCTGGTGGATCATGAGGCGCGCGTGGGGCCAGGTGAAGCGACGGCCCTTCTCGCCGCCGGCCAGCAGCACCGCCCCCATGCTCGCCGCCAGGCCCGTGCATACCGTCGACACCGGGGCGCGCACCGCCTGCATGGCGTCGTAGATCGCCAGGCCGTCGTGGACCGAGCCCCCCGGGCTGTTGATGTAGAGGATGATCTCGGTCTCGCCGTCCTCGGCGTCGAGGGACAGCAGCCGCGTCACCACCGCCTTGGCCGAGTCGTCGTCCACGGGCGACCACAGGAAGATCTTGCGGGCCTTCAGCAGCGAGTGCTCGATGTTGCGCTCGCTGAACTCCTTCAGCAGTCCCTCGTCCTTCTCCGTCTCTGACATTCTCGTCTCTCTCCGGGGATCTCTTGCTCGGTGGGCCTGCGAGTATACCGAGGGGGTCTGGTAGCGTCAAAGCCGAAGATCGAGGTTCCCTTTGCGTCTGGAACCCTCTTTGGCTGTCCACGACAGCCCGGGCGATCAAAGGGCCGTCTCGTGCGGTCGAAGCAACGATGCCGTCCGCACCAGGCCCAGATCTTCGAGCGCCGCCAGGTGATCGCCTGCCGAGCGCGGCGGATTGCGCAGCGCCGTCCGGTGCCCGTGGACTGCGGCGAGCACCGCGGCGGGGTCAGCCTCGAACAGGCCGGCGACGAAGGTGTCGGGACGTTTGGGCTGCCAATCCGTGAGGTGCCAGCCGATCCACCGGGAAGTCCCGCAGGTTTCCCGTGACGATTACCTCCGCCTGGCCCCGGATAGCCGCGGCAAGCACATGGCGGTCACCGGCATCCGGCAGGTCCAGCCCGGCGGCAAGAGTGTCGTATCCCGTCACGGGCGCTTCGGGGAAGTGCTCGTCCATCACCGCACGGGTCCGCTCCAGCACGGCGGCGTCCAGATCCGGGCGGTCCAGGAGGAGGCTTCGCATCCATTCGGCATGGATGTCGGCGCTCCACAGCGGCGCGTACAGGTACTGGTCGGCGAGACGGAGGAGGACATCTCGAAGGCCAGCCGGATAGAGGACGTTGGCGTCGAGCAGCGCCGTCAGCCGGACCATCGACTACTGCAGGCCGAGTTCCTGGTCGCGGGCGGTGAGCTCGTCCAGCGCCTTGCGGCGGCGGGACTCCGTTTCGTGCCTGTAGGCGAGAATGTCCTCGGCCCGGACGCGGCGGTGGGCGCCCACCTTCCGGCAGGGTATGCGTCCGTCGTCGAGCAACTGCACCAAGTGGGTCCGCGAGACCTGCAACAGCTCCGCCGCCTGCCGGGTCGTCAACTCGGCGTGCAGCGGCATCAGGGCGACACCGTTGCCGTGCGCCATCTGCTCCAGAATCTCCTTGAGCAGCCGCACCGCGGGCGTGGGAATGTCGACGGTCTCGGTGCCGGCGCCGAACCGTGCGGGTATCGGGTCCATCCCTTCGATCAACGCTGCCAGCTTGGGGCCCGCCCGGCCTGCGAGCGTTGCATCCCGGTCGCTCGGAATGCCGCCTCCCGCTG
Source organism: uncultured Gemmatimonadaceae bacterium (assembly GCA_964512165.1). Taxonomy (GTDB): domain Bacteria; phylum Latescibacterota; class UBA2968; order UBA8231; family UBA8231; genus UBA8231. The sequence goes on along the minus strand of CAZEHQ010000158.1, from coordinate 5,020 downwards.
CCATCTCAATCTCTCCAAACGCAACAAACGCCGCAAACGCCACCGGCCCTCACCTCTCCCGCGCCGCCGCCACCGCGGACCGTCCCACCCTCCGCAGCAGCTCCCGCAGGTCGTCGAAGAACGTGTAGCACAGGGGCACGATGACCAGGGTGAGCACCATCGACGCCAGCAGGCCGCCCATCATGGTGCGCCCCAGGGGCGCGTAGGGCATGCCGATCATGCGGGCGTTGCCCACGGCCATGGGCAGGAGGCCGCAGATGGTGGTGAAGGTGGTCATCAGGATCGGGCGGAAGCGGAGGCGGCCGGCCTCCATGAGGGCCTCGAAGCGGTCGTGGCCCTCGGCGCGCAGGCGGTTGGCCAGGTCGATGAGGACGATGGCGTTGTTGACGACCACGCCCACGAGGATGACGGTGCCGATGCCGCTGAGCATGTCGAAGGGCGTCTTCGTGAGGTACAGGGTCCAGAACACGCCGAGGAAGGAGAAGGGGATGGCGACGATCACCGAGAGGGGCAGCACGAAGGACTCGAAGAGCACGCCCATGAGGAGGAAGACGAAGGTCACGGACAGGATCAGGGCGAAGAGGCGGCTGTCCTCCTGCTGCTGCAGGCGCTGGAAGCGCTCGCCCTTGTCCCAGCGGTAGCCGCGGGGCGTCTCGAAGCCGGCCATGGCCTCGTCCACCCGCTCGAAGAGGCTCTCGGCTCCGGCCTCCGTCGTCGTGGCGGTGACGGCGAGGACCGTCTGCCGGTCCTCGCGCCGGATGCCGCCCAGGCCCTGCGCCACCTCCAGCCGGGCCAGGGTCTCCAGGGGGATCTCGTTGCCCCCGGGGGCGCGGAAGCTCAGGCTGCGGAGCTGGTGCAGGCTGCGGCGGTCGGCCTCGCGCAGCTGGAAGAACACGCTCACCTCGCGGCCGTCGTCGGTGTGCATCCGGGTCAGCTCCCGGCCGCGCAGGGCGTAGGAGATGTTGCCCGAGATCACCCGCGGGTCGAGGCCGTAGCGGCGCACCTGGGCGCGGTCGAGGCGCACCCGCAGCTCGGTGGCGCCGCGGTCGACGTCGGTCTGCACCGAGAGCAGGCCGGGGATCCCCTCCAGCCGGCGCTCCACCTCCCGGGACAGCTCCAAGAGGCGGTCGGTGTCGGGGCCGTGGAGGTTGACGGAGACCGCGTTGTCGCTGCCGCCGCCGTCGCGCCAGTTGATGCGCATCTCGAAGCCGGGAGGCATCGGCAGCCGCTCCCTGATGTCCTCCAGGACCTCGACGTAGTCCATGTGCGGCGAATGCCGCAGGCCCGCCGACTCCAGCAGGTCGTTCCAGGCCACGGCGTACCAGTCGTTGGACTCGTCCTCCTCCAGGATCAGGTGGATGCGGCCGAAGCTGTTGCTCGACCAGGTCTCGACCAGGCGGAGGCCGTAGCTCTCGCGGTGGCTCATCAGGGTGTCCTCGACGCCGGCGATGAAGCGGTCCGCCGCCTCGATGGTCTGGCCCTCGGGCATCCGGAAGGCCAGCCAGATGTCCTTCTGGTTGCGGCTGCCGCCGTCGGTGCGCTCCAGCCCCTGCATGGGGATCTGCATGCTCGCCATGGCGGCGAGGACGAGGAGGGTTGTGTCGAGGCGGTGGGTGAGGACCCACGCGAGGACGCGCTCGTAGGCGGCGCGGCCGCGGGCGATGATGCGCGGATCGCCGCCCCCCGAGGTGCCGATGCGCTGCGCCGCCAGGGGGACGATGAGCAGGGCGATGACCAGCGACGCCAGCAGCCCGACGATGACGGGACCGCCGAGGCGCAGCATGATGAAGGCGAACTCCTCGTCGCCGCTCATCAGGATCAGCGGCAGGAACACGACCACCGTGGTCAGGGTGGCCATGGTCACCGCCAGCCCCACCTCGCCGGCGCCGCGGATCGACGCCTCCCGGGGGCCGGCGCCCTCCTGCCGCCGGCGGTGGATGTTCTCGACGATGACGATGGCGTTGTCCACCACCAGGCCGAGGCTGAGCATGAGCCCCATCATGGTGATCAGGTTGAGGCTCCACCCCAGGAAGTAGATGGTGGCCACCGTGGCCGTCACCGAGAGGGGGATGGCGAGGGTGATGATCAGGGTCATGCGCACGGCGCGCAGGAAGAACAGCAGCACGAGGGCGGCGAACAGCCCGCCCCAGAGGCCGGTGGCCTTGAGGTTGTCCACCGACTCGACGATGTGCTCGCCCTGGTCCCAGAAGATCTCGAAGTCGACGCCCTCCAGATGGGGCCGCCCCTGCAGCTCCTCCAGCCTGGCGCGCACGCCCCGGGAGATCTCCACGAGGTTGCCCCCCGAGGCCTTCATCACCTCGATGCCGAGGGCGGGGCGCCCGTCGATGCGGCTGAACCAGTCCTGCTTCGGCGGCTTGAGGGCCACTTCGGCCACGTCCCCGAGGCGCAGCCCGTGCTCGTCGTCGACGATGAGCCGGCGGACCTGGTCGAGGGACTCGAAGCGCCCAAGGGAGCGCACGTGGATCCGCCGCCCCCCCTCCATCACGCGGCCCCCGGGCAGCGCGAAGTTGAGGCTCGCCAGCCGCCGCCCGACCTCGTACGGCGACACGCCGTGGCCGCGCAGCCGCCCCTGGTCCAGCTCGATGCGCACCTGCCGCGCCGCCTCGCCCCGGACCTCGACGGTGCCCACGCCCTCGATGCGCTGCAGGGCGGGGCGCACGTGCACGTCGAGGAGCTGGAAGGCGTCGGCGAACTCCCCCTCCAGGGAGGCGCCGATCCACATGACCGGCCAGTCGTCCTGGTTCCAGCGCAGCACCTGCACGCGCTCGATCTCCTCGGGCAGCTCCGGCATGGCCCGGTCGATGCGGTCGCGCAGGTCGGCGTAGGCCTCGTGCATGTCCGTGCCCGGCAGGAACTGCACGTTGGCCCAGGCGCCGCCGCGGTTGGCGCCGCTGATCACGCGGCCGACGCGGGGCACGGTGGCGATCGCCTCCTCCAGGGGGCGGGTCACCTCGCGCTCCACCTCGGCGGGGCTGGCGTCGGGGTACCCGGCGCGCACGTAGAGCCGGTCGCCCTCCAGGCCGCCCGGCACCAGGTCGAGGGGGATGCGGGTGTAGGCCACGACGCCGACCACGAGGAGGGCGGCGACGGCCATGATGACGCTCACCGGCCGGTCGAGGCTGAGGCGGGGGAGCAGGTATCCCCGGGGCTCGCTCACGCGGACTCTCCGGACCCGCTCCGTCCGGCGGTGAGGGAATAGACGGCGGGGATCACCACGAGGGTGAGGAAGGTGGAGCTGATGAGCCCGGCGATGACGGTGACCGCCATGGGCGAGCGGATCTCGGCGCCGTCCCCGAGTCCGAGGGCCATGGGCAGCAGGCCGAGGACGGTGGTCGAGGTGGTCATCAGGATCGGCCGCAGGCGCACGGACCCGGCCTGCACGATGGCCTCGCCGGCGGCCAGCCCGGAGCGCCGCAGGCGGTTGATGTAGTCCACCAGGACGATGGCGTTGTTGACGACGATGCCGGCGAGCATGATGAAGCCGATGAAGACGACGACGCTCAGGGGCGTCTCCATGAGGAAGAGAGCGACGACGGCGCCGGTCGCCGCCAGGGGCACGGTGAAGAGGATGACGAAGGGGTGCACGAGGGACTCGAACTGGCCGGCCATGACGATGTAGACCAGGAAGACGGCGAGTCCGAGGGCGAAGAGCAGGCTCTCGAGGGAGCGCTCCATCTCGGTGCTCTGCCCGCTCACCAGGAAGGTGAACCCCGGCGGGAAGGCGGTGGCGCCCAGAACCGAGCGGATCCCCGCGGCCGCCGTGCCCAGGTCCAGGCCCTCCACGTTGGCCGTCACCAGGGCGGCGCGCTGCTGGTCGATGCGGCGGATCTCGCTCGGGCCCTCGGCGATGCGGATCCCGGCCACCGAGCCCAGGCGGATCGGCACCTCGCCGCCGGGGTTGACCACCAGCCGCCGGAGTTCCTCCACGCCGAGGCGGTCCTCCTCGCGCAGGCGCACGAGGACGTCGATGGTGCGCTCGTCGCGGCGCAGGCCGGTGGCCACGCGTCCCTGGACTTTGTGGCGCACCAGCTCGGCCACGGCCCGCAGGTCGAGGCCGTAGCTGGCCAGCCGCTCGCGGTCGTAGAGGAACTGCAGCTCCGGGTGGCCGGCCTGCTGCGTCGACCGCACGTCGGCGAGACCGGGCAGGGCGGAGAGGACGCTCACGGTCTCGGCGCTCAGGCGCCGCAGCCCCCCCAGGTCCTCGCCGCGGATCTCCACCTCCACGGGGGTCCGCAGGCTGAAGAGGGAGGGGAAGGAGATCTCCGTCTCCACCTCCGGGAGGCGGCGCAGGCGCCCGCGCAGGTCCTCGATGACGAGGTCCTCGGCGTCCGGCCCCACCTCCGGCGCCAGGTAGACGGCGACGCGGGCCGTGTGCTCGCCCTCGTCGGCGGTGGCCGCGGCGGTGCGGTCCGAGCCGACCCGGGTGGCGGCGCGCACCACCCCCGGCAGCCCGAGGGCGATGGCCTCCACCTCGGCGGCGGTCTCGGCGGTGCGCTCCAGCGGGGTGCCCACCGGCAAGGTCAGGTCGACGCGGAACTCGCCCTGGTGGACGGGCGGGATCAGCTCCGTGCCGAGGGCCGGCAGCAACTGCGTCCAGCAGGCCCAGAAGGCGAGGGCGGCGCCCCCCAGGACGAAGGCGCGCCGGCGCAGGGCGCCGCCGAGGAGGCCGGGGTAGGTCCGCCGCGCCAGCTCCAGGCCGCCCCTCAGCAGGGCGAGGACCGGCGCCGCCGGCGACAGCACGAGGGCGGCCAGCACGAGGCCCCCCGCGGCCAGCACCGCGGCGACGAGGAGCACCGTCAGCAGCAGGCTCCGCGCCAGGCACAGGAGGTCGTGCACCAGGAAGCGCAGCAGCAGCCAGAGGATGACGGGGACCCCGGTCAGGGATCTCGCGGCGAACCCGGTCCGGCTGCCGCGGCCGCGGACCCAGGCGGCCCAGCGGCCCCAGTCGGCGCCCAGGGCGGCGGCCGACCCGTTGTCGAGCAGGCCGGGCCAGACCGAG
>CAZEHQ010000157.1:0-11014 GCA_964512165.1 uncultured Gemmatimonadaceae bacterium | reverse complement strand
GGACCACGAGGATCAGGCCGCGGCCGACGGGGACTTGTCCGGATCGGGCTACATCGCCTACGCCAATGGCGTGCGCGGTTTCCTGAACTCCCGCGCCGACCGCTCGGGGCATGCTTGGACCCTGGAGTTCATCGGCGAGCGCGGCAGGATCGTCTCGCGAAACGCCCACGCTCAGTTCGAGCTGTGGGCAGCGCACCCGGAGACCGGCGAGCCGATCCAGCGGCCCTTCCCCAATCCGTGGCACCCGCGCTCGTCCATGGTCGATGCGATGGAGGGCGTCTGTCGGGCGATGGAGGAGGGGGAAGAGCGGACTTGCCCAGGAGAGTTCGGGCGCGAGGCGCTGGAGATCGCCATTGGTCTGCGAGAGTCCCATCGGCAGGGGAATGGGCGGGTGGATCTGCCGCTGGCGGATCGGGACCTGCGGATGGGATAACGGCGCGAATTGGTCAGGGGGCCAGGACCAGCCGGTTGTTGTGTTCGGCGATCTCGGGGATGCGGTCGTCGGGATCGACGACGATCACGTCGCCGGCGCGGACTCCCTCGAAGCTCACGGTCACCCGGCGCGGGTGGAGGTCCAGGGGGGCTTCGATCCTCTCGATGATCCGGCTCCCAACCACTCGATCCCCGCGGCGGAGGTCGACCCGGACATCCGCGGCTTCCACGCTGCCGATGTTGTGTACCAGCACCCTCCCGGAGTCCGCCCGCGACAGGGCCAGGTCCGGCCGCTGTCGGAGGCCGCCGAGGGCCTGCAGCTGCTCGACCTGGACCACCGTCACCTGCCGCGGCGGCAGGGTGAGGGGGATGGCCGAGTACCGTTGCAGCGTCCGCCTTCCATGGCTGGCCGCCTCCTCGAAGCGCCCGTCGTCGTCGAGGTCGGGGCCGGCCTCGACGCGGTAGCGGCCCGGCTCGAGGCGCCAGACGCGCATGCGGCCCCTGACCTCGTCCTCGCGGAAGTTGTAGAGGGCCACCCGCAGCGACCGGGGACCTGCCTCCCACACGAGGGCGGCGAAGTCCTCGCCGCGCAGCCCTTCGTAGCTCACCGCGGTCAGGTTCAGCCAGCGGTTGCGGTTCGGCGCGTCCCCGAGGTAGCAGGAGAGGGCGGTGGTGGCCCGGTAGGTGAGGACCCGGTCGGTCTTCTGCTCGGCGGCGGTGGTCATGTAGCGGTAGCGGCGGTACCAGGTGAGGGAGTCGGAGAGCCAGCGCTCCAGCAGGTCCCGGTCCTCGTTGACGAAGAACCCGGCATAGCCGCTCTTGGGGCCCGAGAGCTTCTCGCGCAGGTGGCTTGCGTAGGGCTCCTCCCAGGGTACCAGGGCGTGTGGGGCGCGACCGTACCTGGCCTGGACGCCGGCGAATCCGCCGCCGTCGACGCCCATGCGGTAGGCCCGGTGCCAGTCGGGGTCCCCCGTCAACAGGTAGAGCCCCAGCAGCTCGGTAAGGGGCGCGATGTTGGCCGACGGGGGCAGGTCCGTCACGCGGATGGGCTCGCCCGTGGGTATGTCCACCTTCTCGACGAAGGCGCCGGGCTTCTGGTAGTCGAGCCAGGTGCGTCCCCACGCCGCGTAGCGCTCCAGGACGGCGGGGTGGCCGTTGTAGTCGGCGACGACGTGCATGGGATGGAGGAAGAGGCGCGCCGGCGCCCATCCGAAGGCGCCGGGGCTGGCGCCGATCTCGGCGAATCCCCGGCGCGCCTCCTCGATGCCGAGATGGCCGCCGCCGAAGTGCACGCGGCCGTCCCCGGTCTCCACCATCAACCGCATGGCCGAGCGCGCCGACGCCATGACCCGCTCGAAGTGGAGGGGATCCCCGTAGTTCCACCAGGCGTTCAGGGCGAGCTGGTTCACTCCTTCCTCGTAGGCGTGGAGGGCGTCCATGGAGCGCTTGTTGATCCCCTCCTCGAGGCGGTGCTCCACGACGAGGTCCGCCAGCTTGGCGGCCGCCGCCCGCAGCCGCGCGCCCAGGGGCTCGCTCTCGATCATGGGCAGGCACTGCCATACCTGGAACAGATCGGTGTCGTCCTGCGGCCCTCCGCCGAACTCGCCGTTGGCCACCAGCCGGTTGTCCAGCCACCAGCGGGCGATGCGGGCCTGCTCCTTCCAGTTTTCCCTCACCAGCACCGCCCAGCGGGGCGCGCCCGGCTCCTCGGGCAGGACCGGCGGCGGCAGCGGCTCATGGCGGTCCATGTTCTGGTAGATCCAGTCGTGGTACTGCGCGATGAGGGAGTCCCCCGGCGCCAGCAGTCGGGCGGCCTCCACCGTCTCCAGCAGCTCGGTCAGCGAGGTCCGGTAGCGCTCGATGGGAGGGCTCGAGGCGATCTGCTCCCGCACCGGGGTCCCGCGCTTGAGGTGCATCCACGGGCGGGGCTCGCTCATGGCCGAGAACAGCCCCCGCAGCAGGAACCGCCGCCAGGCCACCGCCTCCGGAAGCGCCTTCTCGCGCGGCACCGGGTGCGCCTTCACCCTCACGGAGGCGAGCCGGCAGGGGGCGCCGGACTCGATCGCCACCCGGACCCGCGGCTCCGGGGTGAAGGGTCCCGCCATCCTCGGGAGCACCGTCCACTCGTCCCGCGGCGGCAGGAAGACCTGGTCGGGCAGATCGAGACCTGCCGCGTAGCGGCCCGGACCTTGGAGGCGGAGGTCGATGGCCATGGCGTCGCGGCGGGAGTCGAGGACGTCGCCGACGCGGACAGACAGCAGGGCGCCGGGGTCGGCGACGGAGACCTCCAGCTCGAGGGTGAGGGCCGCGATCCCGAGGGCGGGGTCGGTCCAGGGCGCCGCGAACTCCAACGGGGTTCCGGGCGACAGGTCGAGCCCTTCTGCGCCGGCCAGGCCACCCAGGTCCACGGCCGGGAGACCGATCTCGCCCGGGTCGAACCGAAGGACGGTGAGGTCCCTCAGCGCCCCGTCCTGGCCCGGCTCGTGGAAGAAGGAGAGGCGGCGGGCCTCCACGCGCGGCTCGAACCGCCGGTGGAACGCTCCCTCCCGTGGCCGCACTTCGGACAGGGGTTGCCCGTCGGGCGGGTGCAGCCCCGTGCGGCCGGCGTAGACCCGGCCCCGCCAGCGGCCGCGGATCTGGATCGCGTCGACGCCGGCCTCGGCCAGTGTAACGTGCAGTCCGTCGTTGCCGTTGAAGAGGCGGTAGTTCACGGCGGGGGTGCCGAAGAGCCCCTGCCACTCGCCGACGGTGCCGGTGGCGTATCGCGTGTCCACCCGCCCGTCCACCGGCGCGTGGGTGAAGCCGCGGACGAGGCGGCAGTCCACGGGGCGGATCTTGCGCACCACCAAGGGCTCGCCGGGGCGCAGGTCGATCCCGGAAGCTGCAGGCGCGGCGGCGAGGTAGGTCCAGCTCAGGAGGCAGATCAGCGCCCACGGCCGGCCCCGGGAGCCGGCCGCGGGCCCGGCGCCGGCGAGGGTGCACCAGAGCCGGATCAGCGCGCCAGGCGGGAGCAGGGCTCTGGCGCAGGGCTGCGGGTTGACCCGCCTCGTCGGAACCTGGACCCTCGACAGGCTAGAATCTCGTACCCGGTTCCTCAACCCGGGCCCCCGCGTCTCTCGCGCAATGGCCCGGTGCCCGGACCCGTCGTCTCGCGGACGGAGGCCGTACCCAAGATGAGCGTCCACCTCGACATGCTGATCACCATCGTCTGCTGGAACGGCGTGATCGCCCGATCCGCCCTGCAATGCCGGCTCTCCAGCTTGGGCGAGGGTTCCGCCGTCTCCAGGGAGTAAGCCATGGCCGCTGAAGAAGCTCTGCTTGGCGCCGGGTCCGATCGCTTCATCCTGCTGCTGCTGTGGACCACCCTGGCTGGTGCCTGCATCCCCATCGGGGGCCTGCTGGCCCGCGTCGAGCGCATCCGCCCGCGGTGGCTCGAGGAGGAGCTGCGCCACTTCGTCATCGCCTTCGGCGGCGGCATCCTGATCGGTGCGGTGGCGCTGGTGCTGGTCCCGGAAGGTGTGGAGCGGCTGCCCCATCCGCTCTCCTCGGCCGCGGCGCTGGTCGGCGGCGGCATCGTCTTCATGGCCTTCGAGCGCTACCAGGCCCGGGGGCGGAAGCCGACGCCGCAGATCACCGCCATGGCGGCCGACTTCATCCCGGAATCGATCGCCCTCGGGGGCATGTTCGCCGCCGATGAGGAGGGCACTCTCCTGCTGGCGGTGCTCATCGGCCTGCAGAACCTGCCCGAAGGGTTCAACGCCTGGCGCGAACTGGCAGGCAGGTCGCGCGGTGGACGCGCACTCGGCTGGATGGCTCTGCTCGGACTGGTGGGCCCGGTCTGCGGACTCATCGGCTGGTTCTGGCTCGCCGATCAAGACGCGGTGCTCGGTGCCGTCATGCTGGTCGCCGCCGGCGGGATCCTCTACCTGACCTTCCAGGATATCGGGCCTCAATCCCGGATGAAACGCCGCTGGGCCCCTCCCCTCGGCGCCGTATGCGGCTTTGCCCTTGCCCTGCTGGGGGAGATGCTGCTCTGACCCAGATCACCCGGAACCAACCCTGAGGCGGCGGACCAGGCGAGGTGGCCCGGCCGGCGTCCTTCAGCCGTCCCTCCGCGGAGGCCAGGTGACGAAGTACTCCGGCGCCCAGCGCCGGGCCAGGTGGAAGCGGCGCTCCTGGTGGGCCGTGGCGGGCGGCGCCGACTCCGCCTCGATCCAGGCCTCGGCGCCGGCCAGCTCCGGGAACTCCAGGATCCAGGCGAACTGGCCCTCGGGGCCTGGCGCGCAGAGGCGGAAGACCTCTCCGTGGATCAGGCCGTGGTCCTCGGCCGTCTGGCGCAGCAGCTGCCGGCGCTCCTCGTCGCCGCGGACACGCGGGTCGATCTCGTCGGAGCCGCGGCGCCAGCCGCCGAAGCCGAGGACGACGACGGAGGAGGGATCGGCCGCCAGGGGCGCGATCACGTGCGGATCGGCGTCCGGCGGCACGGGGGGCTCGGGCCGGCGGGGCAGCCAGGACAGGCCCTCCGGCTGCCAGCGCCGGGCGAGGCAGTAGTCGTAGTGGCCGTAGCGTCCGTAGGGCGGCTCCATCTCCGCCTTGATCCAGGCCTCGGCGCCGGCCAGGTCCGGGAACTCGATCGTCCAGAAGCGAATCCAGTCGCCCAGCGGCGCCAGCAGCCGGTAGCCGTGCAGCCCCATCAGGCCGTGCCGCTCCGAGACCGCGAGCATCAGGTCCACGTGTTGGCCTTCGTAGTCGGTCTGCCGGGCGTCGTCGAGCAGGTGCCACGTGGGCAGCCGCCCGCCGCGGAACAGGATGACGACGCTGTCGTGTGCCTCCGTGCCGGTCAATGTGCTTTCTCCCGTCGATGCAGTGTGGTTGTACTCAATAACGTAATGCGGTCCGACAAGCCAGTCCGAGGCCGTGCCGGCCAGCCGCTTCGCGTTGACCGCAGACCTTGAGCCGGGGTACCTTGAGAACAGTGCTCCGGGGGAGCGTCCACGTTCGCGGTCAGGGCACAGCCCACCCCACCTCGCTCCACTTCCCGACCTTCTTTCTGCCGGTCCTGGCGAACACCCCGGCGCTTTTCGGAAAGAGGGTAGGCATGTCCCGTTCCCTTCCCGGTCGTCCAAGCAGGGAGCACCTCAGGAACCAGGCGCGGCAGTTGCAGCGCGCCTGCCGCGGTGGACGCGAGTCCGCCATCCGGCTGCTGCGCGAGAACCTTCCGCGCCTGGCCGGTCGACCTCGCGACGGTCGCGGCTGGCACTCCGGTATCACCGTTCAGGAGGCGCAGTTCACGCTGGCCCGGGACTACGGCTTCGAGAGCTGGCCGAAGATGATGTCCTTCGTCGAGGAGAAAGCCGGCCAGCTCCGCTTTTCCGACTCGGTGAAGAAGATCATCGAGTTGGCCCGGGCGGAAGCCGCTCGTCGAGGCAGTCCGGAGGTGGGCTCGGGCCATCTGGTGCTGGCCATGGCGGGAGAGGGGATGCGGCTCTTTGCCGGTTCCCTGCTGGAGGGACTGGGCGTCGCGCCCGACGATATCCGGCGCCTTGCGGAGAGCCGGTTGTCCAGTGGAAGCTCCCATTGCGGCGAGAGCCGATTCAATCCAGCCGTCAGGAGGGTCCTCGAATGTGCCGCAGACGAGGCCCGGGGCTCCGGCCGTCGTGACGTGCACATCGAGCACCTCCTTCTCGGTCTGCTCAGGGATCGGGGTGGATTCGCGGCGCGGGTCCTGGAGTCGACGGGTCTGCGTTACGAGGCCGTGAAGGAGCAGTTGACCAGCCGAGTGGCGCCGCGGTAAGGTGCTCGACCGCCACCACGAACCATGGGAGACACAATGCCCGCTCTCGACATCGCCGATTGCATCAACGAGACCTGCCCGTGGTCGGGCAAGCCGGTGCAGGCAGACTCGCTGACCGAGTATGACGGCCAAGTCGTCGGGTTCTGCAGTCCTGGCTGCCGAGTCAAGTTCGAGACCGCGATCCGCCACTTCGACGAGGCGAAGAGATCGGGGCGCGTCCCCTTGAAGACCTTCAAGGGGCGAGGTGTGCAACCCGGCGTCGATCTGGACGATAGCTCTGCTCTGCTCGATCTGACCGACCAGGACGGTGGTCCTTCCTGACCACCATGCCCCGATCCAGAGCCATCGCGAGGATGCCACCCGCTGGCCCGACTGGCGCACCCGGACGCCATACTTCGTCATCGGGACGGGATGAGTCACAGGGCTTGACGGCAGTATCATTAGTGCTACTATAGCAAGTATGCCGAGCGACCATTACACCTATCGCATCACCTGGTCGGCGGAAGACAATGAGCATGTCGGCCTGTGCGCGGAGTTCCCCTCGCTGAGCTGGCTGGCGCCTACCTCCGCCAGGGCTCTGTCCGGCATCCAACGCCTCGTGCGCGAGTGCCTCGCCGAAATGCAAGTCACGGGAGAGACCGCGCCGGAGCCGCTGGCGGACCGCAGCTACAGCGGGAAGTTCATGGTCCGGGTGCCGCCGGAGTCGCACCGCGCTCTCGCCATACAAGCCGCCGAGCAAGGGGTCAGCCTGAACCGGCTCGTGAGTGCTCGACTGGCGAACGACCTGTGACCGCTGATCGGCCAATGCCACGCATCAAGACACATCCCGGGCAACTTCTCCGGGCCGAGCTCGACGCCCGGGACATGAGCGCGAACCAGCTGGCCCTCGCCATCCGGGTGCCCGCAAACCGGATCACGGCGATCCTTCGTGCCGAGCGGTCGATCACCGCCGATACGGCCGTCCGCCTGGGGCGCTACCTCGGCACGGGGGCCGCCTTGTGGATGAATCTGCAGAGCCAGTTCGACGTCTCTCTCGTCGAAGCCACGAAGGGCGATGTCATCGACCGGGAGCTCGCCGGGGCCTCGCCCACCTGACGCGGACGGCTACGCGACTCAACACCCGCACTTGATCTCGGTCCCGGGCCGTCCCCCGGTCCCCGCCGTGGCGTAGCCGTCGCGCTTCCACCAGTCCAGCCCGCCGATCAGCTCGCGCACCTCGAAGCCCAGGGTGAGCAGCTTCAGCGCCGTCTTCGTGGAGGCGTTGCAGCCGATGCCGTCGCAGTAGCAGACATGGACCCTGGATCCGGTCCGGTGTATCGGGCGCGCGGCCGTATGAGCCGCCCGGTCTGGTACTGCTCGATGGCGTGGGCGATCCAGCCGATGGTCCGGCCGAGACAGAACAGCAGCAGGGCGGCTCCCCTCTCCAGTCCCAGGGCGCGGCGCAAAGCCACCAGCGCCAGGTCCACGTTGTGGGAGAGCCCCGTCCGCTTTCCGACTTCCTCGATCAGCTCCCTCGCGGTCTGAAGTTCCAGGGCCTCGGGGACCGCTTCCTCCAACAGCTCCAGGAGGATCTTCGCGCGCGGGTCGACGCCTCGGTAGACCACGTGTCCGAAGCCCTCGACGGGATCCCCTCTCCTGAGCCTGCTGTCGACCGTCTCACCCGCGCCGCTCGTTTCGGCTTCGTCCCAGAGGGCCTCCAGGCGACCGGTCGATCCGCCGTGGCGGGGTCCCTGCAGGGCGCTGAGTCCCGCCGTCACCACCGCGTAGAGGCTGGCCCCGCTCGACGCCACGGTGCGGCAGGTGAAGGTGGAGACGTTCAGCTCGTGGTCGGCGCAGAGGATCAGGGCGGTTTCGATGAGCCGGGTGGTCTCCGGCCTCTCCGGCAGCCAGGCGGTCTGCAGGGTCCGGGCGATTCCGTCGCGGGTCCGCGCCCGGCCGGCGGCGATCAGGGTCATGAGCCGGAGGATGCGGGCTCCGCAACGATGGATCTGCGGAGGCGCCGTGGCGTAGGCCGCGGGATCGGCCGCTGCGATCACCGGGAGCAGCGCCTGCATCCGCTCGATGGCTGACAGCGGCGCCAGCTCCGCGCCGAGCCCCGGGCCCACACCCTGCAGCCGGATCTCACCGGCGAATCCCTCGATAGGCCGGGACCGGTCTCCCGTCCACAACAGGGCCGCCACCTCCTCGGCCGTGCCCTCGCGAGCCAGCTCGCCGACGCTGATCCCGCGGTAGTGGAGGTCGTCGTCGTCGATGCGGCTGAGGGCGGACTCCAGAACCGGGTCCCCGGCCCGCAGGGCGCGCCCGGCGGCGGCCTCGGGATGGGCCCGAAGCTCCTTCTGGTGGCGAAGCCGCTCGATGTCCTCGCGGTGGTACTGGCGGGTGCGGCGCCGCTGATCGCCGCTCTCGGAGCGGACTAGGCCGCGGCTCACGTAGGAGTAGAGGGTCTGCGGCCGGATACCCAGCTCGGAGCAGGCCTCGGCGGAGGAGAGGTAACGGGAAGGAGGCATGGAGACAGATAGATTGATTATTGAATCAACATTGACAATGTATGGGTTGGCGGTACAATCGTCAATCGAACCCGATCGAAGGGAGCCGGGCATGACGGTTGCGATCGAGAAGGGGCTGGAAGGCGTGGTCGCCGCCCGCACGCGGTTGAGTGGGATCGACGGGGAGGAGGGCCGGCTTTGCCTGGCCGGATTCCCGGTCGAGGAACTTGCGCCGAAGGCCTGTTTCGAGGAGACGGTCCATCTGCTGTGGAACGGCGAGCTTCCGGACCGGGCGCAGCTCGGCGAGTTCCAGGGGCGGATGTCGAGCTGGACCCTGCCCCCGGCCACCCGGTCCCTGATCGAGGCCGCCGCGGCGGCGGGCCAGAGACCGATCGACGTCCTGCGCCTGGCCCTCGACTCGCTGTCTGTCGAAGACTCGGAGGCGGATGTCACCCTCGTGGGCGCCACTCCCGTCATCGTCGCCGCGGTATCGCGATCGATGGAGGGGAGACCGGTGATTCAGCCGAATCCGGGGCTTCGGCTCGCGGCGAACTTCCTCTACATGCTCTCGGGCCGGCGGCCGACGGAGGCCCGGGCCCGGGCGCTGGACACCTACCTCAACACCATGGTCGACCACGGCATGAACGCGTCGACCTTCACCGCCCGCGTCATCACCTCGACGCGCTCCGATCTGAAGTCGGCCGTCGTCGGCGCCCTCGGCGCCTTGAAGGGCCCGCTCCACGGCGGCGCGCCCGAGCCGGCCCTGGCCATGCTGCAGGCCATCGGGGTCCCGGACCGGGCGGAGCCGTTCATCCGCAACATCCTGGAGCGCGGCGAACGCCTGATGGGCTTCGGGCATCGCGAGTACAAGGTGCGGGACCCCCGGGCGGCGGTCCTGGCGCAGGCGGCCGAGGATCTGTGCGCGGCCGAGGGAGACAAGGGCCTGCTCGAGCTGGCTGGAACCGTCGAGTCGGAGGCGGTGAGACTGTTGGAGGAGTACAAGCCCGGCCGGCGCCTGTATGCCAACGCCGAGTACTACACGGCGGTGCTGCTCCACGAGCTCGAGGTCCCGCCGGAGCTGTTCAGCTCCACCTTCGCGGTGAGCCGCATGGCCGGCTGGATCGCCCACTGCCGCGAGCAGGAAGCCACGGGTCGGATCTTCCGGCCCCAGTCGGAATACGTGGGGCGCGAGAGCGGCGAGTGGGTGGCGCTCGAAGAGCGCTGCGCGAGGACGGGGAGTGAGGCGGCTGTCAAGGCAGACGCCGCGCGCGGCTCGGCCCTGGGCTAACCCTCGACCTGCTCGAGGGCGGCTGCGCGGCGGACGAATTCGGCGACGGGTTCGAGATCGCGGATCGCCCGGACCACCTGCTCGTAGTCCAGGGCGACGTACTCGTGGATCAGGGTATCGCGGAACCCCGGCAGGAGGGAGAGCTGGGCCACCACGTCCGGCGGGAACTCCTCGTAGGCCGACAGACTCCGTACGGCCTCGGTGTAGTCCTCGAAGCGCTGCCCGCGGCGGGCGGCCAGTTCCCCCGAGATTTCGATGACGCGTTGTGCTGTGATCAGCAGGGAGAACATGACATCGTTGTGCAGGCTCAGGTCCCGCTGCAGGGATTCCGGCCCCTCGACCCTCGGTTCCGGCCCTCTCAGGTGACCGAGGTGCTTCCGTAGCTCGGCGAGCCGTTCCACCAGGTAGGTCACGTGGAATGCACCTGCCCCCGGGCCGCGCTTCCGTAGAGATAGACCGCCGCCACTTCGGGCGGCCGCTCCCGGTGGAAGAACTCATCCAGGGCCTTCCCGGCCGGTCTCTCGCTTGTGTGCTCGGGCCGCATCACCTTGGGTCTCTCCCTATGCGGTGGAAGATATGAAGGCCGTCCTGTTCGATCTCTACGAGACCCTGGTCACCGAGAACCACCCGGAGTGGCATGTCCCGGCGCCGGCGCCGGGCGAGCGGCTCGGATTGCCGCGGGAGGGGTTCAACCGCGAGTGGGCGGCCCGCTACGGGGCGCGCATGTCCGGCAGGCTGCCCCTCTACGGCGACGTGCTGAGGGACATCTGCCGTGCCTGCCGAATCGACCCGCCCGAGGAGGTGATCGCCTCGATGCAGGCGGAGCGAGCGGCCGCCAAGTCACGGCCCTTCGAGCGGCTGGACCCGGCGGTCGTGGAGACGCTGCGGGCCCTGAAGGCGGAGGGATACCGCGTCGGGCTGATCTCGAACTGCTCCCATGACGAGACCGCCGCCTGGGACTCCTCCGGGCTTTCGGCCCTGGTCGAGGAACCGGTCTTCTCCTGTGCGGAGGGG
>CAZEHQ010000156.1:9836-11102 GCA_964512165.1 uncultured Gemmatimonadaceae bacterium | reverse complement strand
CAGGCCGAGCACGTCGGCGTGAGAGAAGTGGTCGTTCACGTCCGCCAGGGTGTCGGCCCCGTCGTAGTGCTCGGCGGCCATCTCGCACAGCGTCAGGTAGGCGTCCTCGGCGGCCCCGGTCAGGATGGCGTCGAGCCCCACCTCGTCGCCGGGCTCGATGGGCTGCGTCAGCTTGAGCAACTCCACCGGGGCCACGGCGAGCAGAGCCCCGTAGGCGCACCAGCTCACGGCGTCGCGGGACCTGGGGTCCACGTCGTCGCCGTTCTTGTCCCGCGCCAGGGCGCCGGTGCAGTGTCGCGACGGGTCGGTGATCTTGGCCTTGGCGGCCTCGTGCAGCTCGCGCTCAGTCATGGAAGGTCACCACGTAGAGCATGTCGTCGGCCCCCAGGGTCGGGACCGGCGTGGCGGTGATGCTGGTGTAGGCGCAGGCGTGGATCCGCCGGTAGTGCGTGGCCCACAGGCTCAACAGCTCCAGCACGCTCGGCGGCTCCACGTTGCGGTTGTAGGTGATGGCGATCTTGCAGCCGTCCTTGTCGTCGCAGGCCAGGGTCACCCCCTGCCCGGTGTGCTCGTCCTCGGACTCCTCCGTCACCCGCACGGTGAGGCTCCCGATGCGGCTCTCCATCTGCACCGGCACCGTCGGGGCGGAGCCGATGCCGGTGCCTTCCTCTCCCTGCGCCATCCGGTCAGCCTCCTGCCGGCGAGAGCCGGAGCCGGGCGCCGTGGTGGGCGGGCAGGGGCTTGAGGCACGGATCCGCCTTCTCGAACAGGTCGCCGAAGGTGGCGACACCCTCCTCGAGCTCGCCGTCGACGGCGCAGACGCTGTGGGCGGCCTCGTCGTCCTCGTACGCGGCCACCACGGCGATCTCCGCGTTCACGAGGCGTCTGTCTTGGGGCATGTCCCCTCCCTCTCGGTGGGATGTGGTGGCCCGGCCCCGAAGGGCCGGGCCGGTGTGTCGTCAGCCCCCGAAGGGGCCGCTTGCGGCGGTGCGCATGTGATCCGTGGCGGGGGAACGGGAGCCTCCCTTGCAAAGAGTCTGCCCGTTCCCCCTGAGGCCCGTCCTTGCCAAACGGGCCCTTGGTCGATCCGGTCGCCCCTCGGTCGCCTAGCTCACTCGGCGGTCCATGCCGGGGCGGTCAGCTTCCGATCCGGTTCCGGTGCCGGCCGCACCGCGGGCCGAACGGCGAGCCATCGGGGAAGGCGTGCACCCCCTGGCCGTCGAACCGGGCCACCTGATCGGTCTCGGCGAAGCCGTCCACGACCCG
>CAZEHQ010000156.1:1961-9826 GCA_964512165.1 uncultured Gemmatimonadaceae bacterium | reverse complement strand
GGCCAAGCGCCGGCAGGCTCGCGCCGCCCGAGCCGGGGAGATGTTCGCCAACAGGAACTCCGGATCGTCGGCCCGCAGGTAGCGCGGCACGAACAGCACGTCGCCGAGCCGGTGGCTCTTCAGTCCCAGGGCCTCGCTCGCCCGGCTGCCGTTCCAGAGGTGGGGGCGGCAGGGATCGCCCCAGATCGAGCAGGCGTAGCCGCCGAGGCAGCACACCGTCGAGCACTCGGTGTCGAGGACCGTGCCGGTGGTCTGCACGTAGCGGGCCATGCTGAACCCGTCGATGCGGGTCGGCTCGCTGACCGGCGTGGTGTCGGTGATGGCCGGCACGTGCTCGGCCCGCTCTACCACGTCCGCCAGATGGCGGAGACGGCGAATCGTCTCGCGCTCGTCGGGCGGATCGTGTGGGGCGAGGCTGACTTCGGATCGCTCCATGGTTCCCTCCTTTCAAGGGATTGGTGGGTGGTCCCTGTCGTGAGCCGCCGGGTTGTTGATCGGCCCGTCAGCCGCCTGGCTCACCATTCGATGTGTCCGCAACGCGGGCACCGGGACGCGAGCCGGATTCGCGCCTCCCGGTCCCAGATCCAGAATCGTCCGGCCTTCCCCAGCCTCACGAGACCCGGGAACGGCACGTCCGAGTACGGTCCCGCCCCGGCCACGTAGAGGACCGTCTCCCATGTGGAGTGAAGGGCGATCATCACAGCCCCTGCTTCCAGGCCTCGATGGCGCCCAGCCGGTAGGACAGGTCGCGCGCCTCGGCCCGCAGCCCGAAGATGGCCAGCGCCGAGGTGGGCTCGGCGGCCTCGGCGGCGATCTGCCGCTCCAGCTCGGCCTTGCGCTCCTTCAGCCGGGCCTCGATGGCGAGCTGCCGACGGTTCGGGGTGCGGGGCACGAAGAGCATCCCCGCCTTGTGCAGCTCGAAGGTCTCGGCGCACAGGCGCTTCGCCTCGGCGACCTGCTCCCGGTCATGGCCGGCGGGCAGGTGGCCGTCGTCGTCGCCGGCCACGAACCGAGCGATGTGGTGGTCGAGGAACCGCCCCGAAGGGGGCGGCCCTCCACGTCCGTGTGCTCGTCGATCAGGTCGCGGGTGTGAGCCACCACGCACTGACGCATCGTCTTCGACAGCCTCATCGGCGCCTCCTCCACCCCATCAGGCCGATGAGGAAGGGGGCCACGGTGAACCACACGGCGGCGATGATCTGTTCCCAGGTCATCGGCTCACCTCCACAGCACGCGGGTGAGTTCGGCGGGGTGCAGCGACAGGCTCTCCGTCTTGCCCCTCGCCACCGCCTCGATGTGCGAGGCAAGGCGCCGGCAGGCGTGGCACGCCTCCTGCGGCGTCAGCTCCTCGGTCTCCATGTCGGGCCGCTCGGGCACATCGGCCGGCAGAGGAGCCATCAGGCTCATGCCCTCCATCACCCCCAAACCGAGATGGTGGAGGACCTGGGACACGGGATCGACGGCGCCGCCGCCCTTCAGACCCCACAGGCAGGCGGCGACCCCGCCGATGTCGGCCACGACCCCGAGCTCGGGCTGACGCTCGAGGAAGGTGCCCATCGAAAACCCGTCAGGACGCTCCGGCAGCTCGTCCACGAGCCCACCCTGCGCCCGGCGCAGATGGACGTGAGGCAGCTTCTCGACCTCGTCAGCGAGGGTGCGGAGCCGCTCGACGGTGGAATGGCGGGCCGGAGCCGATGCCTGGATGGCGACCATGCTATCCCCCCTCAGCCCGACAGCAGGCGCTCAAGCGCGGCGCCCGCCTCGGACTGGATCACCGACCTTGGGCCGGCGAGGAAGCGGCGGACGCGGACGACACGACGGTAGCCGTCGCCGTTCACGTTCGGCTCCATCCCCGGCTCGGTGACGGCCACCACCTCCACCGGCTCGACCTCGCATCCGGCCCGGGCCGCGTCGGCCCTCGCCCTCCGATCCTGTCGGTCTGCGGTCAACTCTTGCATGGGGAACTCCTTCGGTGAGAGAAGAGGCGCTTCAGGTGAACGCGCGCGCGTTAGAGTAACACCGCGGAGACGGCGTGTCAAGCAAAAAACGTGCCAAGGATGGACCAAGCGCGGTAAGTCGTTGCGGGACAACGATGTGCCCGACCGTGACCGTGTGCCGGCTATTGGGTGGTTCTCTCCTCGCGCGGGCGCGGGAGACTTCCCGGCAGGGGGATCAGGCGGGTCTCTCAGGGGGATCGTCTCGCGCACGCGCGAGGGGGAAACCTCTAGAGTGCGGTCACACGGTCACGAGCGGTCACATCGTTGTCCCGCAAGGAGTTAGGGGGGAATAGAGGCTGGACCACGACTCGGGGACGCCGGTGGGCCTCCCCTCAGCCCTGGAAGCTCCTGGCGACGCTGAGCCTCGCCTCGGCGCGGCGAGCAGGGCGACGGTAGGGCGGCCCGAGCTGTGGTCAGTCCACTCCGTAGAGGACTGGCCCCCGCCTCGCACCCAGGCGGACGCCCGGCCCTCTGCTGCGGGTGCTGCAAGGCACTCCAAACCGGGCACCGTGCCGCCTTCCGCCGGGGGTTCCCAGGGGGCCTCGGAGAGCGTCAACTCGGCGACACCCCCCCGGACATTGAGTCGTGGCTCAAACCGCACAATGAGCTGCCCGCGCCCGACACGGACGCGTCTTTTCGATTCGCATACTACATCTCAAAGGGCCCTGTTTTCCCTCTGAAACCGGGGTTTTCAGGCCGAAAACCCCTCTGGGGCGCCTGTGACCAGGGATTGGCCACAGGGAGGTGGCATCCGGCCTGGTGCAGGCCGACAATGGTTGCCGGTCGGGCCGACTGGATGCGGCATCCACTGTCACTCCAAACCGGGTAACGGGGGCGCGGACGGCAGGCGGACCCCGCACCCTGCCCGGGAAGGGGTTAGCGACCGCTAAGGGACATTACGTCACCTAACAATCGGCCCTTCCCGGACCCCGGATCGGCCTCGATCCGGGCCACGGCGCGAGCTCGGCGCGGGATCGGAGGGCGCGGAACCGACTGGACGGGCGCGAGGGACCGCGCGGCGGGGATCAAGGCACGAGGCGAGGGGGGGGCCGGCCTGGGGGGGGATCCGATCCGGCCCGGAGTCCCGTTCGACGGCCGGCTCAGCGTATGGTGGGTCGCTCGCGATACTTGAGAGTTTTTTTGGGGATTTTTCGGGAAGCTGTGGACGGAGCGGCTCACAGGCTCAGGGCGGGGCCAGCGGATGGGCAGGTCCATCAGGACGGATACCCTGGGTTCTCGGGAGAGAATCGCCCCCGGCAGGTGTGATCCAAGCTGTCCGAGGCCGGCAAGGGGCCGGAGCCTCTGGGCGCAGGCCCCGCCGCCGGACGACTCCTCTCGTCGGGTCGTCGTCGTCCGAGGGCCCATTTAAGGTGCGGTTGTTGAAAAACAATGACTTACGAGGGCATGTTTCCCTGGGGCGCACCCCAAATCCACCTGAGGCGCACCCCAAATCCACCTGAGGCGCACCCCAAATCCACCTCTTCGATCAGGCCCGGCCCCCTCCGTCGCCGGCCTCGCCCCAGCCGGCCCACGTCGGCCCGGGCATGATCCGGCGAGGCCGCTCGATGGCCGCATATCCGATCTCGACCAAGTAGTCGAGGGCCTTCTCAGCCGCCGCCCGGGCATTACGCGGCCTCCCGGGCATGTCGCCCGTAGGAAAGGCCAAGGCCAACAACTCGGCGTCGCCGATGTCTGGATACCGGGCAGAGGTCCGCGTCTGGCGCCACGTGCGGCCCCCGCCGACGGGCAGGCGCAGGCGCCCGGGGTCGTGCCACCGGAACGCCAGGGACAGGGCCAGCCGCCATGCCGTCGCGGACCTCGCACCGGCCATGCGCACGGCGAGCCGGTCCACAATCGGGCCGCGCTCGGAGCCGGGCGGCATATCGACGACTAGGTGAAGGGCGTCGTCCAGCCGATGGCCGGGTCGACCAACGACGGACACTATCCGCCAGAACGTGCCGCGTCCGTCGCCGTCGAGAATGGGGACGCGGATGCCATCCACCACGTCGAGGGCCTGCAGCAGGTTGTCGAGCTGGCGGTCCGGCCTCCACTTCACAGGCGTCTTGCGGCCCGGATGATCCGGATACAGACGCGCCAGCAACTCGCGCGTGGTGATGGGCGGCAACCGCACCGGCCCCTTGCCGCGGTCGGGCGGCGCCACGTCGAGCACGCCCTCCAGCCAGATGCGCCCGGCCATCGAGCCGACGCGGCTATCACTCGGCCCGCCACCGGCGTCGTAGATTGCTAGCAGGGGCGCCGGCTCGATCGGCCCACTGGCCCGGCCTGGGCCATGCCTTGGCAACAGGTCGAGCTGCCCCCTCGGATGGGGCTTGACGCCGACTTGGGGCGAGAACAGCTGCCCTTGCGGATCCTCCGGCCGGACATGGATCACTGGGGCCGGAAACAGGGGATCGCGGCGGGGGTTGCGCTCGACCAGGGGAGGCCGCTTCCACCAAGCGCGGAGGATCGGGGCCAGAGGGTGACGAACCGGTGGATGAACCCGGCCGGCCTTCTTGACCTCGACCCACAGGATGTGGACGGTCTCGAGGCTGACGCTGCTGGGGAATAGGGGCCTCACGGACCCCCACCACGGAATCAGGAACTGGAGGCGGGCTTCGAGATGTGGGCCGATGGCTATCCACGCGGGGGGGGCCTCCAGAGGCGCCTGCGGCAACAACGCCCGGCCTACGGTTCCGAGCCGCTTGTCCGCCTGGGTCCGGGCCTTCTCGGGAGCCTCCGGCAGGAACGCGGCCAGGGCCTCGATGGTGGGGGTTTCCGGCTCACGCCGGGCCTTCTTCCTGGTGAGCTGCGCCAGGGCCTCGAGGATCTCCGCCTCCGTGTGAGCCTCCAGGAGGGCCGTCCGTCGGTCCGTCAAACGAGGGCTTCCTCCTCCGGGGTCAGGGGCGCTCCGTCGTCGCCGTCGTTCCCCTCGTCGTCCCCGTTCTCCTTCGGTTGCTTGGCGTCGCTCTTGCGGTCCCGGTGATTGGAATTGGAACTGGGGTTGCGCTTGTGCTTCTTCCTCCACTCTTCCACGCCGTCCGGATTCACAGCGCCAGGATCCTTCGCCCGCAGACCGCGCCAGGCTGGGCCCTCGTACTGCTCGTGCAACTCGTGGCCCCATCCGACCTGTCCGTAGTTGGACTTCACGCAGTGGAGCAGGTAGGCCCCCTTGAGGCCCCGGTAGAGCGTGAGCACGCCTCGAGCGGCGTCGTACCAGGCTGCCGACCCGGCCACGACGCCGGCGCCCGGATCCGCGCCCTGCTGCAGGGCGTCGCGGGCCATCTTAGTGCTGTGGGCCACGATCAGTACGCCGCAGCCGGGCCAGCCGTCGTCACTCGGCTGCGCCTCGGCCATGCACGCAGACAGGAAGGCGCGCACGGCCGGGGCCTCGGCCACCGGGGCCAAGCACGCCGCGCTCGCCGGGTCGATCACCACCAGCCGGGCGTCGGTTTCCCGGATTGCCTCCCACAGGTCCGTCCAAGCGGCGCACCGTTCGCCGGCCCCGTGCCCCTGCGGAGCCTCCCACAGGGGCGGCACCGGATCCTCGACTAGGTGCACTCGGTCGAAGACGGGGCCGCTGGCGTCGCCGTACCACCTCAGCCGGGCCGCCACGCGGGCCGGGCTGTCCTCGTAACTCAGCAGCACCGTGGGGCCGCCGCGCACGCGCAGGCCGCAGGCGGCCCCGTAGTCCATGCCGTCCTCCGTCATGGCCGCGGCTGCGGCCAGGGCCACGGTGATGGTGGACTTGCCCAGACCGCCGGCCGCCGACAGCAAGCAGACCTCGCCGACGCTGAGCACGGGCGACTGGGACCCGTCCTCGTGGCCGTAGTCGCGCCAGAGGATGGCCTCCGGGGGATCGTGGCGCTTCCAGATGCTCGCCGGGCGGATGGTGGGGGCCTCGGCACCCAAGGCGCGGCCGATCGCCGACAGCGCGAGTTGGCCGTCCTCTTCGAACTCGCCGGTCCTCTGCGACTCGTACCCGGCCAGCGCGGCCCTCAGCCTTGCCTGCAGCACCGAGCCGGCGGCGGACGCCGGCAACCGCTGGCGCAGCTCCTGCTCGATGGCCTCGGGGTCCTCACCGGCCTCCAGCTTCTGGCACCCCAACCGCAGGGCCGTGGCGTTCGGGTGTTCCGTGGGTTCTTCGGGCATCGGTCAACCCTCCAAGAGTCGAGCCCACTGCACCGAGGGGCTTTCCTCCGGGCTCGCCTGAGCCAGGCGGGCCACCAAGTGGTCCGCCAGATCCTGGCCGTCCTCGCCGGCCCACACTTCCACGTCGCCGGGCAAGCGGTCCGCGCCGGCGATGGTGGCCGCCAGGCCGGCCCGGTCCCGGTCCCCGGCGAGGATCACGCGATCGTAGCCAGCCACGTCGGCGGGGGCCAGTTGGCGTAGCGACGAGGTGGAGAACCCGCCGAGCACGTCCGCGTCCCTCCAGAGCCACGCGGCCGCCAAGGCGTCGAGGGGGCCCTCGGTCACCACCACCGGGTGCCCGGCTCGCGGCTCCCGCCGGGCGGGCAGCCGCAGGAACCGCCCGGCCGGGCGGCCCCTCAACGGGCGCTTGATGGGGTCCTCGTGGCCCGGCCAAGCGGTGAGCGCCTCGGCGTCGGCGGAGACCGCCTCCACCTGCACGGCGCCGATGTCGCCAGCACGCTCGGTGTAGGCGTAGACCACGGCGCTGGCCGCTCCGGGCGGCAGGTACAGCCGGGCGTCGACCGCCGCCGCCGGGGACAGCTCGCGCACGGCACGGTCCGGTATCGTCCGGCCCGCGTCCAGCTCGCCCGGGACGGCCTTCGGCGGCCACACGCGCCGACGCACGGTCAGGTAGGTCCACGCCGGGCCGATCCCCGGTACCAGGGGCTCCGCCACCGCCCACAGGCGCTGGGCCCGCTCCGTTGCGGCCGAATCCCGGGCCGTCTGCGGGGGCGGTTCCGATCTCGGCGGGTCGGGCGGAGGCGGCGAAGGCTCACCGCCGGGCGGCCACAGCGCTTGCAGCAGTTGCCTGTAACGCGGGACAGCATTGGGGGCGCCGTCAAGGCACCGCCGGCAGCCGACTAGCACACGGTCGTCGCGCTCGGAGAGGTGGAAGCGATCCTCCCCCCCGCATAGGGGACAAGGGCCGTTCCAGGCGCGGGTTCCGGTGCGTCGGGGAGCGCAGCCAGCGCTCGCCAGCGCCGTGCGCCAGTGGTCAAGGGAGCGGTTCACCGACTGTCCTTCCGCCGGCTGGGTCGGTCCGGGGGGGCGAACGGGCAAGGGGAGAGAAAACCAAGTTACAGAACCCCCGAGGTACCTGTCCAATGGAAGCGTCGTCAGGGAGCCAGATCCGGTGTCGTCCGGACCGCGCTCGCGGGGTCGCCCGGGTCTGGTAGGTGATGGTGGCGGAGGGGGAGCGGCTGCACACGAAATCGGTAGTGCCTCAGGTTCAGAAACTGAGGTACTACCCAGCCTTCGCCACACGATGTAGAACAGGTGAGGAGGGCGAGGCCGAGGACCACGAGTTTCGGAGCCGTGGCGAGGGTGAAGTCAGTCCGCCCTCAGTCTCGGTATTCCGTGGACCATCGGGGCACCAGCTACGGCTACTCCTCTTCTTCCGGCAGGAACACCGCTTCCAGGGCGAGACTCTCCGCCTCCTCGCAGGTCTTGCCCGCCCTTCTCGCGGAGCGCAGCACTCGGTGCGCCACCTTCGCTTGGCTGCGCACCGAGGGCACGAACGTCCCGTCCGCCTTCATCTCCCGGCACATCTTCGGCCGGGCCAGCTCCCACTGTTCTCGGATCCTCGACTCCAGCCGTCCCATCTCGGGGAAGGACACTTGCGCAGACTCAAGCCACTCCCACATACCCTCGGGAGCATGCCCGAGGAAACAGTCTGTTTGC
>CAZEHQ010000156.1:0-1951 GCA_964512165.1 uncultured Gemmatimonadaceae bacterium | reverse complement strand
AGGGACGTCGTCCTCCGCCTGCGAGGACGTATCGCCGAATCCTACTACCTCCCTCAGCTCATCCATGTCTCCATTGAAGCACACGAGAAAGAGCCGCGTGTCTTTGTCTCTCAAATGGTGGAAGGTCGCCCCCCGCTCGTTCAGCCTATAGTGGATGTCGTCGTCATCCTCCTCAGAAAAGGGCAGGACTAGAAAAACCCCATACGGAATCTTCTCGTCGTAGTACCAGTCCACGTCACCCTCCTCCCCCGGCAGGAACAGCTCCTCCAGCGCCACCGCCATCGCCAGGCGATGGTTCACCTCCCCCGGCAGGCCCTGCTTCTGGCCGTCCTCCAGTTCCTGCCCCAGGATCTGGTCGGCTCGGCGCGCCTTCGTCAGCAGGCTCTGGTAGAACCGGCCGCTCTCCTTCAGCTCCCGGCACATCTTCGGGCGGGCCCGCTGCCACTGCGCCTCCGCCCGCATCCCCAGGGGCCCCAGGCGCCGCTTCGCCTTCTCTTCCGCTGGGCTCAGCTTCTCCATCGGTTGCCTCCTCGGCATTCACTTCCGCTGCGGTTTTCCACCACGCGCCTTTCTCGGCCACGGGCCGGATGTACGCCGCGTCCGCGCCGGGAGACCGTGCGCACCAGCAACGCACCAGGGCAGGTTGGCCGGGGCCCGGCGGCCAGACCTCGAAGGGCGGTCCAGCCGGTAGCCCCGGCATATCCGCCCACTCGCAGCCAGGGCCACGTCGGCGGCCTCCCGGCGGGGCACCGCCCGCAGGTCGCCCGTCGTCAGGGTTCAGGTGCAGCACCCTCCGGCACACTCATCGCTGCATCGGCTGTGCGACGGCGTAGGGCATCGACCCGGTGATGCCGCAACGCACCACAGCATCGGCGGCGACGGGCTTGCCCGTCGCCGGCACGGAGTAGTCTTCGGCTTGGCTCACGTCGACGGTGTAGCCCATGTCGGCCAGGGCCTGGACGGTGACCGCGCTCAGAGGAGGCTCTGGTCGGCCGATCGTCCACGTCGCGGTCATCAACTCATTCCCGAAGGCCGCCTCCTTCCAGTGGCCGTCGTCGGCTTCCACCGGCACCGCGGGCCCGCGCCAGCGAGAGCCGCCGGCGGCCCACCAAGCGGCTCGGGCCAGGGCGCCGGTGAAGTGGCGGTCCTCGCCCTCGCCGGCCAGCAGATCCTGGAGCCTCCAGCCGTCGATGCCGATGCCGAGGACGTGGCCGATCTCGTGCAGCGCTGTCCGGAAATTGTCCGCGTACTGGCGGTGGAACGAGGCCTTCCCGAGGGCGGGCTGGGTGAACCCGGCGTTGACGTTCCACCGGATCCAGAACGGGCCGGCCCACCCGGCGAAGGGCTCGGAATCCGCCAGGTAGCCCACGTAGATGCGCAGGTCGTCCACCGACTCGTTGTCGATCACCAAGCGCTCCGGCAGCCAGGGCTCTTTCTGCCGCCAGTCGTCCCACCAATCAACCCGGTCCGAATCGAAGGACACGCTCACGTCGGGCACGCCGGCGGTGATGATCTGCTCCCAGCGGTCGGCGGCGTCGCGGACGATGGCCCGATCGGAGAGGCGAAAGTCGTTGGCGAAGACGAGCTCGATGTCGAAGGCGTCGTCGGCCGTTCCCACGTAGGCCCCCACACTCCAGGCGTTGTTCGTGTTGGCAGCGTCCTCGACGCGGAGGAGCGAGTAGCCCTCCGTGCAGCCGGCGAGCCAGACCGTGGCCCCGTCGCGGAGGTTGCGCCGCGTGTCGTCGCGCTCCCCGCCGCAGTAGTTGCCGAAGGGCTGGGTCGTCCCGCTGCTGATCTCCAGGGCTAGGTCCGAGGCCGAGGTGGCGTTGACCACCACGTTCACCCGCGCCGTGGAAGGCGTCACGTTCAGGGTGAAGGGATGCCAGGTGCCGTCGGGACGGAAGGTGAAGGTCGACAGATCCGGGGATAGGGAGGCGCTGAAACCCGGGGG
>CAZEHQ010000155.1:0-11104 GCA_964512165.1 uncultured Gemmatimonadaceae bacterium | reverse complement strand
GAACCACACGTACTCGCTGCCCAAGTCGACGGCCACCTGCAGCCCCTCGTCCAGAGGCAGGGCCAGCTCGTCGAGCCAGATGGCGACGCGCAGTCGATCACTCGGCATGTCGTTTCCTCCTCAGGCCGGCGCCTCGTCCAGGGTCCGGTTGTAGATCATGCTGCCGTCGGACTGCCGGCCCCTTTCGAGCCAGTAGCAGATGAAGTAGGAGCTGGACGGCCACAAGGTCGGCACGGCGCCCTCGAGGCCGGCCGAGCGGGCGTGCAGGTGCAGCAGCAGCCAGGCGTCGAAGCTGTCGAAGCGCGAGCGGCGGTGGCGCCGGCTGCGCACGAAGAAGCCGCGGTGGAAGCGCTCGTCGAGGATCCGCTCGCCCGAAGCCAGGGCGCCCTCGAAGAAGGCGGGATGGCCGGTCGCGTCGTGGAGCTCGAGCAGGGCCGCCGCCCCGTGGGGGTCGGCGCCGACGGTCAGCCCCGGCTCCGCGCCGGGCTCGGCCCCGATCTCGCCGAGGCCGTTGCCGCGCGCCAGGTGGCGCGCCATCTCCCAGTGGAAGGGGTCGCCGGCGATGCGGAAGGCCATGGCGTAGGCCCAAAGGAAGGTGGTGCCCAGGGGCCGGGAGTTGAAGTTCGCGGGAGGGCCGTGGTAGCCGCTGCGGGCGATCCGGTCGGGCGTGAGGATCGTGCCGTCGGTGAACATGGCCGGCGAGGTGTTGGTGGCCGGATCGTAGGCCCGGCGGCCGAGGATCGTCAGGTCCTCCAGGGCCCAGCGCCGGAAGGCCGCCCCCCCGCCCTCGAGCATCTCGGCCATCAGCAGCTGGCAGAGCCCCTTGTAGGCGTAGTAGCCGCCGCCTATCAGCAGCTTCGCCTCCAGGGCGCGGTCGCCGAACTCGGGGCCGAGCTGCCGCCGGGTGCGGTCGCCGAGGCCGCCGCCATCGTAGCTGTCCGGCGCCAGCTGGCCGTACTGGTTGCCGCTCAGGCCGGTGACCGGGTCGCGGGTGTCGACGTAGCGGCCGGCCAGGCGCCGGGCCCACTCCAGGGGACGGGGGTCTCCTGTCTGCCGGTGCAGGAAAGCGGCCGCCCACAGCAACTCCGAGCCGGCGGCGTAGAAGGACAGCCCCTCGCAGAGGAAGAAGGGGTCGCCGCCGACGTACTCCTCGTCCCACCCGGGGAACGACTGGTCGTACCAGCCGTGGCGGTTCATGTCGAGAGTCGACCAGTCGCAGACGTGGCTGCCCCAGAAGGCCTCGATCACCTCGCGGGTGGCCGCCGGGTCGACGCGCCACATGAGCTCCCAGTAGGGGTAGAGGTGCTCCAGCTCGTGTCCGTAGCCCTCGTACACGGGCCGCTTCGTCAGCAGGTCGAAGGCCATGTGGCCGCCCCAGTAGAGCAGCCCGTTGGGCGCCCGCAGGTTGGCCAGGGCATGGGCGGTGGCCTCCTCGGCGGTCCGGCGGTAGGCCGGCTCCCCGGTGATCGTGGTGAGGGCATCGAGGACCCGGAACAGGATCTGCTGGGACGACAGGTTCGACAGCACCCACTCGTCGCCGACCTCGATGCCGTGCCCATCGGGGGCCCGCTTCGGCACCCGGCCGTTGACCCAGCGGCCCGGCTCATGGGTGTAGATGTCGACGCCGTCCACCAGCAGCGGCGTGCGGTGGTCGCCGTAGGTGTCGCGCCCGTGAGCCATCACCTTGTCGGCGAAGGTGCGCACCGCTTCGAGGCAGAGGCCGGACCCTGTCATCTCTCACCTCCCCGCCGGTCGTGCCGGGAGACGGTCGTGGCCGCCGCTCACGGGAAGCCGAGGGCCTGGTCGATCTCGCCCTGGTAGTCGTACAGGGCGCAGCTCTCGATCTCTTCCATCGTCGCCGTCCTGCCCGCCAGCGACGACTCCAGGATCCCGTTCACGGCGGCCACGTCCTTCAGCCCTTCGAGGCCGTCCACCTCGACGGCGCCCCCCACCTGGATCGCCCGGGCCAGCTCGTGCTGCTCGATGGCGATCAGCCGGGCGTCGGTGTTGCCCGCGGCGACCCGGTCGGGGAAGAGGTGCGCCGCCAGCGGATCCAGCGCGAAGTCCCCGGCCTCTGCCAGGAGCTGCCCGTGGTCCACCGGCTCGCGCCCCCGGCGGTGCAGTCCGGCCCGGCCGCCGCGGGTGCCGAAGCTGGTGAGCACGCCCTGGTCGCCGAGGATCGCCTCGCCCCGCAGGCTGGCGTGGCCGCCCCGGGACATCATCCAGCTCACGGCGACACCGCTGGTCATGCGCAGAAAGGCCACCGACGAGTCCTCTGCCGTGGCCTCGACCCGCACCTCCCCGGTCCGCCGCACCGGCTCGGCGATCCAGGCCGCGCCCGAGACCTCGGCCACATCGCCGAGCTGGTAGCGGACCAGGTCGGCCAGGTGCACCCCCATGTCCATCACCGGACCGGCCTTCTCCTTGAGGTGGCGCCAGGGGGTGATGAAGATCCCGTCGCCGCCGCTCATCGAGTGGACCCAGGCCGCGCGCAGCCGGCCGACGGCGCCCCGGTCGAGCAGGTGGCGGATCAGGCGGGCCGAGGGGTCGCGGCGGTAGTTCTCGGCCACCGACAGCAGGCGCCCCCGGTCCCGGGCGGTCTCGATCATCCGGCGGCAGGCGCCGACGGTGACCGCCATCGGCTTCTCCACGAGGACGTGCAGCCCGGCTTCCAGGGCCTCGCACACGACCGGCCCGTGCACCGAAGGGTCGGTGACCACGTCGACCATGGCCACCTCCGGCACCCGGCGCAGCTCCTCCAGGTCGACGCAGACCGCCGGCCGGACGCCGAGCAGTTCCTGGGCCTTCGCCGCCGCCGCCTCGGCCCGGGACCGGTCGAGGTCGCAGACCGCGGCCAGGTCGACGTTGCGGAAGGGCGAGGCGTGCAGTTCGGACAGCCCCGCCAGGTGCCGCACGCCCATGCCGCCGCAGCCGACGAGGGCCATGCGCACGCGCTCCATGCTCACCCTCCCTCTTCCAGCTCGTCCCCCCACGCCTTCCGGAGAAGCCCCTCGCGCTCGAAGGTCGGCAGGGCCCAGAGGATGTCCTTCACCAGGTGGCCGGCCTTGAGCCCGTCGTCGACGGCGTGGCGCGTGAGCCGCCACATGCAGCGCAGCAGGTCCCGGTCGCCGGTCTGTTCGTAGGCGAAGACCATCGGCCTCAGATTGAGCAGGTTCGACGTCTGGGGCCCGCCCTGGTTGATGGCCGACTCCTTGTAGTACATCAGGCCGTCCACGTTGACCGCTTCCCTCGCCAGGTGTCGGCAGCCCCGGATGCACAACCCCTTCGCCAGCTCGTCGCCGAGCAACTCCCAGGTGCGCTGCAGGCCGGTGAGGATCGCCGCCACCATGAAGCCCTGGGTGCCTCGCGCGAAGGCCCCGAACTGGGAGCGGAAGGCGCCCGAGTCCTCCTGCCAGTTGGCGAAGACCCGCACCATGGCGCGCATCTCCCCGGCCAGGGCCGGGTCCGGCTTCACCTCGTAGAGGTCGGCCATGCCGGTCAGGGCCCAGCCCGCCTTGCGCGGCGAGCTTCCCGCGGCGACCCGGGGGTCCTCCCAGGCATCCCTCCGCTCGGGGGTCATGCTGTCCCAGCTCTGGCGCTGCCGCGTGCGCGCGCAGTAGCCGCCCAGTTCCTCGACGATCTCCAGGGCCCGGCGGTACCCTGTGACGTAGTAGAAGTCCAGCAGCCCGCCGAACCAGGTGTGGTCCGTCCCGGGCTGGGACTGGGCGTCGCGGGCGGTGCTCCGGTAGGCGTGGAACTGCTGCCAGATCGGCCGCGGGCCCCCCTGGCGCAGGGGGAAGACCGTGGTGTGGTGGATGACGTCCACCTCCATGAAGTGGTGGGCCATCGCCTCGGCCTGCCAGTAGAGGGTTTGCTCGCCGCGGCGCAGCCACTGGCGCAGGACCGAGCGCAGGTGGTCGTAGCCGACGTTGTCCGTCGTCAGCGTCACCCCCTCCGGCGACACCAGTCCGGTGTCGCCGTGGCCTAGGATCCCGTAGAGGGCCGGCTTGCCCATCCCCTCGCCGGTGGCCTGGCGCAGCTTCTCCTCCAGGCGGTAGTAGCCGGGGTAGTGAGGCGGGAAGGGGCCGAGGGCGCCGCTGTCGGCGCAGGCCCCCGGGTCGATGCGCAGCAGCAGGGGCTGCTGCCAGGCGGCGGCGCGCTCTGCCGCCTCCACCAGGTCCCGGACCGGCGCCCCGAAGTGCAGAAACAGCTCGTGGGTCCTGCTCATCCCCTGGGGGATCTGCAGCGGGCCGTCGTAGTCGCCGCTGGCCACCTGGTTCAGGGTGCGGTAGTCCCTCGGCTGCTCGGACGCGGCCTGGCGCTCGCCGGCCGCCGGATAGAGGTCGACGCGCAGCCGCTCCCGGTCCACGGCGTACAGCTTGGGGAAACTCTCGCCCGGGTTGCGCAGCTTCAGCTGCACCGCGCGCGCGCCGTCGGCGGCGTAGACCCAGCCGTGGCTCTTCACGGGCCCGTCCACCCGTCCCTCGGGCAGGCCGAAGACGGCGTGGCGGCCGAGGTCCGGCTCCCACAGCTCCAGGGTCGAGGCGCAGGGGCCGGCGTCTCGCCCCTTGCTGCCGTCGCCGCCCGTCGGCGCCCCGAGCATCAGGCGGGGGACGCCCTCCAGGGCCAGGGAGAGCTGCAGGCGCAACTCCCCCAGCTGGAAAAGCTCGGGCTCGTCGGCGTCGTGGAGGAAGGTGTAGAGCAGGCGCACCCACGGCTGGCCGGCGTAGAACTCCAGGCGCGCCATCCAGCCCAGGGTCCGCTCGCCGGCGCCGGACAGGAAGCCGCCCGCGGCGCGCACCACCAGGCGCAGGGCGTTGCTCTCCTCGACCTCGAGGGACTCCACGTGCCCGACGCTCTCGGTGCCGGCCCCGTCGCGCAGGACCATCTGCGGCTCGCCGTCCTCGCGCAGGCAGCCGCCCGCCTGGCGCAGCAGCGTCGGACCGGCGCCGTTCAGCTCGACGGTGAGCGCTCCCGTGTCGACCCGCAGGCCCTCGTCCGTCGGCGCCGCCCGCAGCGGCGTCACCGCCTCCTGCCGCGTCACCCCGGGGCCGTACTCCAGGCCCAGGCGGAGCTTCTCCTTGGGCCGCGGCGACGCCTGCGTGTCGAGGAGCAGCCATTTGATCGAGCCGTCCGGCCAGCGGGCCAGTACGCTCGTCTCCAGGGGCAACTCGCCCCCGCCGTCCTCGACCAGCCGCACCCTCTCCGCGTCGGACAGGGCGCCGGCGGGGAAGGGACAGCCGTGGGTGACCGGCTGGCCGTGCCGCGCCACCGTGCCGGGCTCTTCGATCAGGGCAGAGATTGTGGGCACGTGGAAGGAAGGGGCGGAAACGGAGAAACGCGCGGAGGGACGGCCGCCGACGCGCTCAGGGCGGGGGCTCGATCTGCGGGGTCACCGGTCCCGGCGCCGGCGTCGTCTTCTGACAGGCAAGACCGCCGCTGCGTCCATCAGCCGACCGCATGGTTCGGCTCCGGCAACGGCGTCACGTGGCCCTCCTCGCCGATGTCGACGCCCCGGCGGTTGGCCAGGGAGCGCACGGTCAGGTCGAAGCGCGTGTGGTGCCCGTGGTAGAACCGGTCCAGCTCGTCCACCATCAGGGCGAAGAAACGCGACCGGCTCGCCAGGGTGACGCCGGCGATGTGGGGGCTGAGGAAGACGTTGTCCAGCTGCAGAATCTCCTGCTCGGCCGGGATCGGCTCGGGCTCGAAGACGTCGAGGCCGGTGACGATGTCGCCCCGCCGGAGGCGCTCCAGGAGCGCGGCGGAGTCGACCACCTGGCCGCGGGTGGGGTTGACGAAGACGCTCCCCGGCGCCAGCAGGTTCAGCTCGCGGCGGCCGAGCATGCCCTCCGTCTTCGGCGTCAGCGGCAGCAGGCAGACGACGATCCCGCACTGGCTGAGCACGTTGTCGAGGGAGGTCTGCACGAACCCCAGGGCGTCGGCCATCTCCACGGGCAGGTACGGGTCGTAGACCCAGTTCTCCGTCTCGAAGGGGGCCAGGAGCTTGAGCAGCCGCCGGCCCACGTGGCCGCACCCGATCAGCCCGACCCGGCGCCCGGTCAGCTCGCCGCGCAGGTAGGCCTGGCCGTCGTAGCTCTTCTTCCAGTTGCCGGCGACGATCTCGCGGAAGTGGGCGCCGGCGTTGCGGAGGCAGACCAGGATCAGCCCGAGGGCCCACTCCGAGACGGGGTAGGAGGAGCCGTTGGTGGTGTCCACGGCACAGATCCCCCGCCGCCAGGCCTCCTCCACGTCCATGCCCTCGGCGAAGCGGTCGCCCTCGAGCTCGCCGATGAAGCGCAGCCGGGGGGCCGCGTCCATGATCTCGGCATCGATCCGCGGCCGCCGGCGGTGGATGACGATAGCGTCCACCTCGGCGGCCCGTTCCTTCAGCCGTTCCCGGACCCGGGCACGGTCCTCGTCGGGGTCGAGGTAGTCGAAGTCGGCGAACGACTCCAGGCGGGCCAGATCCTCGACGCTCACGTACTCGCGGCGCCGCTCGCCGCTGCAGACCAGCAGGACCCGCCCTCGTTTCTCCGTCATTCCTCCAGACCTGGCTCGGGGAGCCCGGACGACCGCTCCCGGCCTCCGAGATTCTGGTATTATCGTATAATCTTCGGCCCCCGGCAAGACGCCTTCCGTGCCTCAGGCGGGCTCCGCCGCGGCCTTGCCCAGGCGCTCGAGGGTTTCCTCCCGGTACCCCGCCCGGTCTTCCTCCCGGAGGGCGTACCAGATCAGGAATCGCTTCCGCAACACCTTGAAAAATCTGCGGTTCAGGCGTTTCCACGCCTCCGTCTCGCCGCTGGTCCAGTCGATCTGGAAGTGGAGCCCGTAGACCTTGGGGTCGGCCTCCGGCAGGGCCCGCAGGACGAGCCGCTGGCTCACGCCCAGCTCCAGCGGGGCCAGCCAGATGTCCGCGGCGATCTCGTATCCCTCTCCGCTCCTCGTCAGCGTCGTCCCCCGGGTGTAGAAGTCGCCCACCGACTCCTCCCCGAAGGCCTCGAAGTAGCCGCACAGGTAGCCCGCCAGGCCGACGATCTCGGCCCGGGAGATGACGAAGGGGAACTGGAACTCCCAGCCGGTGCCGGCCGGCTCGGGCGGCACCCAGCGGCGGACGACGTCGGGCACCGCCATCTGCGAGGCGGCCCGGGCCGGGTACGCGGTGGAGGCGAGCACTACGAGGATGACCACCAGGGCGGCGTAGACCGCGGCCATGGAGGAGTAGTTCAGACTCAGGCCGCCCAGCCAGCCGGCTTGGAGGAGCACCTTTCCCAGCCCCTGGCCGAGCAGGTAGCCCAGGGTGATCCCGAGGACGGCGTAGACGCAGGCCTCGGCGATGAAGAGCATGGCGATGTGCCCCGGCGCCAGACCGACCGACGAGTAGATGCCGATCTCGCGGGTGCGCTCGTACACGGCGCCGAGCATGGTGTTCAGCACGATCAGGCCGGCGATGAAGACCGGCACGATCAGGGCGCCGAGGCCCCCCACCGAGGTGGACCCCAGGGAGGTGAAGGAGGCGACCTGGATGCGCTCCTGCCCCGGCTCGCGGAACCCGGCGAAGACGGTGGCCGCCACCCGCCGCAGGTAGTCCTCCATCGACCGCCGTCCCCGGACCCCGTCCTCGAAGCGCACCGCCAGCGAGCGCGGCCAGCCCCCCAGACCGCGCAGGGTGTCGAAGGGAAGGACCAGGACCCGGTCGGCGTCCTGGTGGGTGAAGGAGCGCGAGCGCAGCTCCTGGATGAACTCCGCCGTGATCCGGCCGCCCGCCGGCTCCGGCTCCAGGCCGGCCGACGGGGAGAGGCCGAAGTCGACGGGGGTCAGCGGGGCCCCGTCGAGGTCGTGCAGGGCCATCAGGGCGGCGCCGTCGAACACTCCCCGGACCCGCAGCGGGGTCCCGAACAACCGCAGCGTGTCGCCGGCTGCCAGCTCCAGGGAGGCGGCCATCGCCGCGGAGACCAGGCAGGACGGCTCGTCGGCGGCCCGGAACCAGCTGCCCGACCTCAAGGCGCGGTCGACGCCGGTCACCCGGGGCTCCTGGAGGGACAGGCCGACCAGGCCGAGGGCGTTGACGCGGCGGTCCCCGTGGAAGACCGGGACCAGGCTGCGGCTGTCGGCCGAGAACTCCTCGCCCACGTACCAGAGCCGGGGGCTCACCGTGCCCGACGGGGCGAAGTGGGACGCGGCGTAGTCCACCTCGGACCACGCCAGCGGCAGCCAGCCCCGGTCCCGGATCAGCAAACCCTCGTAGGGCCCCTCCTGCGGCGCCGACACCGACAGGAAGCGCGTGCCGGGCTCGAAGGTGGTGAAGGACAGGACCGTGAAGGTGAGCAGCACCAGGGTCGTCAGGGTCAGGCCGGTGCGCAGGCGGCGGCGGCGCATGTTCGAGATACCGAGCATGAAGGCGGCGTACGAGGCCCCGACTCGGCTCACGTCGCTCCGGTGCACGCCCCGCAGCCGGGACTGGACCTCCTTCATGTGCCCTTCGAACCGCCCCCACACGAGGGCCATCACCAGCAGGGCCATGGCCATGATGGCGAAGGAGAGCAGGATCACCAGGGGGTGGGCCAGCTCGAAGGCCGGATGGACCTGGGAGATGCAGATCCAGATGACCAGCAGGCAGAGGCCCAGGCCGGCGAGCTGGCGGCGGATGTCCGGGGCCCCGATGAGCAGGCGCTCGGCGAAGAACGCCGCCGGCACGACCAGGGCCAGGAAGAACACGATCCCCCGGATCACGTCGTTCAGGGTGCCCACCACCTCGGGATAGACCCGGGCCTCGACGCCGAGGGCCTCCCGCGCCGCCGCCGTGTAGCCCGTCCAGTCCCGTTCCCGGGCCGCGGTCCCGGCGCGCTCGATCAGGCGGTCCGCCCAGGCGTGCATCGCGGCCACCCGCGGGTTGCCGATGGCGTGCTCGCGCAGGCGCCGCAGCCGGGCCTCGTCCAGGCGCCACATGTCCCGGGCGGCGAGCAGGTGGAAGGCCGGGAAGCGGTCGCGGGAGAGCAGGAAGCCGTCCCCCCTCGCCTCGTCCTCAGTGGCGTGCCCCCGTCCGTTGAGCAGCAGGGCGCGGCCGTCGTTGATCACGATCTTGATCCGGTCCTCGGCCCGGGTCCCCGCCGAGGCGAAGACGAGGGCCTCGCCGAACCCGACGGCGTAGCCGTACTGACGGGGCTCCGCGTCGTTGACGTCGAGGATCCGCAGCTCGACCCGGGGACCCATGTCCAGCGGGTCCACCAGGTCGTAGAGCTCGCGGCCCGTGCACGGGAACAGGACCACCGTCTTCTCGTTCGTCTCCCCGGTCACCGAGACCGTCAGGACCCCCTCCGGCGACGGCTCCCCGTGGTGGCTCGCGGCCCGGGTGCTCAGGTCGAGGGCGCCGGCGATCCCGCCGCCGTCGGCATCGACGACGTAGGCCGAGAGGTCGTAGCTGCCGGCCAGCAGCCCTGCGAAGACGGCGTCGCCGCGGGCGTCGGTGATCGCCAGGCGCCCGCCCTCCCCGGCCGCGCCCCCCCCTGGTCCGGCGGCCGGGGACCTGGCCATCACCAGGGCGCCGGCCACGGGCTCCTCCGGGACCTGGCTCTGCCGCGTGAAGGCCCGGGCGTGCACCACCAGGGTGCGCAGCCGGTCCTTGAGGACGGCGTCGAAGTCCTCGAGGCCGGTGAGTAGTCCGGGGTCGTCGAAGGCGGCCGCCAGGGTCCGCGACAGCAGCTCGGTCTGGCGCTCCAGGTTGTCGAAGCGCACGCCCTCCGGCCGGTCGTGGGGCGTGCCGCGGCGGACGCGGCCGTCGTGGACGGTGACGAAGGACAGGGAGGGCAGGCCGGCCTCGAAGGCCCTCCCCGCGCCGGAGGAGACCCCGCCGGGGGTCAGTGCCTCCCAGGTCGTGCCGCGGGCGGGGCTGATGCCGTTGATCAGGGCCCGCGCCGGGTCGTAGTCGACGAAGCGGCGGCCGAAGGGCGCGAAGTAGCGGCGGTACTGGAAGTCCCGCGTGTTGTGCCAGACCGCCAGCCGGTCGGTCTGGCTCGACAGGTCCAGGCCGATGAAGAGGTCGATGCCGAAGGGCTCGGCGAGCCTCTCGGCGGCCGGCTCCCAGGAGCGGGCGTGGCGGGTGAGGAAGTCGGACATGCCCCGGCTCGTGGCCAGCAGCAGAACGGTCCGCGCCGGGGGATGGGCCCGCAGGTGCGCGGCGAGCTCCAGGAGGGCGGCCACGCCGCAGGCCTCCTCGGCTCCGGGCGCCAGCCCCGGCACGGGCGAGGTGCTGGCATACCCGGCCTGCACCGCGATCGTGTCCGCCGCCAGGGCCGGGTCGGTCCCGGGGACCCAGCCGAGCAGGTTCCACGTCGGCTGCAGCGACCAGTCCATGCGCGCCCTCAGCCTCACGGTGAGGGAATCGCCGGCCTGCAGCCGCCGTCGCAGGGCCAGGCCCGCCGGGCGGTCGACCCAGAACCGGGGCAGGTCGAGGGGCACGAGGCTCGACTTGCTCCGGCCCTGGGCCCGGCGCGTCTCCCGCGGCTCGATGAAGACCACCGCCGCCGCGCCGAGATACCCGGCCCGCCGCCAGTGGTCCCAGCTGTCGTAGTCCAGCAGCACGACCCGTCCGTCGACGAGCTGGCCGTCGAAGTCGGCCAGCTCGCCGGAGCCGCCGTCGATCAGGGGCGCCTCCAGGCCGTCCGCCGGCAGGGTGGAGGTGCGCGCCAGGTTCGGCTCCAGGCAGCGCAGGAGCACCTCCGCCTCCCCGGGGCCGACCACCCGCAGCCCGGCGCCGCGGTCGACGGGGACGACGACCTCGAAGGTCTCGCGGCGCAGGTCCCGCAGGCCCAGGCTCCGCAGCCGCCTCTCCAGGTAGTCGGCGGCCCTGGCGTTGCCCGGGTACCCCGGGACGCGGGACTCGAAGGAGGCCAGGGTGTCGATCGTCGCCCGCAGGCCGGCGGCGTCGGCCGAGAGCGCCGCCGGCGCCAGCAGCAGCCCCAGGACGGCCGCGGCGCCCGCCGGGCTCACCGCCGCCCGTCCTCGAGGGGCACGGCGACGAAGCGCGTCTCCCGCACCCAGCCGCAGTCACGGTTCAACAGAATCAGCCGGGGCGCCCCGGCGTAGCGGTCGAGGCCACAGACGAAGG
>CAZEHQ010000154.1:5112-11202 GCA_964512165.1 uncultured Gemmatimonadaceae bacterium | reverse complement strand
CACCATGGCGGTGTTGATGACGAAGTCGGCCTCCCTCAGCGCATCCTCCCGGTCGGTGGTCTGCCGGAAGCGCAGGTCGCCGCCGATCTCGCCGGTGTAGCGCGAAGCCATTCGGGTCACCGCGTCCAGGCGGTCGGCGTCGATGTCCATGAAGTGGACCTCGCTGCCGGCCAGGTTGGCGGTCAGGCACAGGTCCTTCACCAGGCCGAGGGAGAAGGTGGCGGAGCCGGCGCCGATGACGCCGATGCGGACGGGATGGGGCATGGGATCGACTCCTCGATGGTTTGCCGGGATCGTGGGGCCCGAGGCGGACCCGGGGCCGGGTATCGGCCCTATATATAGGAAAAGAGCGAGGGCCTCTCGATTGCCCGGGGAGCTTCATTCCCTTGCTTATCCGATGGCCGCAGGGCCGCCACCCCCACCCGAGGAGCCCGGAGCGATGAGCGACGAGAGGGATTTCGAAGAGCAGCCGGTGGAGCTGCCCATCGACGGCACCCTCGATCTGCACACCTTCCGGCCCAGAGAGGCGGCGGACCTGGTGGCCGACTACCTGTCCGAGTGCCGAAAGCGGGGCATTCTGGACGCCCGCGTCATTCACGGCAAGGGCACGGGCGCCTTGCGGCGCACGGTCCACGCCGCCCTGGACCGCCTCCCCTTCGTGGAGCGCTACTCCCTGGCCGGCACCGGCGGCGGCGGCTGGGGAGCGACCCTGGTGCGCCTGCGGCCCCTTCCCTCCGGCGGCGCGAAACGCTGACCGTGGTCCGCCAGGGAACCAGGAGGCGCTTCGGCGGGTGCCCTCGCCGGCGGGCCGGTTCTCCGGGCCTTGTCCGTCAAGTGATCCGCCCGCCGTGAACGGCCCCCCACCTTGCAGGAAGGCCGGCTCCCGGCTATGGTAGCGGCCCGGACCCCCGAACCGTCCCCAGGAGGAAGAGCCGTGATCGATCCCAGGTACCTGCTCAGCGACCAACAGATGCGCGACTACATCGCCAACGGCTACCTCGTGCTCCACACGAGCCTGCCGGCCACGCTGCACGAGGAGATCTACCGGCGCACCTCGGATGTCCTTGAGAAGGAGGGCAACCCGGGGAACAACATCCTGCCGCGGGTACCGCAACTCAGGCAGGTCTTCGACGACCCGGCCCTGCGCGGCGCCCTGACGAGCGTCCTCGGCCCCGACTACATCATGCACTCCCACCGCCACTGCCACGTGAACCGGGGCGGCAGCGACGGCGGCGGCACCCACAAGGACAGCTACTGGGGCTTCAACCGGGTGCCGCGCAACCACCGCAACCGCTGGGCCATGCTGTTCTACTACCCCCAGGACGTCTCCGAGGCCAACGGCCCCACCGGGGTCGTACCGGGCTCCCAGAACTACGTGGCCAAGGAGTCCTGGGAGACCGACGGCGAGGCCGTGCCCTGTCTCGGCGCCGCGGGCACCGCCGTCCTCGTCCACTTCGACCTTTGGCACCGGGCCTTCCCCAACCACACCGACAACACCCGATTCATGATGAAGTTCCAGTTCACCCGCATGTCCGAGCCCGCCGCCCCGACCTGGCGCTCCGAGAGCCAGGACTGGCCCGGCGGCAATGGCCTGGGGGACCGTCACGACGCCATGTGGCGGTCCGCCTGGAGCTGGCACCGCGGCGAGCCCTTCGACGCGCCTTCCGCCGCAGGCGGTGACGAGGCCATCGGGCGTCTGCGGGGCGGCGATCTGGAGGAGCGTCTCGATGCGGCCACCGCCCTGGGCGGCACCGGGGCCTCTGCCGCCGGGGTGTCCGCCCTGCGCGACGCCCTGCGCGACGAGG
This sequence comes from uncultured Gemmatimonadaceae bacterium, assembly GCA_964512165.1. GTDB lineage: Bacteria > Latescibacterota > UBA2968 > UBA8231 > UBA8231 > UBA8231. The sequence goes on along the minus strand of CAZEHQ010000154.1, from coordinate 9,397 downwards.
CCGAACCGGTGCGCCTGAACGCGGGTTACGGGCTGGGAGCCGTTGGCGAGGACGCCGTCGACGCCCTGGTGGACGCCCTCGACGACGAGGTGGAACCCGCCCGGCTCAACGCCGCCTACGGACTGGCCGCTGCCGGCGGTGCGGCGGAGCCGGCGCTGATCGCGGCCTGCGGCGCGGATTCGGAGTCGAGGCGCGGATTCGCGGCCTTCGCCCTCGGAGAGATGGCCGCCGGTCCCGAGGCCGTGGAGGCGGTGGCCGCGCTGGCGGGAGACCCCTCGGAGTTCGTGCGCCGCAACGCGGCCGACGCCCTCGGCACCATGCGCGGCCGGCCGGAGGCGGCGGTCCCCGCCCTGCAGAAGCTGCTCGCCGACGACGACGCCCAGGTGCGCTTCGACGCCGCCTACGGACTCGCCCGCCGCGGCCCCGAGGCCGCCCCGGCCACCGAGGCCCTGGTGGCGGCCCTGGACGACGGCAACCGCTACGTCCGCAACCACGGCGTCGAGGCCCTGCAGAGGATCGGCACCCCCGAGGCCCGGGCGGCCCTCTACGACTTCCTCACGGTCTCGCGCTGGTGCCCGATCACCAACCGCGAGAGCACGTTCTGAGCGCCTGGACAGCTCGCAGAACCGCTTACAGAAAGGACTCCGCGCAATGGCGCATCCACAGCCCGTCCTGATCGCCGGAGAATGGCGCGACTCCAGGGCCGCGGGCACCTTCGAGCCCACGAACCCGCGCACCCGGGAGCCCACGGGAGAGACCTACCCCGTCAGCGGTCCCGAGGAGGCGGCCGAGGCCGTCGAGGCGGCGGCCTCCGCCTCCGAGGCCCTGCAGGACTCCTACCCCGCCGGCGCCGCCGCCTTCCTCGAGGCCTTCGCCGCCCGCATCGAGGCCCGCGCCGGCGAGATCGTCGCCATGGCCGAGACCGAGACCGCCCTGCCCGCGGCGCCGCGGCTGGCCGAGATCGAGCTGCCCAGGACCACCGGCCAGCTCCGTCAGGCGGCGGCCGCCGCCCGATCCCGCTCCTGGAGCCTGCCCACCATCGACACCGGCAGCGGCATCCGTTCCATGTACCGCGCCCTCGAGGGAGGCGTGGCGGTCTTCGGGCCGAACAACTTCCCCCTCGCCTTCAACAGCGTCTCCGGCGGGGACTTCGCAGCGGCCGTGGGCGCCGGCTGCCCGGTCATCGCCAAGGCCAACTCCTCCCATCCCGGGACGACCCGGCTGCTGGCCGAGGAGGCACTGCGGGCGGTGAGGGAGGCGGGTCTGCCGGAGGCGACGGTGCAGCTCCTCTACCGCACCGATCACGAGGTCGGCAAAGGGCTGGTCTCGCACCCGAAGATCGGGGCCACCGGCTATACCGGGTCGAGGGCGGCGGGGCTGGCCCTCAAGGCCGCGGCCGACGCCGCCGGCAAGCCGATCTACCTGGAGCTGAGCTCCATCAACCCCGTGTACGTGCTGCCCGGGGCGATCCGCGAGCGCGGCGCCGAAATCGCCGAGGAGTTCCAGACCTCCTGTCTCATGGGGACCGGGCAGTTCTGCACCAACCCGGGGATCGTCGTGCTCCTGGCCACGGACGAGTCCGAGGAGTTCATCGCCCGGTCGGCGGAGCGCTTCGACAGCGCCCCGGTGGGCACCCTGCTGGCCGCCGGCGTCGAGAGCGGCATGGAGGAGAGCGTCCGCGCCCTGCAGGCCGCCGGCGCCGAGCTGGTCACCGGAGGCGAGACCGGCGCCGGCACCGGCTACAGCTACAGCAACACCCTGCTGCGGACCACGGCGCAGCGGTTCCTGGACGACCCCGAGGCCCTGCAGACCGAGGCCTTCGGCAACGAGAGCCTCTTCGTGGTGGCCGACGACGTCGGCGAGGCCGCCGAGGTGGCGCGCCGCCTCGAGGGCAACCTCACCGGCTGCATCTACTCCGACACGGGCGGCTCCGACGACGACGCCTACGAGCGCATCGCGCCGGCCCTGCGGCGGCGGGTCGGGCGCCTGCTCAACGACAAGATGCCCACCGGCGTGGCGGTGGTGCCCTCCATGAACCACGGCGGACCATACCCGGCCACGGGACACCCCGGCTTCACCGCCGTCGGAATTCCCGCCTCGATGTTGCGCTTCGCCATGCTCTGCTGCTACGACGAAGTGCGCCCCCACCGCCTGCCGGTGGAGCTGCGCGACGAGAACCCCGGCGGCGTCTGGCGCCTGATCGACGGAGACTGGACGCAGGCGGGCGTGTAACCCGCGCCTGGGGGTGGGTACGCGGCCCCGGCGGAGTCAGCGGCCGGGGCTTGCCTGGCACCGCGTGGTGGAAGGCCAGGACAGCAGCACCAACACCCGCATGGCCTGAGGATGGAGGCCGGCCACCTGGCACGGGCATCCGGCACACCTCCGGGCGGGATTGATGCGAGCTACGCGGCCGGCGGCCGGCATGGAGTCTGCGGCCGGGGCTACCTGGCACCGCGTGGCGGTAGAGGCCCGAGATGAACCCGAGCGACGCGCCTTTGCGCGGCCCCTGGGCGCGAGAACCACGCTTGGCGCCAGCGCCTGTCGGTGGGCGTAGGGGAGGCCTTGAACGCGCGGGCAACACGCCTGGCGGCGGGGCCTGTGTCTGTGGGCTTGGGGGGAGCCTTGGGGCGCGGGCAACGCGCCTGGCGGCGGGATACGCGGCCGGCAGTGGAGTCGGCGGCCGGGGCGCTATGGGCGCCTCGTGGCGCCAGGCCACGGATGAAAACGCGAGCGGCTCGCCTTGGCGCCGGGCCCGTCTACCTGTGGGCGTGGTGGGAGGCCTCGGGAGCGAGGTACTCCACGTCGAGGTGGGGCGTCTCCAAGCGCCGGCTTCCCGCGTGCCGGGAGCGCAGGCAGCTCTCCAGGATCCCGCAGACGATCAGCGTTCGCTCCGCCGGGAACGGCGCCGCCCCGGTGGCCAGCATCTCGTCGATCTTGGCCACCAGGCAGGCCGAATAGGTGACGTTCGGCGTCGGCGTCAGCAGGAACTGGCACGAAACCGGGTCGGCCTCCCCCTCCAGGCGCGCGGCGAAGCAGTAGTCGCCCACGGCGCCGTTGACCATCAGCAGGGTCGCCCGCAGGCCGTCGCGGAACTCGATCAGGTAGGCGGCCGGCGCCTCGACGAGGCGCTCGATCTCCCCCGAGGCGAGCAGGTCCTGGGTACGGCCGTCCTCCAGCGTCGCTCCCCGGGGGCTGTCCGAGCGCGACAGGGCGGCCTCCAGCAGCCGCATCGACCAACGGCCCTCGCGGCCGGCCTCCCAGACCTCCTCCCCCTCGATGAGCTGCACCGCGGCGACGCCGGTCTCACCCCCCCGGCGGCGCTCGATCATGCACTGCATCGCCTCCAGAGCGTGATAGTCCATGGCATCGGAGCCGCCGACGCCGATCATCAGCGCCTCCTCGATGCCGGTGCCGTACGGAAGCTCCAGGTCCGGGAGCCTCCATGTGACGGGAAGCGACGACCCGGCCAGGATGGGGAAGCCGAGGCGGCGCCCGTCCTCCACCATCTCCCGGGCGTAGTCGAAGCTGTAGGAGAGGTGCTTGTCGTTGTAGACCGGCACCGCCCTCCCGTCGGCCTCGAAGACGGCCACGCACTCCTTGAACAGCTCGTACCTCGGGTAGAGCTTCTGCCCCAGCTCGTTGTCCGGGTACTCCCCGTGCTCGCCGATGAGCAGCACCCCGTCCACGGCCAGCTCGCCGCCGCCGCAGCGCAGGGCCTCGGCCACCGTGGGGTAGACCTCGAATCCGAACTCCCGCCCCCGGTCCGCGGCCTGATCGCCCTCGGGACTCTGATCGACGAAGAGCGACACGATCCGCCCGGGAGACCGCCGCCACTCCCCCTCGTACGGGTACCCCACGAGAAAGCGGTCGGCGAAGTGCTGGGCGTGGGACAGGTAGCGGTAGATGGTGGCCACCACCGCCAGCCTCGGTTCGCGGTCGTCGGGCATCTCCGTCCTCACGTGCGCCAGAAGGTGGATTCGGGGTTCGGCTGGTAGGTCACCTCGGCCAGGTGCGGCGTCTCCAGTCGCGCCTGGTCCTGGTGCAGGCTCTCCACGCCCGCCGCCGTCAGGCCCGTGGTCATCAGGGTGCGCTCCACCGGGTAGGAGGCCTTCCCGGTGAGGAACATGCGCTCCACGTTGTTCACCTGCGGGCTGAAGAAGTTGGCCAGCGAGGTGCGGGCCGGCGGCATGGGCAGGTACATCTGCGTCGACAGGGGCCGGTCCTCGCCAGCCAGCCGCGCGGCGAAGTTGAAGTCCTGCACGAGGCCGCCCATCAACAGCATGGC
>CAZEHQ010000154.1:3312-5012 GCA_964512165.1 uncultured Gemmatimonadaceae bacterium | reverse complement strand
CGCTCGACCATGCACTGCAGCGTCTCCAGGCCGTGGAAGTCGTAGCTGTCGACGCCGCCGTAGCAGACGCAGACCGCCTCCTCCACACGCGCCCCGAGGGGCATCTCCAGGGAGGGTGTGCGCCAGGTGACGGGCAGGGACGAGCCGGCCATGAAGGCGAAGCCCAACTCCACGGACTGGTCGTACATCTGGCGGGCCCAGTCCCAGTTCCAGGAGAGATGCTTGTCGTTGAAGACCGGCGCCGAGCGGCCGGTGGTGCGGTACACGGAGACGATCTGCTGGAAGAACTCGTACCGGGGGTAGAGCTGCTGGCCCTTCTCGTTGCGGCCGTACTGGCCGTGCTCGCCGACGAGCAGCACCCCGTCGACGGCCAGGTCGGACCCGCCCAGGGTGAGGGCGTCGGCGATGGTGGGCACCCCCCGCACCTCGGGGAACCGGGCGAGGCGGTCCGGCGTGAGGTCGCCCTCCGGGTGCTGGTCCACGTAGAGGGAGACCAGATCCATGGGCGGCCGGTGGTGGCGCCCGTTCCAGCCGTAGCCCTCCAGGAAGCGGTCGACGATGTGCTGGCCGTGGGAGAACTTGCGGTACTCCGTGACCACGGCGGCGATCTTCGGTCTGCGGTCGGCGCTCAAGGGCGGGTGCCTTCTGGTTGATCCGGCGCTGCGAGGGCGAGGGGCCTCAAGATAGAGCCGCGGGGGACGCGGCTCCAGGCTTGCGGGCCGGGCGGGGCGCTACTGGAGGGCGGCCTTGAGGTAGAGCAGCCGCCACGCCTGCACCCCGTGCGCATGGCGCAGCCGCGTCAGATACACCCCAGACGACACAGAAGCCCCCCGGTCGTCGCGAGCGTCCCATGCCACTTGGTATGCACCCGCGTCCTGGAATCCATCGACCAAGGCGCGCACCGGCTGCCCCAGGGCGTTGTAGACAGAAAGTCGCACCGGGCCCGGGGCGACCAGGCGGTAGGCGATGTGGGTGCGGCTGTTGAACGGATTGGGATAGGTGGCCAGCAGCGCCGTCTGCGTCGGCCCGGTCTCCAGTGTGTGAATGGCCATCGGCGTAGCGGGGCCGATGTACGGCGTCATGTCCCACAGCAGGACCGTGCCGTCCTCGCTGCCACTGGCCAAGGTGGTCCCGTCCGGCGAAAACGACAGCGAACTGACCCCATCCGTATGGCCTTCCAGGACGGCGGTCTCCCGGCCGCTGGCCACGTCCCACAACCGCACCGTCTCGTCCCAACTGCCACTGGCCAGGGTGGTCCCGTCCGGCGAAAACGATACCGACCTGACCCCACCCGTATGGCCTTCCAGGACGACGGTCTCCCGGCCGCTGGCCCACAAGCGCACCCTATGGTCCGATTGGGCACTGGCCAAGCTGGCCCCGTCCGGCGAAAACGACACCGAACTGACCCAACTCGTTAGGCCTTCCAGAATGACGGTCTCCCGGCCGCTGGCCACGTTCCAAGAGCGAACCTTTCCGTATTTCGCCCAATCGCCACTGCCAGTGGCCACGGTGGTCCCGTCCGGCGAAAACACCACCGAAAGGACATACCAATGAGTCCCATCCCCCCCATCAGAATGGTCCAGGACTGCGGTTTCTCGGCCGCTGACCACGTCCCACAAGCGAAGCGTACCGTCGTCACTGCCACTGGCCACGGTGGTCCCGTCCGGCGAAAACACCACCGAATTGACCCTATCCGAGTG
>CAZEHQ010000154.1:0-3296 GCA_964512165.1 uncultured Gemmatimonadaceae bacterium | reverse complement strand
CCTTCCAAGACAGCCGTTTCCCGGCCGCTGGCCACGTCCCACAAGCGAACCGAATCGTCACTGCCACTGGCCAGGGTGGCCCCGTCCGGCGAAAACGACACCGAATAGACCCAATGCGTTTGGCCTTCCAGGACGGCCCTCTCCTGGCCGCTGGCCACGTCCCACAAGCGAACCGCTCCGTCTCCAAAGCGAACCATCCCGTCTTCGCTCTTGGCAAGACTGCCAATGCCACTGGCCAGGGTGGCCCCGTCCGGCGAAAACACCACCGAATAGACCCTGTCCGTATGGCCTTCCAGGCCGTTGCCGAGGCGGGCCACGGCCCCCTCCGGCAGATTGGATCGGGTGTAGTCCTCGGCAAGACTGTCCTGCGCGAACAGGACCACGGCCAGGAACACGACGTGGCGGCACAACGCAAGCTGTTTCATTCTCCACTCACACGCGAGGAGGTGCAAGGTTAGGTTGAGAACTCTTCCAGCTATCCTGGGCGCTGTCATCGCCTTCACGATCTCCGGGCTTGTCATGCTGGGTCGAGCACCAACGGCTCAGAGACGCGCCTGGAGCCGCCGGGTCGTAGGCGGGGCGCGCCCAAGCGATTCAAGGCTCCGTCATGCGGGAGTTTGACACCACCTGAGCCGCCCGACCCCCCCGGGCGCCCCCGGCTCCCGTTTGGATCCGGGGGAAAAGAACCATTCGCACGGCACGGCTATGAGGGTAGATCACGTTTTGCGAGTGTGGGCGTGGGCGACGCTTGTGAGGCCCAGGAGCGTGGCAAGGATCAGCAGAAACAGCGAGCGGATGATACCCTGGGCGCACGATGCTCCTCCTGCGCGAGAATGGGACTTGCACCGCTGGAAGCAGGCAGACGCCAAGGCTTTGCTCTCTCGCATGGTACCACGGATCCGGTCCTTCCGACAACCCACGACGGCCGCGCCTCCCTTGCCGTACCAGGACCCCAGTCCCATCCTGTCCGAGGATCCAACGATGGCCGGAGAGACCGCCTACGGCCCATCCACCCGACCAGGAGGTTCCGAGATGAAGCAGGTCTTTCCCGACATGTACTGCTGGTCCGTCTTCAACAAGGACCGGCAGATCGACTTCAACGGCCATCTGTGGGTGCGGGAGGAGGGGAACGTCCTCTTCGATCCGGTGCCGATGATCGAGTCCGACCTGGCCCAGCTCGAGCGGCTGGGAGGGGCCGCGTGGATCGTGCTCACCAACCGCGACCACGAGCGCGAGGCCGGCGCCTTCCGGGAGCGCACCGGCGCCCGGGTGATCGCCCACGAGGCCGACGCGGACACCCTTGGCGTGAGCGTCGACCGCGCCGTCCGCGAAGGGGAGATCCTCCCCGGTCTGCAGGCCGTGCCCCTGGAGCACGGCAAGAGCCCGGGCGAGATCGCCCTGTACTGGCCCGAGCGGGAGGTGGTCCTGGCGGGAGACCTGGTGGTCGGCGCTCCCGTGGGACGGCTGAGCCTGCTGGCCGACGAGAAGCTCGACGACGCGCCCGAGGCCGCCCTGGAGTGCCGCAAGCTCCTCGCCCTGGAGTTCGACGCGATGCTGGTGGGCGACGGGCATTCCCTCGTCACCGGGGCCCGCGAGCAGCTGCTGCGCTGCCTGGAGGCGCGCACCGACATCCACATCAACCATATCCACGCCGACGAGGTGCCCTGGGTGCCGTACTTCGACCGGGAGGGATACCGCTGGGACAGCAAGGACCTGGACCCGCTCGTGGGCGCCCGCCGGCTGGGGTATCAGCTGATCCGCCTGCCGCCGGGCCAGTCGACCTACCCCTTCCACCTGCACCGCTTCGGCGAGGAGCTCTTTGTCGTCCTGCAGGGCGAGTGCACCCTGCGCTCCGACCGGGGCTCCTGGAACGTGCGCGCCGGCACCTCCATCGCCTGCCCTCCCGGACGCGGCGGCACCCACAAGTTCACCAACGAGAGTTCCGGCGACTGCATCCTGCTGGCCGTGGGAGAGCAGCTGGCTCACGATGTGTGCGAGTACCCCGACTCGGGCAAGGTGGGACTGCGAGCCGGGAGGTTCCGCAAGGCCGACGCGGTGGGGTACTGGGAGGGGGAGTGACCCGGCCCGCTGCTTGCCGGGGGGGCGGACCGGCGGTACCCTAAGGCGCCCCCCGGCTCCCCAGCAGGAAGAGAACATGAACAGCATCCAGGCCGCCGTTGCGGGCCAGGCCCGCCGCAACCGGAAGCTCCTGTCCGGCGCCCGCTACCTCGGCCAGAGCGTCGACTCCACCGTCCTGCCCCTGACCGTCGACATCTCCTCGGCGAAGGAGCTGACCCGGGCACAGGTCGACGCCCTCGAGGGACTGCAGATCGAGGCGGCGCGCACCGCCATCCGGTCGCTGGCCTCGCTGGCCGCCATCGGCGAGCTGGACCACCTCGGCGGCGGCCTCGAGCTGATCCCCGCCCTCACCCTCACCCTGGCCGTCACCGACTACGAGGGCGTCGACTACACCATCGAGCACGCCCACACCAGCGTCGGCTACTACGCGGCCCTGGCCGCCTTGGGGTTCATCGACGACGACGCCGTGGTCGACGACTTCCGCCGCGGCCTCGACCTGCCCGGCCACGTCTCCTGGCTGCCCGGCGGCACCCAGCTCAACGGCGGCCGCCTCGGCGTCATGATCCCCGCCGCCGTCGGCATGGCTCTCGGCAAGCGGGGCCGCCGCGACGACGGCGCCTGGGTCGTGGCCCACTGCGGCGACGCCGGCTGGGTCTCGGGGCAGGCCCTCAACGGCTTCAACGGCGCCGACGTGGGCCGGGCGCCGATCACCTTCGTCATGCACCGCAACGGCATCCAGCTCTCCGGCGCGACGCGGTCGATCATGGACAAGGACCCGCGGCCGATCATCGAGTCCCTCGGCGTGCGCATCCTCGAGATCCCCACCCTCCACGACTCGGCCGCCCTCTTCGACGCCTACCGCGAGGGCTGGCGCCTGGCGCAGGAGGGCACGCCGAACCTGATCTACCCCACCGGCTACCGCTCCCACGAGGACCACGGCATCGTCGACCTGCGCTGGTTCGGCGAGCGCTACGGCGTCACCGGGCGGGTCGAGGCCCTGGCCGCGGCCAACGGCGTCTCCATGGACCGCCCCGTGTGGGTCCCCGGGTCGCTCATGAGCTTCCGCGACGACGGCCCCATGGTGGAGTGCCTCTTCCTGGTGAACGACCTGCCCGGCGGCGAGGGCCACCACGACGGCCACATGAAGGACCGCGACGAGGCCGAGGTCCTGGCGGGGCCGATGTTCCAGACCACCGGGGACCAGCGCGCCGCCCTCG
>CAZEHQ010000153.1:0-11287 GCA_964512165.1 uncultured Gemmatimonadaceae bacterium | reverse complement strand
CTTGCCCTTGTGGCCGATCAGCACCTGGTCCATCCGCGTCGGCTCGCTGTTCAGGCATGCGTCGCCGCGGGTGATGGGCACGTTTTCCAGCAACCAGTCCGAGCCCAGGAACCCGCCCGTCTCCTCGTCGCCCACCAGCGTCAGGGTCAGCTGGCCCCGGATGGGGACCTCCAGCTCGTGGAGCAGCACCAGCGACAGCAGGGAGGCCACCGACCCGGCCTTCATGTCGCCCACGCCGCGGCCGAGGATGCGGCCGTCCCGGCACTCGCCGGAGTAGGGGTCGAAGGACCACTCCCCCGGGTCGCCCGCCGGGAACTGGTCCAGGTGCCCGTTTAGGACGAGGTTGCGCCCGGGCTCCCGCCCCTCCATCCACGACACCAGGCTCTGCACCGTCGGCTGCGGCTCGTAGGCATCGGCGGGCAGACCCTTCGACTTCAGGTAGCGCACCAGGTACTCGACGCAGGCCGTGGTGTCGCCGGGCGGGTTGTCCGTGGGGATGGCGACCACGTCGCGCAGCACATCCAGGAACTCCGGCATCCTGCGGTCGATTTCGGCGAACAGGCACCGCTTCAGATCGTCGGTGTTCATGCCAGCCCCACCGGGTGATGGGCCCGCAGGATGGCGACGCAGGCCTCGTAGACGTCCAGCGGGAAGGACTGGTACGGCGACAGCAGCCGCAGGGGCATGTCGATGCCGCTGGCGCGCACGATCATCTTGTCCCAGGCGCCGTCGATCAGGTCGCCGAAGGCCTTCGCCGGCTCCCAGAACACGTCGGCCACGGCGAGGTACTCGGCGTGGAGGCGGGCCAGCTCGCCGAAGCGGCCCGACCGGCCCAGCTCGAACAGCTCCTTCGTGCGCGCCGGGAACATGGCGCCGTACGAGGACAGGAGCCCGCACTCCCGGTGTTGGCATCCCAGGGGGAAGTTGGCCTCGCCGTAGAAGTGCATCAGCTCCGTATCCCGCGCCAGCTCCAGGGTCTCGCCGATGCCGAGGCCGGTGCTCTTGGTGCCCGCGAGGTTGCCCACGGCATCCTGCCGCCGCCGGTAGTCGGCGGCGTAGAGCAGCCGCTTCGGCCGCGGCAGGTTGTAGTGCACGAACCTCGCCTCCGGGAAGGAACCGCACACGTCGGTGAAGTACGTCAGCAGCTCGGTGCCGTTGAGCGCTCCCCAGGGCGGCAGCGAGATCTGGAAGACCCGGAAGCCGGCGTCGTACGCGATGCCGACGCGTTCCACCACCTGCGCCGTTGACATGCCGATGCAGCCGACCATGGGATGCACGCCCTCGCGGTCCGTCTCTTCGCGGAAGATGGCGACGATCTCCCGGAAGACGGGCACGGTGACGGCGTAGCCCTCGCCGGCGGTGCCGAAGATGTAGAGGTTGCGGAACTGTTCCAGAGTCGCCCGGACCTCCTGGCGGAATACGTCCTCCATCAGGCTCTCCCCGTCGTCCCAGGGGATCTCGCAGCTGACCAGGATCGCCGCGTGATAGCGTTTCGTCACGGTTGCCTGCCTCCTTGGCCGATCGCCTCGCGCGTTACGGACGACTGGAAGAACCGCTCCTGGAACTCCGTCAGGGCGAGGATCTGTTCATCGGAGTACTCCTTGCCATGGGGTACCACGATCAGCTTGTCATCATCGTCGTCGGATCGTTGAATGACGGCGATGCACGTGCCCCTGAACGTCTCCACCGGCTTGAAGACGCCGAGGACATAGGCGTCGAGATTCTCCCCGTCTGGTGCCGGCACATCAGGCAGGCATCCGTAGTTCACCGGATAGACGAAGCCTGCTTCAGGATGCCTGGAGCCCAGTGGGCGATCCACGGCGACATCGACTGCTCTCCCGATGAAGGTCCTTGCATCCACACAGTCACACGGCATGAGACCATCCGCTCTCAGGTTGCGGCCAATGGCAAGAAAGACCCGGATCGGGCTCTCGATCAAGCGGGTCCCGTGAACGACGCGGAAGATCCTCCACTCTCATGGAACTCGATATCAGGGTGCAGCCGAAGGCCGGGCGCAACGGCGTCGAGGTCGACGGCGACAGGGTCACCGTGCGGGTGACGGCGGCCCCGGAGGGCGGCAGGGCGAACGCCGCCGTGGTGGCCCTGCTGGCGAAGCAGCTCAAGGTCGCCAGGGGCAGGGTGCGTGTCGTGCGGGGGCACAAGGGACGGGACAAGAGAGTGCGGATCGAGGGTATTACGCCGGGCGAGGTTCTCGCGCGCCTGTCGAAGTCCGGCGGGAGCTGACCGGCGCCAAGGCGTGGACAGGGAGACGAGATGAAATCCAGGACGCAAGGAAGAGCACCGGGGGTGGCGGCCGGACTGTTCGCGGCGCTGGTGATCGCCCTGCTGGCGCTGCTCGGCATCGGTGCCCGCTACTGCCTCCGCGGGGATTTCAACATCATCCATTCTCTGTTGAGTCTGTTCTTCTCGAGCAATCTGCTGATCTGCTACTGGGAGGCGTGTCTGTTCCTCAAACGGGACTATATCGAGGCACGCGCCGAGTATTGGCGCCGACGCCAACGTGAGACCGGGCGAACCCCGGCCGTCGAGTTCCTCTCCACCAGGGTGCCCTTGAGGCGGATCCTGTCCCTGGAGATCTGGGCGGATGTCTGGGCAACATATTCGCTGTTCGATGGATCTTATTCGGATCGCCGCACCTGGGGTTTCAATGCCGATGTCGCCAACGGTTTCGTGACGCCGGTTCCGACACTGATCCTCTACGCGGCCTGTACCGTCGATTTCCTGCCGCCAGTCGTGGCCGGCATCCTCGGGCTCATGCTGTCCTGGCAGTGGATCTACGTGACGTCCGTCTACTGGGTCAGTTTCTTCGTGGCCGGCAGGCAGCGCCAGATCACCAGGGCCGAGCTGTACACCTACATCGGCGCCACGAATGCCCCCTGGGTGTTGTTCGCCTTGTTGGGATGGTACGTGTCCCTTCGCCTGATCCTGGACGCAGACTACAGCGTGCTGGGTTGCTGATCTCCGGTTCCGTGAGGGACGGCAGCCGTCGTGCGCCGATGGCACCGACGCTTCCAGCAGCTATCTTCCCCCGCCCGGAGACCGGAGATCGACATGCGCAAGAACACGGCAGCCCTGCTTTCGCACGATCTCGACACGGGAGAGGAGCGCCTGCTGGCCGAAGACCCCCTGGCGGACGCGGACGAGCTGCTCCTCCACCCGACCCGCTGAACGGTGGAGGCCGTCTCCTTCAACTACGACCGGCCGAGATGGGCCAACGGCATCCCCGTGACCTACTTGCTCTTCCCGGACGAGGGCCACGGGCTGAGCCGGGCCGACAACCGGCTCGCCTTCCACGCCTTGGCCGAGGCCTTCCTGGCGGAGCACCTTGGGGGACGTACAGAGCCGTTTGGCTGGGAGTTCGAGAATTCCACCATCCAGGTGCCGGCCGGGGCGGAGCTGGTGCCGGGGCTGGCGGAGATGCTGGAGTACTGCAGGCCCTCGCCACCGGACTCTTCCGCCCAGGCGCCGCCCGACACCGCCGCCGACCTCGGCCAGTGAAGAACACCGACCCCGCCCCGGAGGAGCCCTATCTCCTCGGCACCGATCCCGAGGAAGGGCGGCGCCTGGAGACCCAGCATCGCCTGTGGTCGCCGGAGGCGCACGATCTCTGGGACCGCGCCGGTTTCGGTCCGGGCTCGCGCTTGCTCGATCTCGGCTGCGGTCCGGGATTCGCGGCTGTCGAGCTGGCACACCGGGTCGGGGCCGGCGGACACGTGCTCGCCGTGGACGAGTCGCGGCGCTTCATCGAGACGCTGGCCCGGGAAGCGGAGCGGCGAGGGCTCCCGCACCTGGAGGCGCGCCGGGAGCGGGTACAGGCGCTGCGGCTCGAACCCGGCTCCCTCGACGGCGCCTTCGCGCGCTGGCTGTTCTGCTTTCTCCCGGACCCGGCGCCGGTCATCGAGAGAGTGTTGTCGGGGCTGCGGCCGGGGGGCCGGTTCGTGGTCTGGGATTACCTGAACTACCGCGCCACGAGGCTGCATCCGCGGGGCCCGGCGTGCGACCGCGTGCTCGAGGCGGTATACGAGAGCTGGCGGCTCACCGGAGGGGATCTCGACGTCGGCGCCCGGCTTCCCGGGTTGCTCGCGGGAAGTGGATGCAACGTGGTCGATCTCGTCCCCATCGTGCGTTGCGCCCGTCCCGGCACACCCCTGTGGGAGTGGCCCACCGGGTTCTTCTTCAGCTACATGCCGCGGCTGGTGAAAGCCGGGCTGCTGACGGAAGCGGAGCGCCGCGCCTTCGAGGAGGAGTGGCATGAGCGTGAGCGGGATCCCGGCGCCTTCCTGTCGGCGCCGCGCATGGTGGGGATCATCGCCGAGAAGCGGCGGTCATGAGCGACGAGGCGTACGCCCTGGGCGACTCCCAACTGGCAGCCGCACGGCTGACGCTGGTGGCGCGGCTCTTCGAGCCCGAGATGACGAGGTTCATCCGGGATGCCGCGCCCCCTCGGCCCGGGGTCGCGGTGGACCTCGGCTGCGGCCCAGGCTGCACCACCCGGCTCCTGCAGCAGGTATCGGGCGCCGCCGCGGCCATCGGCGTCGACCTGTCGGAGCACTTCCTGCGGGTGGCCGCGGACTCCGCCCCGGCGCTGCGGTTCGTGCGGCACGACCTGACCGAGGGCCCGCCGCCGGTCGAAGCGGCGGACCTGCTGTTCTGCCACCTGCTGCTCTCCCACCTCGCGGACCCGGTGGCGGCCATCGAGTCCTGGAGAGCCTGCCTGACCCCCGCGGGCGTAATCCTGGTGGACGAGGTGGATTCCATCCGGACGGATGACCCGGTCTTCGCCGAGTACCTGGTTCTGGTGGAGGAAGCGATCGCCAGTCGGGGAGGCGAGCTCTACGTGGGCCGGAAGCTGGCCGCGGGAGGAGCACCGACGGGGCTGCGCGTCCGCTCCAGCCGGGTCGTGCCGCAGAGCGTCGCCGCGAAGGACGGCGCCGCCATGTTCGCGATGACCTTCCAGACCCTCCGCGAGGACCCGGCGGTGCAGGCCGCGGCCGGTCCCGCGGGACTGGCGGCCCTGGCCCGGGCCCTCGATGCCAGGACCACACGCGAAGATCAGCACCCGCTCGAGTGGAGCATGCGGCAGATCGTCTACGAGCCGCGGCCCCCGGCCTGACCGATGCAACCACCACCCACCCCGTTCCTCGACTGGTACGGCATCTGGCCGTCCCACAGAAAGCTCGAGGACGACGGCACCGTCTGGTCGCAGGACCCGCCCCGGGGCATCGACCTCGCCCCCGAGATGGCGCGCAAGTCCGAGGTCTTCTTCCACAAGGAGCGCCCTTGGGAGCAGGGAGCCAACCTGCAGATCAACACCATGCTCCACGAAGGCGGGCGCTACCGCCTCTGGTACGGGGCGCAGCGCCTCGACGACACGACCCGCTCCTACGTCTGCTACGCCGAGAGCGACGACGGTTTCGCCTGGCGGCGGCCGGACCTGGGCCTGTGCGAGTACGAGGGCTCCACCCGCAACAACATCATCAGCGAGGACCGCCACCATCCCCTCGGCTGCGTCTTCCTCGACCCCGGCGCCCCGGCGGCCGAGCGCTACAAGGCCGTCGGCCCGGGGTCGCGCTACTTCCGCGGCGGCCGGCCCGACCCGGAGATGGACTCGGCGCGCTTCAAGGAGCTGCTCGCCGCCCGCGACCTGGGCGACGTGTCGGCCGGCGAGAAGGCCCGGGGCATCGAGATCCGACAGCAACTGCTGGGCGCCACCTCTCCCGACGGCATCCACTGGACGAACCTCGGCGCCCCCGTCTTCGACGCCGGCGCGACCCAGCTCGACACCCACAACCTCTGCGCCTACAACCCCCACGAGGGGCGGTACGTGGCCTACCTGCGGGGACACATCGACCGCCGGCGCCTGGTGCGCCGCGTCTCGGGGGAGCGGTTCGAGTCCCTGGGCGAGCCTCGCCCCTGCCTGCTGCCCGACCCCCTGGACCCGATCGACGACGACATCTACAACCCCTGCTACACGCCGTACCCCGGCGCGCAGCCGCGTTACCTGATGTTTCCGTCGGTCTACCACCGCATCGCCTCCACCGTCGACGTGCAGCTCGCCGTCAGCCGCGACAGCCACCACTGGGTGCGGCCCTTCCGGCGGCCCATCATCGACCTCGCCTGCGAGGGGGGAGCGTACGGCCAGCTCTACGCCAGCCCGAACCTCGTCGCCCACGGCGGCCGCTGGCGGCTGCCCTTCAGGGGCTACCAGCGCCGCCACGACTTCCTGCGCCGCGGCGCCGTCTACCCGGAGGACGGGGAGTTCCGCTGGGCCTGCTGGGAGCCGGACCGGCTCGCCGGCATCGAGGCCGAGGGCGAGGGGCGGGTCACCCTCATCGAGCGGACCTGTGCCGGCGGCGAGCTGCGGCTCAACTATCGAACGGCCCCCGACGGCTGGGTCAGGGCGGAGATCGTGCGGACCATACACACGCCTCCCCGTCCCGTGGAGGCCCACCCCGGCTTCTCGATCGAGGAGGCCGATCCCCTCACGGGCGACGCCATCTCCGAGGCGGCGCGCTGGCAGGGCCGGGCCGATCTCGCAGCCCTGCGGGGCGAGAGCGTCGGCCTCCGGTTTCACCTCTGCAAAGCCAAGCTGTTCTCAGTATCCATCTGATGGGAGGATTCATGACTGTCCACCGACTGGCCGCGGCAGCCGTTGCAGCAATCGCCGCCGGCCTCATCTCGATCGCCGCCGCCCACGAGGACGATCACACGGCCGCGGAGCCCGGACCCACGGCCTTCACCGCCATGACGCCGATTCTCAACGTCAAGAGCGTCGAGGCGAGCATCGAGCACTACACCTCGGTCCTGGGATTCCGCAAGGAGTGGGACTGGCCCGCCGAGGAGGAGGACAAGAGCTTCGCTTCCTTGTCCAACGGCCGGGCGCGCATCTTCCTCGCCGAGAACAACCAGGGCGCCCGGCCCGTGTGGATCTACTACGGCGTCGATGACGTGGACAGCCTGCACCAGCAGTACCTGGGGGCTGGGGCCCGGATAACTCAAGAGCCCTTCGACCAGCCCTGGGCCCGGGAGATGCTGGTGGCGGACCTGGACGGCCATGTCCTGCGCATCGGCGGCCCGGTCGAAGGCCATCACTGACCCGGGCGAGGCGGCTGGCCTGCCCGGCGAGTCCCGAGGAGGAGGCATGACCAGGATCGTCGTCGGTTTCGAGGGAAGCTGTCCGCAGAGCGAGGAGGGCGTGCGCCAGGAGGGCGGCAACCGGTTCCGCGTCTTCCCCTCGTGGCGTCCGAGTCCGGGGATCAGCGAAGAGGCCGTCGGCCACAGCACCCGGCTGGGCCTGAGGCTGGTGAACGAGTCGCCCGGGGCGGAGAGCGTGGTGCTCCTGGTGGACTGGCAGTACGACGAGGCGCCCCCCGACATGCCCAGGGGCCTGAGCCTGGACCGGTTCATGTCCTACCGCGACTTCGTGGTCGTCCGCGAGCCGGGGCGTGAAACCTGGCGGACGGTGATGGGGGATGTAGACGGCTCGGTGGCCGCCTTCGAGATGAGCCTGCCGCCGGGCGAGACGGAAGTCCACTGGCATCCGCCCTACACCTATACGCAGAGCGAGTCCTTCGTCGACTCCCTTCGGGAAGATCCCCGGGTGCAGGTCGAGCAGATCGGCGAGAGCGAGGAGGGGCGCCGCCTGCCGCTGCTGCGCATCACCGATTCAGGGCAACGGGAGAAGCGGCGCATGCTGATCGTGTCTCGCTTCCACGCGTACGAGAGCGCCTCGAGCTATGCCGTGGAAGGCATGGTCCAGTGGCTTCTGGGCCAGGACCCGTGGGCGGCGGCAGCCCTGCGCGGGAACGTCTTCTTCATCGTCCCCATGGCCAATCCCGATGGGGTGGTCAACGGCATGGGCCGCCTCACCGCCCCCCGGGGCGCGGACCTGATCATGTCGTCCACGGCGCCGGACGAGGCCCACCGGGCGCTCTGGGCGATGGTGGACCGTGTCAGACCCCAGTTCTTCGTCGACCTGCACAACTGGCAGAACAAGCACAGCGACGGACTCCTGGGGCTGGAGCCGCGGCTGCGGGAGCGGTTCCTGAAGTTCATGCCGGACCAGGTCGAGTTCGGCAAGCAGTGGCACATCCGGGAGCCGCGGCCTGTGAGCCCCGACCGGCCCGAGCGCGAGCTGATGGGTGGATACTGCCGCCGCGAGTTCGGCGCCGGGGGCGCGGCCTTCGAGTTCCACTGGGTCGGGCGAACGCAGGACGTCGAGCGCGTAAGCGGCCGCCGGGCGAGCCGCGCCCTGCACCGGGCCCTCGACGAGCCTTCCCCGGGCGTCTGGCTCTACGATCCGCCCGAGAAGGGATTCACCCTGAACCCTTGCTGGTAGGCGGCATCGCCCTGGTCCATGAGCCGCGAGCACGCGCCGACTCCGCGTGCAGGCGCTATGCCAGCTCGGAGACCCGCTGCGACTTCTCCCACCGCAAGGCGACCTCCTGGTCGAGGCCGCAGAGCCAGTTCCAGGTGCGCATGCGCCGCACCCGGTCGCGGTAGGACTCGACCTCGGTCACGTAGGCCAGGCGCGGCCCGTCGCGGTAGGCGGGGATCTCCGGCGAATCGCAGAGCCAGTCCCGCCGCGGTTCGGCGGTGCGGTGATAGGAGAACTTGATCATGCTGCGGGCGCGGTCGTTGGTCTTGGGGCCGGCCTTGTGCCAGATGCCGTAGCGGGTCATGGCCACGGTGCCGGCGGGAACGGTGAGCGAGACCTGGCCGCGGATGTCGCCGTAGTGGGCGATCGCCTCGCGGTCGACGGCGCGGCAGTGGGAGCCCGGCAGGACCATGGTCGGCCCGTCGTCGAGGGCGACGCTGTGAGGGTAGTAGTAGCACTGCAGCTCGGTGACATCGTAGCCGCTGCCGGAGAGCCCGTCGGAATGCCAGGTCTGGCCGAGGTGGGGCTCCTTGAAGAAGTGGTGATGGCCGCCCCGGGGCACGAGGAAGTCCTCACCCAGGAGCGAGCGCGCCACCCCGGCCACCCGGGGATGGAGGAGCACCTGCCGGGTGAAGTCGTCCGAGGCGATGAAGGCGTCGCAGTTGCCGGGGGCGAGATCGTCGCAGCGGCGGTTGAAGCTCTCGTCGATGACGCCTTCGAGGACGACCACGCCCGAGGCGACGAAGTCCATGACGCCGTCGTCGTTCAGGGTCGGTTCAATGGGGGGCATCGTCTCTCCTATTTGGACTTTTCGAGAATGAACTCATAGCCGAGGTAGTCGTTGTCCTGACCCTCGTACGCGTAGAGTTTGGCCATGGGAAACTGCACCACGCGCCAGCCATCGGCCACGGCGGCGAGGACCGATTCATAGGGCGGCTCGTCGACGGGCAGGGTCGGCGCCTGGGGCTGCGTGGCATCGTACAGGGCCCAACTGGCCAGTTGCGAACGCATATTGGTCGACTTGGAGTAGAGGTAGAGGATCTGCTGCCGGGGTTCGGCGAGCAGCTCGTCGAGACGGTCCAGGTCCTCGGCGGTGATCGCCTCGGTGCGGAGCTTGTCCCGGCACCGGGCCGACCACTCTCTTGCAGCTTCGTGCATGTCAGGCTCCCCTGTCTGGCATGAGAGAGATAAGGAAACCGGCGCTGCCTGGAGCGGTCAACAGGCGAAAGCCCCGCATACCGAGAGGAGAGATACCATCGAGAACGTCAGGATCGAGAGAATCGAATGGGCCCGCCTCACCGGCGAACGCCCCCGGAAGGCCGGCTGCAATTCCCGGCTCGGAGAGCACGGAGTCCACGTCCGTCCCGCCATCGCCCGCCTGACCACGGCGGACGGCGCCAGCGGCTTCGGCGCTTCGTGGATCTCGCGCCAGGAGGCCGCGTCCATCGTCGGGTTCCGGCTCAGCGATGCCTTCACCGCCAGCGGCGTCGCCGAGGGGTTCGGAGCGCTGGAGTACCCCTTGTGGGATCTCGTGGGGCAACTGGCGCAGACACCGGTGTACGAGATGCTCTCCGGCGAGAGGGACGACTTCCGCGTCCCCTGCTACGACACGTCCCTCTACATCGATGACCTGCACCTCGAGGAGAATGCCGCCGCCGCGGCGCTCATCGCTTCCGAGGCATTGGAGGGGAAGGCCCGCGGCCACGAGGCCTTCAAGATCAAGGTAGGGCGCGGAGCCGTGCACATGCCCCTGGACGAAGGGACGCGGCGGGACATCGACGTCGTCCACGCCGTGCGCGATGCCGTCGGCCCGGATGGCACGATCCTGCTGGACGCGAACAACGGCTACAACCTCAACCTCACGAAACGGGTATTGAGCGAGACCGCGGCAGCGAAGGTCTACTGGATGGAGGAGGCCTTCCACGAAGATGCCCGTCTATATGGCCTGCTGAGAGAGTGGCTGAACGCCGAAGGCCTGGAGACCCGCATCGCCGACGGCGAGGGCGATGCCTCACCGAATCTCCTCGGTTGGGCGAAGGACGGTCTCGTCGACATCCTCCAGTACGACATCTTCCGCCCCGGCTTCTCGCGCTGGCTCGAGCTCGGTCCCGAGCTGGATGCCTGCGCTGTCGGCACGGCGCCCCATCACTACGGCGGCCACTACGGGAACTACGTCTCGTGCCACCTTGCGGCGAAGGTGGAGCGCTTCGAGTTCGTCGAGTGGGATCACGCCACGACCCCGGGCCTGGACGACTCCGGGTATTCCATCTCCGGCGGCCTCGTGAGTGTCCCGCCAGAGCCCGGCTTCGGCCTGGCCCTGGAGGAGGAGCCCTTCCGCAGAGCACTGGCCGAGAACGGATTCGAAGTCCGCCCATGACCGCCGAAGGCACCAGGCCCGCGCACAAGTCCCGCCGCATCTGGTTCTGCCAGACGGAGTACGTGGCCCGCCATCCCGAGTCCCTGCAGAGACTCAAGGACGCCGTCGGTCTGACGACGATCATGCCCGAGAGCCCGGTCTGCCATACCTCGGGCTTCGGCCTCTCGCAGGAGCTGGCGCGGCGGGGGCCCTTCGAGGACTGGCGCCGGCGTCTCGATGCCTGGCCCCGCGGCGCCGAAGGCGTGTACCCGCCCGTGGCGGGCATCGTCAGCGGCTTCGACGACACACCCCTGCTGCGCGTCATCGAGGCATGCAAGAGGGCGGGGATCGAGGTGTGGGGCCACATCGGCCTGTGGAGTTACGGCGGCGACGTCTATCCCGAGCTCGCCCTGCGCGACCTGGAGGGACGGCCGCTGGACCGCCGCTACCAGCAGTGGGGCATCGGCCTGTGCCCGAGCCGCAAGGAAGTCAACGCGTGGACCCGCGACTGCCTCGTGGAGGCGGTGCAGCGC
>CAZEHQ010000152.1:547-11318 GCA_964512165.1 uncultured Gemmatimonadaceae bacterium | reverse complement strand
CCCCCAGGGCCTCCGGGGAGAAGTGGATGCTCAGGGTCGTCGACTCCCCGGGGTCGAGGGAGAAGGCCGAGGGCTCCACGCGGGCCTCGCCGGTGAGGGCGCTGGCCTCCACCTGCAGGGCCGTGTCGCCGGAGTTGGTCGCCACCAGCGCCCGCTGGTCGCTCTCGCCGATGACGACGTGTCCGAAGTCGAGCACCCCGGACGGATGCAGCTCGATCTCGGCGGCGACGCCGGTGCCGTTGAGCAGCACCTCGAGGCTCGCGGCGCCGCCCTCCCAGAAGCCCTCGAGGCGCAGGGTGCCGCTCACGGGCCCGCGCGCCGAGGGCGCGAAGGTGACGCGCACCGGCAGCGAGCCCAGGCCGTTGGCGGGCAGCTGGTGTTCCCCCCCGTCGGGGGAGACCTGGGTGAAGATGGTGAAGTCGTCGCTGGTGGAGTGGATGCGGCCGATGGAGAAGTCGGCGTTGCCGCTGTTGGTCAGCTCGATGATGCCGCTGCCCGATTCGCCCACGGGAACCCGGCCGAAGTCGAAGGCCGTCGGCTTGAGCTGCAGGAAGCGGCCGGTCCCCCGCAGCTGCATCCGGCGGCGGCCGGCCTCGGTGTGGACCGACAGGGCGCCCTCGCGCAGGCCCACCTCCCGGGGGCGGAAGGCCAGCTCCACGCGGCCGCTCTCCCCGGGGTTGAGCAGGAGCGTGCCGGTCTCCAGGCCGAACTCGGGGCCGCTGCCCTCCTCCAGCTCGAGGCGAACCAGGAAGGGGGTGCCGCCCCGGTTCCACATGAGCAGCGGCAACCGCGCCGGCTTGCCCAGGGGCACGCTGCCGAAGTCGATGGGCGAGCGGTCGAGGAGCTCCACGTGCGGCGGGCCGACCTGCCCCGTGCCGGTGAGGGGGACCTCGAGGCGGGGGCGCCGCGGATCGTTGCTGGTCAGCAGGAGGGCGGCGCTGTCCGGCCCCTCGTAGCGCGGCCGGAAGCGGACGGCGACGTCGCGCCGGGTCCCCGGCCCGAGCCGCAGGGGCGAATCGCCGTCCACCTCGAAGGCCTCGTCGGCCAGTCGCAGGGAGAGATCGAGATCGCCCCGTCCCTGGTTGATCAGGGTGAGTCGGCGGCGGGAGGCCGCCCCCATCTCGACGGTCTCGAAGTCGATCCCCACCTCGGGCAGGGGGGAGACCGCCAGCCGCGGCGCCAGTCCCTCGCCGGCGAGGGGAACGGCGGTGGCGGGCAGATCCGCCGAGTGCACGTGCAGTCTGCCCCGGAAGGTCCCGTCGCCGGCCGGCTTGAAGAGCACGCCGACCTCCGTGCGCGAGCCCGGGGCCAGACGGCGGTCCGGGGCGCCCGCGAGCGAGAACGGCCCCGACGCGGGCTCGATGGAGAGGCTGTCGACGACCAGCTCCACGCCGCCGGGGTTCGTCAGCTCCAGGGAGCGGCGCACGACCCGGCCCACCGGGGCCGGGCCGGCGTCGATCCCGGCCTCGGGGCCGGGACGCAGGCTCAGCCGCGGCCGCTCGACGGAGGCGGAGAGCCCGACGCGGGCCTGCTCGCTGCCGAAGAGCTCCCCGGTCTGCAGGGAGAGCTCGCCGGCGTGGGATCCGGTGTCAGCGGCGCTGAACTCGACGGCCAGGGCGCGGGTGGCGGCGGCCGGCAGGTGGAGGGTGTCGGCGGCGACGGAGAATCCCTCGCCTTCGACCCGCAGATCGACCTCCAGGTCGTCGGCGCCGGTGTTTCGCACCGAGACCTCGAGGCGGCCGGTGCGGCCGGGCTTGAGGGCCCCGAAGTCGAGGCTGTCGGGCTGGACCTGGAGAGGCTGCGCGGCGAGCCCCGATGGGTGGAGCCACAGGGCGCCGGCGGCGAGGAGAAGGACGGCGCGCATCAAAAAGAAAGAGCGACCAACCCACCAGAATGCCGGAAGAAACGTTGTCGAAGTTCCACATTCAAGAAGAGTGGAAAACTTCCAGCGGGGCAAACTGTGATGTGAGTTCAGGTCACTCTTTGCCCGCAAGGTAGCCGCCGATTCCCGGGAAGTCAAGCGGGATCGCCCCCGTCCTGCAGGATGAGGTCGAGGCCGCGGACCAGGCGGTCCATCCCTTCCTCGACGGTGTGCGGCTCCAGGGCGCCGTAGGCGATGCGGATGCCGCAGGAGTCGGTCAGTCCGAAGCCGCTCCCGGGGATGACGGCGACGCCGTGCTCGCGCACCAGGCGCTCGACGACGCGCATCGACGGCAGCCGCGTCTCCAGGCGCGCCAGCAGGTAGAAGGCGCCGTTGGCCTCGGGCACCACGCACCGGGGCTCCAGCTCGGCCAGCCGCTCCAGGCACATGGCGCGCACGCGGTCGAGGCCGCCGATGTAACCGCGGAAGTAGGCCGGCCCGGCGCGCAGGGCCCCCGCCGCCGCCAGCTGCGAGACCACGGGGGGACAGATCAGGATCGTGTCCTGGCTCTTCTGCAGTCCCCGGATCAGCCGCCGCGGGGCCACGGCGTAGCCGACGCGCCAGTTGGCCAGGCCGTACGACTTGGAGAACGAGAACAGGGAGAGCGTGTGGCCGGCGCTGCCGGGCAGCGAGCCCGGCGACAGGTGGCGGGCGCCGTAGGTGAAGTGCTCGTAGGCCTCGTCGCTGACGTGGTAGAGGCCGCGGCGGCGGCACAGGTCGTTGACGGCGGCCAGGGCCCCCGGGTCGTAGACCACCCCGGCGGGATTGTTCGGCGAGATGGTGACGACCATGCGCGTGCGGCCGGTGACGGCGGCCTCCACGGCGTCGACGCGGAGGCCGTAGCGCGCGTCCGTGGGCACCTCCACGGCGCGGCAGTTGGCCATGGCGATGGCCATCTCGTGGTTGAAGTAGAACGGCGACATGACCACCACCTCGTCGCCCGGGTCGCAGGCGCACAGCACCATGTGGTAGAAGGCCATGTTGCTGCCGGCGGTGACGAACAGCACCTGCTCGGCGTCGTCGACGTCGATGCCGTTCTCGGCGGACAGCTTCAGGCGCAAACCCTCGTGCAGCTCGGGGATCCCGGCGGCGTCGCGGTAGTGGTGCTCCGCCGCATCGCCGCCGAAGGCGGCCACCGCCTCGAAAGCCTCGGGGGGCGGACCGTAGTGAACGACCCCCTGCCCGAGGGAGATCGTCCCCGGATTCTGGCGGATGAGGGCGGCCACGTCGGGGATGACGGGCGCCTGCACCGCCTCCATGCGGGCCGACAGCGGGACGGGGGATTCAGCCACGCAGGACCGCCTGCAGGCGGTCGTGGAGCCGGTCGAGTTCCAGACGCGTCTCTTCGTCCAGATGGAAGGCCAGCGGTCCCCGGTGCACCTGGTTCGGGAACAGGCCCTGGCGGTGCATCAGGTAGCGCTCGGTGACGATGTAGCCGTCGAGGCCGCCCTGCATCTGCAGGGTGGCGATGGCGCAGACCGGCAGGTAGATCTCGTAGGCGCGCTCCCAGTCGCCGGCCTCGCAGGCCCTCCACAGGGCGACGAGGCCGGCGAGCAGCTCGACGCCGGGAATGGTGCCGGCCACGCCGCGCCGGTAGGAATCGATG
The DNA here is from genome assembly GCA_964512165.1 of uncultured Gemmatimonadaceae bacterium. Classification (GTDB taxonomy): domain Bacteria; phylum Latescibacterota; class UBA2968; order UBA8231; family UBA8231; genus UBA8231. Next base: position 7,791 of record CAZEHQ010000152.1, on the reverse strand, counting down.
AGGAGCACGCCGCCGCTGCCCTCGAAGATCGCCGCGCGGCCTCCGGTGAGGTCGCGCAGGCCGGAGATGCTCGGCCCCAGGGGGGCGGCCTCCGGCTTGAAGAGCACCCGTCGGCCGTGGCGGCGGAACAGCTCGGCCTGGAACTCCAGGCTCATCGGCCTCCCCACGTACCCGGAGGCGTCCTGGACGAGAATCGGCAGCGAGACCTCCTCCAGCAGGGACTCGAAGTACTCCGCCAGCTGCGGCTCGGCCAGTCCCTGCGACAGGGGCGGCATGGCCATCAGGGCGCCGGCGCCGCCGTCCTCCGCGGCGCGGGCGAAGCGGCGCGCCTGCACGGTGCTCTCGGCGCCGACGCTGATCACCACCGGCCCGCGGCCGTCGGCGAATTCGGCAAGCCGGGCCGGGATCTCCAGGCGCTCTTCCGCGGTCAGGCGCAGGGTGTCGGAGACCAGCCCCAGGCAGAGGCCGTCGGCGCCGGTGTCGAAGAGGTGGTCCACCTGCCGGCGCAGGGTGTCGTGGTCGATGCCGAGATCCTCGCGGTAGGGCATGTGCACGACGGGCAGCACCCCGCGGATCTCATGCTCGCGGCTCATTCGTCGCTCTCCCGGTCGCCGCGGCGGTACACCCGCAGCAGCAGGTCTCGCAGGTGGGGCGCGGCGGCGGCCATGTAGACGGGGAACTTGCGGCTGCGGCCGTAGGTCGGCTCGCGGCCGTCGCCGAGAAAGCAGCAGGCCCCGGCCTCCTCGGCGATCAGGGAAGGGGGTCCCACGTCGTAGACCTCCACCTGCCGGGTGAGGTAGGCGGCGAGGTCGCCTTCGGCCAGCTGGGTCAGCACGAGGGCCGCGCCGAGGGGGTACTCGCGGGGCTCGAAGTGCTCCCGGGCGGCGGCCTGGAAGCGCCGCGCCTTGCTGGAGACGAAGGCCTTCTTCGTGCGCGGCCGCTCCGGCAGCCGCAGGCGCCTCGGGCGCCGGGACCCCACCTGGACCCAGGCGCCGCGCCCTCGCACCGCGGTGAACATCCTGTCCTCCGTGGGCCGGGCGACGGCGGCGGCGACCATGCGGCCGCCGCGGGCCAGGCCGATGCTGATGTGGTACGGTGCGTCGCCGCGCTGGAAGTGGAGGGTGCCGTCGATGGGGTCGAGGATGACCACCTCGTCGCCGCCGTTGCCGGCGAAGGCGCGGCGCATGGCGGTGCGCTCCTCGGCGATGCAGCGCACCCGCGGAAAGCGGGCGTGGACGGCTCCGAGGATGAGATCCTGAAAGGCGCTGTCGAGGACGGTGAAGGCCCCCGACGCCTGCTGGGCGCGCGCACCGGTGAGGGAGGTATCGGCCTTCTTGCCCACGTCGGCCACGTCGCCGTGGAACAGGCGAGAGGCGCCGGCGCACTGGCGCACCACGGGCAGGACCGCGTCGAGGAAGCGCTGGGGCCGGATGGCCATTCCGGTCACATCCGGTCCGGCCGAGGGGCTCGCCTCAGCCGGCGGCCTCCGGCCAGCTGCGGCGCTGCAGGGCCTGCATCACCTTGTCCGGACTCATGGGCAGCTCCGTCAGCCGCTCGCCGGTGGCGTCGGCCACGGCGTTGGCGATCGCCGCCAGGGGCGGCACCAGCGGCACCTCGCCGACACCGCGGATGCCGTGGGGCGAGGCGGGGTTGGGCACCTCCACGAGGATCGTCTCCACCAGGGGCAGGTCGAGGGTGGTGGGCATCCGGTAGTCGAGGAAGGTGGGGTTGGCCATGGAGCCGTCCTCGTTGTAGAAGTAGCCCTCGGTGAGGGCCCAGCCGATCCCCTGGACGACGCCGCCCTGGATCTGGCCCTCCACGTAGCTCGGGTGGATCGCCTTGCCCACGTCCTGCACCGCGGTGTAGCGCAGGACCGCCACCTTGCCGGTCTCGGGGTCGACCTCGACGTCGACGACGTGGGCGGCGAAGGCGCTGCCGGGGCCCGAGGCGTTGACCGCGCCCGCCCCCTCGATGGGACCGCCCGTCGATCCCTGGTCGGCGGCGACCTCGGCGAAGGTGAGCTTCTTCGACGGGTCCGACTTGCAGACGAAGACGGCTCCCTCGCGCCACTCCACGTCGCCTTCGTCGACCTCCAGCTGCCGGGCGGCGCGCTCGCACATCTTCTGCTTGGTGTCCTCCGCCGCCAGGAAGCAGGCGTGCCCCGTGGCGTAGCAGACGCGGCTGCCCCCGGTGCCGTCGTGGTAGCCGATGGAGTCGGTGTCGACGACGGCGGGATTCACCTGTGCGGCGTCGATCCCCAGGGTCTCGGCGACGATCATGGCCATGGCGGCGCGTGAGCCGCCGATGTCGGCGGAGCCTTCCTCCAGGCTGACCATGCCGTCGGTGTGGACGTGGATGTTGGCCGACGACTGGCCGCCGCCGTTGAACCAGAAGCCCCCGGCCACCCCGCGCCCCGTATAGGAGCCCTCGGGCTTCGGGCTGCGGTAGTGCTCGGACTCAAGGGCCGCGGCCACCGTCTCCTCGCAGCCGATGCGGTTGTAGACCGTGCCGTCGGCGCGGCGGGTGCCCTCGCGGGAGGAGTTCTTCAGGCGCAGCTCGAGGGGATCCATGCCGATGAGCCCGGCCAGCTCGTCGAGGATCGACTCCGAGGCGTGGGCGGCGTTGGGAGCCCCCGGGGCCCGGTAGGCGGTGGACTTGGGCTTGTTGAGGACCACGTCGAGGGCGTCGATGCGCACGTTGGGGATGTCGTACGGCGCGAAGATGCACGAGGCCCCGGCGCCGACGGCCGAGCCGGGGAAGGCGCCGGCCTCGTAGGCCATCCACGCCTCGGCGGCGGTCAGCGTGCCGTCGCGGCGGACGCCCATCTTGCAGCGGACGACGCCGCCGGGGGCCGGACCGGAACCCTGGAAGACCTCGGCCCGGGACATGGTCATCTTCACCGGCCGTCCGGTCTTGTGGGACATGACCGCCGCGGCCGGCTCCATGTAGATGGGGAACTTGCCGCCGAAGCCGCCGCCGATCTCGCAGGGGATGACCTTCACCTTGCCGATGGGCACGTGCAGGACTTCGGCCACCTGGGAGCGGATCTGGAAGGGCCCCTGGGTGCTGACCCAGACGGTGATCGAGCCGTCCTGCTTCCACAGGACGGTGGTGTTGTGGGGCTCGATGTAGCCCTGGTGCACGGTGGCGGTGCGGAACTCGCGCTCGACGACCTCGTCGGCCTCGGCGAAGCCGGCCTCCACGTCGCCCAGCTCCTGGCGGTTGTGGGAGGCGATGTTGCTGCTGCGGTCGGTGCTCTCCCCCAGGAGGCGGGTGGTGCGGTTCTCGTCCAGCAGCGGGGCGTCGTCCTTCATCGCCTCGAGGATGTCGACCACCGCCGGCAGAGGCTCGTAGTCGACCTCGATCAGCTCGAGGGCTTCCTCGGCGATGTGGGGGCTGGTGGCGGCCACGGCGGCCACCGCGTGTCCCTTGTAGAGCACCTTGTCCGAGGCCAGGGAGTTGGAGGCGACCTCGCGGATGTTGACCAGGGTCTCGCCGATGTCGGAGAGCTTGTCGACGGTCTCCACCAGATCGTCGGCGGTGGCCACGGCGCGCACGCCTTCGAGCTGCAGCGCCCGCGAGGTGTCGATGCCGCGGATGCGGGCGTGGGCGTGGGGCGAGCGCAGCATCTTGCCGTGGAGCACGTCGGCGGGGCGCACGTCGGCGCCGTACACGGCGCGGCCCGTGACCTTGTCCGCGCCGTCGTGGCGAATGGGACGCGTGCCGATGACCCGGAACTTGCCTTCGCTGGTGTAATCGGGATATGCAGGGTTGGTGGACATCGATCTCTCCTGGACGTCCGGGTTGGCTGCAGGACGGAGCCGGCTACGGTAGGCAGGCCCCGGATTCCTGTCAACGAGAGAGAGGGAGGCCGTCGAGCGCTCCCATCCGCTCCTTGTTCGGGGCGGGCAGGTCCGCTTTTCTCAGTGACTTCACCGTCATCCCCGCCGGATCGCATGGCCTCGAAATCCAGGACTCCACCCATGACCTGGGAGCCGTCGTCGACTCCCCCGGACCTCGGTGCGGGCCATGTCCACCTCTGGCGCGTTCGACTCCGGAGCACCAGCGCAGGAGAGCCCGCCGACGAGGCCGCCCTCACAGCGGAGGAGCTCGAACGGGCCTCGGCGTACCCCGCCGGCGAGCCCCGGCGGCGCTTCCTCGCCGCCCGCCGCCGGCTGCGGAGCCTGCTCTCCGGCTATGCGCGGGTCCCCGCCGCCGAGCTCGAGCTGGCCTACGGCGAGCAGGGCAAGCCCTCCCTGCGCGAGCCGGCCGCCGATCTCACCTTCAACCAGTCGCACTCGGGGGACCTGCTGCTGCTGGCCTTCGGCCGCGCGCGGGAACTGGGCGTCGACGTGGAGCGCACGGGGCGGGACGTCTCGTGGGAACGGGTGGCGCGGCGGTTCTTCCACGGGCGCGAGTTGGAGGCCCTGTGCAGCCTGCCCCCACAGGAGCGCCGGGCCGCCTTCTTCCGGTGCTGGACACGCAAGGAAGCCTTCGTGAAAGCCACGGGCCGCGGCGTCACCCAGGGCCTGCGGACCTTCGCCGTCTCCCTGGACCCGGAGGCCGCCGCCCTCACCTGGATCCAGGACGGCGACCCCGCCGACTGGGGCATGGCCGACGTCGACGCCGGACCGGGGTACGCCGCCGCCCTGTGCGCCGCCGGACGCGGCTGGTCGCTGCGCTGCTTCGAGCCGGCGCCGGGGAGCTGACTACAGCATCAGCACCCGATGGACCCCGCGCAGGTCCATCTCGAACTCGATCTCCTCCACGGGCGGGCGGGTGTGGTGCCAGTGGATGCCCAGCTGCCGGGCCGGGCCCATGCGCTCGAGGAGGACCTCCTCGAGGAAGCCGTCCAGGGGATGGACGGTGTAGACGTTCACCTGGTCCACCTGCTCCCAGCCGGCGCCGAGCCCCTGAAGCCGTTGCTCCATGATCTCCATGACGCAGACCGCCTTGTCGCGCATCCCCTCCTCAGAGGTGTCCCCGCGGCGAACGATGGCCGATGCCTCCAGGGCGCTCCCGCGCAGCTCGCCGGCCCCCGCGACGACCAGCGACGGAGCGAGGCCGGCGGCGGCCGGCGCGGAGTAGGAGAAGGCGAACATGCACGGCTCCCGGGGCGGCTCGAGGGAGGGCGCCACGTTGGTGCGGGCCACGGGGTTGAGGCCGTCCAGCAGCAGCTCCCATTCCCCGAGCAGCCGGCGGTACTCGTCGTTGAACCGGATGAAGCCTTCGATGCTGTACGGCCGCGGGCAGCGCAACTGCACGCCGCACAGGGCGGAGCGGCCGAGGCCCTGCGCGGCCAGGTGCGCCTCGACCCGCTCGAAGCCGAGCCGCCAGGGGGGCTGGTCGCGCAGGATGACGTGGACGATCTCGAACCCCGGGTCGGCGATCACCCCCGACGAGTAGGGATCGATGCCTTTCAGGAAGTGGTAGTGGCCGGCCGGGTTGGGCAGCAGCATGGGCAGAGGACTCCGGGTCGGGGTGCGTATCTCAAGGCGGTGCAGGAGGTTGCCGAATCTACGGGAGGCTGCGGCGGCGGCTCAAGCTCGGCCCTGCCCCTATATTCGCCTGCTTCGACGACCGTGACGTGAGGAGGTAGAAGACCTATGCCCTGGCGGATCCTGATGCAGTCGGACGTGGAGCCCTACGAGACCGTCATGCGCCTGCTGGAGGAGGCCCACTGCGAGCTGGACTGGTGGCGCGAGGAGGAGCCGCCGCCCGGCGTCGACTACGGCGCCCTCGACGGCATCTACGTGTACAGCCACATGTGGGTGAGCAAGGAACTGATGACCCGCTGCCCGAGGCTGAAGATCGTCAGCAACTTCGGCGTCGGCTGCGACCACATCGACCTGGAGGGGGCCCGCTCCCTCGGCATCCCCGTGGGCAACACCCCGGGCGTGCTCGACGCGGCCACCGCCGACCTGACCTGGACCCTGCTGTTGGCGGCGGCGCGCAACGCCATCCGCGGCGACCACTTCGCCCGCGGCCCGGAGTTCACCCACTACGACGCCGCCATCCTCCTCGGCCAGCAGGTGACGGGGGCCGCCCTCGGCATCGTCGGCCTCGGCCGCATCGGCTACCAGGTCGCCCGGCGGGCGGCGGGCTTCGACATGGAGATCCTCTACCACAACCGCAACCCCAACGAGCGCGCCGAGCGGGAGCTGGGCGCCCGCTACCTCTCCCTCGACGAGCTGCTGGAGCAGTCCGACTTCGTCACCCTCAACTGCCCCCTCACCGAGGAGACGCGCGGCCTCATCGGCTCCCGGGAGATCGCCCTCATGAAGCCGACGGCGGTCCTCGTCAACGCCGCCCGGGGGCCGGTCTGGGACCAGGAGGCGGTCCTCGAGGCGCTGCGCGCCGGGCACCTGCACGCCGCGGCCACCGACGTGACGGACCCGGAGCCGCTGCCGCGCGACCATCCCCTGCTGGCGCAGGAGAACCTGGTGATCTTCCCGCATCTGGGGTCGGCCACCCGCCAGACCCGGGACGCCATGTCGAGCATGTCCGTGGACAACCTGGTGGCCGGGCTGGAAGGGCGGGAGGTGCCGTACCGGATCGCGTAGGATCGGGTGTCCCACGGAGCTAGCTGACGGGATTCGAGCACAACGAAGGAGCACTCATGTCGCGGGATACAGCCTCTTGGATTGACGAGTTCCTGAAGCGTCGCGAACTGGAGCGCCCGGATGGCCGCCCGCTCTACGCCTATCGATGCAAGGCTGAGGAGTTCGATTCCCTCTCCGAGGTGCTGAATAGCTCCTCTCCCTATGGCAGCAAGATTGCCAACTGGCCGGTCAGGGCATTCGTCCTCTACGCGGCGGAGTGGTGGCAGCGGAAGTACGACGGGCGCCATTGGGCTTGGGACCCGCTGCTGAAGTCCATTGGGTGGCGCATTCACTATCCCGATCTCTACGAGTCCGTGCGGGCATCCCTTGGGTGGTGGCAGGTCGATCTAGTCAAATTGCCTACCTCAATCCGCTATCTCGGCACGTTCGCTTGTCAGGGCGGGCTGCCGCTGGGTCTCGTCGGGGACGCGGACAGCAGGGTAGCGCAGTACCTGCGCGCAGTCCTCAAGCACACTGCCGAGTACCGGCAGTTCGTTGCCGACCCCATTGATCTGGCTCAGGATTGGCAGCACCTGCTCCGCCCGCCGACGCTGCGCAGGGATTACGTGTTCCGATTGGCAGCTGATCTGATCGTGTCGGTGCTTGATCTCCAGGCGGTGCTTGATCTCCAAGGCGAGGCTC
>CAZEHQ010000152.1:0-449 GCA_964512165.1 uncultured Gemmatimonadaceae bacterium | reverse complement strand
TTCTGAGAAGCCTGCTCCGGGAAGCTGAGCAGGTCACGCCCCCAGCCCATGATTTTCGCGTCGAGCGGTTTCTGCGCAGGACTGCGGTCGGCTGGCGGCTCGGTGCCAGGATCCGGCTTCCCGAATCCATTTCGGCGGAACATATCGCACATCACCTGAACGTGTCGGAGGGTGACCTACCACCCAGGCTACAGGTGCGCGTCCACGGTAACCGCGTCCGGAATGTCGCGGTCTACGCCGCTCGGTCAGACGACTACCTCCTGACTGCACGAGACGCGAAGTCTCAAACCGAAATCTGGGACTGCGAAGCTGCTGGGGAGGTTCGCCTTCACTTCCTCTTCAGGGATGCCGTTGGTGAGGGAGTGGTTCCTTACCGAGGCTCCGCTCTGGGAGAGTTGCCGTGGGCGTTCCGCGGCGATGCCGACGAGTGTTCCTTCATAGGCGAAGGC
>CAZEHQ010000151.1:0-11420 GCA_964512165.1 uncultured Gemmatimonadaceae bacterium | reverse complement strand
CTCGTCGTACGGGAAAGAGGGCTCGGTAGAGTCCGGTTCGTCCTCGGCCAGGTAGCGGTTGGGCAGATCGGTCCGCGCCAGGGCCTGGCGGGCGATGGTGGTCTTGCCGGTCTGGCGCGGCCCGAAGAGGGCGATGATGTGGCGGACGGGCTCGGCCAGCCGCTCGACGAGGGTGTCGACCTGGGGGCGCTGGAAGGACTCCATGCCCGGGAAATTACGCTACTGAGTAAATTTACTCAATGGGAACATCCCAGGCGCTGCTGCATGCCAAGCGGGGTGGACCGACTGGGCCGCTGGACGAGGGGAATCCTTCACTGGCAGCCGTCGTGAAGCTGCCCCAGCACGCCCTTGAACTCCTGCATCTGCTGCTCCAGGAGCGGCCACACTTTATCCGCCTCTGCAAGGAGCTCGGTGCTTCGCTCCCAGCGCAGTTGTCCGCCGTAGATGTTCCGGAACAGGTGCCGGAAACGCAGGAACGGCCGCAGCCGTTCCGCGAGGTCGGAGGTCAGGACCCGGGGGCGGACCCCCTCGACTTCTTCCTCCATCCGGTTCAGGAGCTGGTTGTGCCAGTCGCCGCCCCGAGGCAGCTCCCCATCCAGCTCCAGCGCGATGCGCTCGAAGACGCGCTCGACGCCCGAGTAGAAGTCGTGCAGTACGCTCGCCACCCCGCGCACTTCCAGGCGGCTAGGCACTCCGCCCACGCCCCCCAGATCGCTTCGGGACTCCTCGAGCAGGCGCTCGACCTGCGCCATTTCCCGGTCGATGTCAGCCTTGAGAAGCAGGAACTTCCTGGCGCCCATGGAGCAGGACTCCTTCCCGTTTCGTGCGGCGGACCAGCTCCGGCGGCGCCTCCTCGAGCAGGATGAGGTCGACGTCCCGCCCGGCGGTCTCAGCCGCTGCGGACAGGGCCTGGAGGTAGCGATGCGAGTCGAGGCCCGACACGCAGAGGTCGATGTCGGATCTCTCGTGGAAGCGCCCGGTCCCCGCGACGGAGCCGATGAGATACACCTCGGAGGCCCCGAACCGCCCCGCCAGCAGCGCGGCACAGTCCTCCGCCTTGGCGCGGGCCTCCGCCAGCGCCCTGTCCAGCTCCGCGGTCTCACGGCGCAGGCGCTCCCGCCAAGCGGCGATGTAGGATTCGTTGTTCGTGTTCCGGGTCATGTGGTATCAGGCTTCGACCGCCCTCCGCGGCTCCACCTCCCGCTCGATCTGGCGCAGGGTCGTGCGCTCCGCGACCTCGAGATCGTAGCGGGTCTGGAGATTGATCCAGAACTGGGGCGTCGTGCCGAAGTAGCGGCCCAGGCGCAGAGCGGTGTCCGTCGTGACTCCTCGCCGTCCGAGCACGACATCGTTCAGCCTCGGTCGCGAAACCTTGAGCGCCTGGGCGAGCCGGTACACGCTGATCTCCATCGGTTCCAGGAACTCCTCGCGCAGAATCTCCCCAGGGTGCACCGGCGGCAGCCGCCGGCCGGAGGCCACGTCAGAGAAGTCGACTTCTCCCCGGTCCAGGTCGTCGCGCTGGATGGGTGTATTCACTCAGGTCAACCTCCGGGATATGGAACCTGATCAGACCTATGGTACTCACCAAGTCAGACTACCGCACCACCAGAGACCCCACCCCGTCCCGGCGCAGGCGGTGCAGACCCGCCTTCCGCTGGCCCTCGTGCAGGACCGCCACCCGCTGGCCCGTCAGCGCGACCACCTCCACGCGCGCCAACCCCGGCTGCAGCTGGAACCAGGCCGCAGCGGCGGCCCTTGGGCAGGCCGACCAGCTCTTCGCCCAGGGCCATTGACCGCGATCAGCACTTGACCGACCTGCAGGATTGCAGGATAGGTATTGGCAGCCAGGCTGCACCGGCTCCGCTGCGGACCGACGAGATGACCACCCGGAGAACAACCATGGCCAGACCCCGTCCCCTCCCCTTCGCCGCCGTCCTGGCGTGGCTGACCGCCGCCGGTCCGCCCCTCTCCGCGGAGGCCGGGTTGCCCGACCACCTGGCCCTGGCCCTGCCGGTCACGGGCATCACCGTGGACGGGGACCTCTCCGATTGGCCCCGCGACATGCCGGCCCTGCCGATCCGGAACGAGTTCGGCGCCTACGGCGCCACCGACACGGAGGGGGCGGACCTCGGCACCAGCGAGGATCTCAGCCCCTCCTTCCGGGTCGGGTACGATCCCGAGGAGCAGCTGCTGCACGTGGCCGTGGAGGTGCGCGACGATGTGCTCCATCCGACAGGCGCCATGCACCGGACGGACGCCTGCGAGATCTACGTCTCGGCCCTGCAGGAGGAGGAACGCCCTACGGTCCAGTACGCCCTTGTGCCGGGACACGAGACCTATCCCTCCTTCGACAGGAGAGGCGTCCACCGCAACCTCCGGAGCGACAGGAGATCGCTCGGGGCCTGGCAGCGCCGGGGCGACCTCACCACCTACGAGTGGAGCCTGCAGGTCCGGTCCTCGGAGCCGATCTATCCGCGGACCGGTCCCTCGGTGATGCACCCCCTTCCTTCCAGGCCGGTCCGCCTCGAAGGCGGCATGGCGATCGGTTTCGACGTGGTCGTCGTCGACGGCGATGGGCTACAGGCGGATTTCCGCGGCCCGAGGCCTTCGCCCCTGCACGGGGTCTCGATGGCTTCCTGGGTCCCCTGGGGGCCCCCGGTGACGCTCAAGATGATGAGGGACGGGCGGGTCGGGCGGCTCGTGCTGGCGCCGGAGGACTGGTCGGCGGGGTTCGACGCGGGTGCCATGGAGGCCTACCTGGATCGCTGGCTCAGGGACCACCCGGAGCAATGGATCTCGGCGATCGAGAGAGCCGCGGGGCGCCCCCACGCATCCGGGTTGGACCGGATGCTGAACCAGACAGCCAGCGCCGGGGCTGCCCTGGAGACCGGGGCGCCGGGCCCGTTCGGCTTGCGGTACGGGGAGTTTCCGTACCGGATCGGTCCGGTGGCGGGAGAGGACGACTGGCTGATGGTGCTCGGCGTCGGCCTTCTGGGACTGACCCTCGGCTCCGTGGCCGTCTACCTCGTCCGCCGGCTCTCCGCGTCGGGTTCCTCGAGCCTCGGAGATCGCCTCGCCGCGCTGGAGTCGCGCGTGACGGAGACGCAGGAGGTGATGATCGCCCTGAGCGAGAAGCTCGACCGCATCGATGCCGGGGACCGCAAGGGGAGCCGGGCCTTCGCCCCCTGATCCTGCCCGGCGCCCAGAAGGGCGCCCAGCCCGGGTCCTCGTCCCCGGCCGGATCGTCGGTGAGCTGCTCGACGGGTCCCCCCTCCGCCGGGATGGCGATTCCCCGGTCGATGTCAGCGGGCGTCGAGCCGGTACACGCTGAAAGCTGAGGACCCCTACCTAACCACCCGAAACCCCACCCCGTCCCGGAAGCCGTGGGCGTCGACGACCTCCAGCGCGTACGCCCCCGGGTCCAGCGACACCGCCAGCCGGTGCTCATCCACCGTGCGGCCGAGAAAGCGGCGGTTCGCGTACCAGAACAACGCCCGCCCGCCGTCGCCGTGAGCGGCGCGCAGGACGATCCGCTGGCGCTGGCCGTCGAAGTCGCGGCCGATCTGCAGGCGCGCCCCCGGCGTCGGGTAGAGGACCTGCAGGGGCCGCGCCTCGACCTGCGCCGGACAGTCCTCCTTGTGAGGCCGCGGGGCCTGCAGAGCCTGCCCCCGCTCCCGCAGGTACTGCACGACCTCGGCCGGGTAGACGGTCTGCCGCCCCGGTCGGTGGTCGCCCGGCTCCCAGCACAGGGAGCAGACCTGGCGGGTCCCGGCGCCGTTGAGGACCACGCCGCCGTGAAAGGAGCAGCGCTGCATGGGCCGCATGTGGCGGGGCCTCCAGGCCGGTGCCGGCCGGGGGCAGTGGGGGTTGGCGGGGCGGCCGCTGTCGAGGCAGAGGTCGACTGCGGCCAGCTCCGCCCCGGGGCGGGGGAACCAGGCCCGGCCGCGGTCCCGGGGCGCGCGCTGGAAGATATCGAAGAGCAGGGGGCCGGCGGCGACGGCGCCGCTCAGGGCGGGGTTGCCCTCGCCGCTGAAGTTGCCGAGCCAGACGGCGATCGTCCACGAGGGGCTGACCCCCACGGCCCAGGCGTCGCGCTGGCCGTAGCTGGTGCCGGTCTTCCAGGCCAGGGGCCACTGGTCCTCGTACTGGTGCCAGTAGTACTCCACCCCCGGGCGCCGCACCTCGCGCAGGGTCTCCAGGACGAGCCAGGCGGCGCCGGCGCTGAAGAGGGGGGCCGGCGACGGCCCCGGTTCCCCCGCCCCGCGCAGCCAGCGCAGGGGCTCGACCCGGCCTCCCCGCGCCAGGCCCCGGTAGAGGCGGGCCATGTCCCACAGGGTGACCTCGGCGCCGCCGAGGATCAGCGGCAGGCCGTAGTCGTCGGGGGTGCGCACCAGGGTGGAGAGGCCGGCGTCCTGGAGGAAGCGGTGGAAGTTGAACAGGCCGTAGCGCCGCAGCAGCCGCACGGCGGGGACGTTGAGGGATCGCACCAGGGCCTCCTCGGCGCGCACCAGGCCGTCGTAGCTCTCGTCGGCGTTGCGGGGGGAGAAGCCCTGGTAGAAGGTGGGCACGTCCTTGACCTGGGTCCGCGGCAGGATGAGGCCCTCGTCCATGGCGAGGGCGTAGAGGAAGGGCTTGAGCAGCGATCCCGAGGAGCGCGGCGCCACGACGCCGTCCACCTGCCCCCGGTGCTCGGCGTCGAAGAAGTCCCGCGAGCCGACGTAGGCGCGGACCTCGCCGCTGCCGGTCTCCACCAGCAGGGCGGCGCCGTTGCCGATACCCAGGTGGTCGAGGTAGCCCAGGTGCCGCGCCACCAGGGCCTCCAGCTCGCGCTGCAAGCCGGTGTCCAAGGTGGTGCGGATCCGTCTACCCGGGTGGCGGCCCTTCAGCGCCCTCGACAGGTGCGGCGCCGCCACGGGAAAGGACCAAACCCTCGACGGCACCGGCTCGGCGGCGGCCAGGGCCAGGGTCTCGGCGCCGAAGTGGCCGGCCCGGTGCAGGCCGGCGAGCAGCCGGTTCCGCTTCGCCTCCAGGCGCCGCGGGTCGGCCGTGGGCGAGACCAGTCCCGGCGCGTTCGGCAGCACCGCGAGGGTGGCGGCCTCGCTCCAGGTCAGCTCCTGCGGCCGTTTGCGGAAGTAGCGGACCGCCGCGGCCTGGTAGCCGACGATGTTGCCGCCGTACGGCGCGTGGTCCAGGTAGAGGCGCAGGATCTCGTCCTTGTCGCGTTGCAGCTCGATCCTGACGGCCTGCAGGGTCTCGAGGGCCTTGTTGAGGTAGCTGCGCGGCTTGGGGCGCATGAGCCGCGCCACCTGCATGGTGAGGGTGCTGGCGCCGCTGCGGACCTCCCCCGCCGCCGCGTTCTGATAGAGGGCGCGGGCCAGCGCCAGCGGGCTCACTCCCAAGTGGCGGTCGAAGCGGCGGTCCTCGAAGTGGAGGACGGCGGCCCTCAGCTTGGCGGGCACGGCGAGGCGGGTATCGGGCGGGAAGCACCACTGCTGCCCGTCGTTGAGGAAGGCGCGCAGGAGCCGGCCGTCGCGGTCGACGACGAGGGTGCTGTAGTCCGGCGGGAACAGGGGCCGCGGCAGGGGCCGGAGGAAGTACGCCCCCAGGCCGAGGACCGGCGCGGCGATCAGGAGGGCGGCGAGGCGCCGGCCGCGCAGGCGGGTCACGGCCCCACCACGACCGTGCCGCCGGCCCTGCGGGCGCGGAAGTCGCGGTCGTACATGGCCTCCACCTGGGTCGGCGGCCGGGCGAAGGTCCCCCGGGTCACGGCGTTGAGCCTGAAGGCGAAGTCGAGGGCCCGGCCCTTGCGGGGCAGGTCGAAGAACCAGTCGACGCGGTCGTCGCGCACGTCGAGGTGCTCCTCGGCGTCGAGGCGCCACTTCTTCATCCACGGGGGCCGGGTCCCGGAGTGGAGCCGGGGGCTCTCGACCTCCCACCCGGCCGGCAGCAACTGGGTGAGGGCGACCTCCTCGAGGCCGTGGTGGGGGCTGCGGCTCTCGACGCGGATGTGGCCCCAGAAGGCGGTGCCCTGGGCCAGGGTGTCGGGCGAGATCGGCATGCCGTCCTCGTCGAGCCACCGAACCGCGAGCCGGATGCGGCCCTCCTCGTCGCCCACCTCCCCCCGCAGCGGCACGCCCTCCCAGTCGAGGGCGGCGAAGGCGCGCTCCACGGCGGCGGCCGAGTCGAGGCGCACCTCCACCGGGCCGCCGAAGCCGCTGTCGATCTCCACCTGCCAGCCGAGGGACTCGGTGCGGAAGGGCACGGGCTCACCGCCGGGCAGGCGGATCGTTCCGGTGAGAGGCGCCGGGGACCCGCCGCCCCGCAGGGCGCGGTCGTACTTGCCCAGGGCCACCAGGGCCATGCTCGTGGTCTGGGTGGAGTGCCAGCCCCGGGTGACGCCCTGGGCCACCTGCACCGCCAGGTCGTCCGCCGCCCCCCAGCGCCGGAAGGAGACCAGGGCGTCGAGGATCAGCGCCCGGTCGCGCAGCCGCGAGCCGTAGGTGTGGCCCGGCTCGCGGTAGTCCTCGACGTCGACGCCGGCGCCGCGGGCGATCTCGCCGGCCGTCTCGGCGATCCCCGCGTGGTGGTAGGCGGCGGCCAGCAGCCACTTGTCGAGGTCGGTCATGCTGCCCAGCTCGTTCTCCTTGAGCAGGTTCATGGCGCCGAGGGCGGGGTCGCCGGCCAGGGCCAGCAGGTAGACGCGGTAGACGCGCACCTTCAGCGGGTCCCGGGTCAGGTGGGACCGGGCGTGCTGGTAACGCAGCCATCCCTGGAACAACTCCTCGGGCACGTGGTAGCCGAGGCCGCGGGCCTCGATGAGGAAGTGGCCGGCGTAGGTGCTGCCCCAGGCCGAGGGCTGTCGCTGCCCCGGCCACAGGCTGAAGGAGGCGTCGGGCAGCCGGTAGCGCCGCAGCCGCCGGATCGCCTCGTTGACGCGCTCGTCGATGTCGGCGGCGACGATGCGGCGCTCCTCCGGCTTCAGGTCGACCAGGTCCTTCAGGTAGAGCTGGGGAAAGACGGAGGAGACGATCTGCTCCAGGCAGCCGTACGGGTAGCGCACGAGGCCGAGCATCTGGTTGTCGAAGTTGAAGCCGGGGCGGCGGCGGACGCTGATCCGGGCGCGGTTGGTGCCCGGCAGGCCCTTGTCGGGCACCGTGAAGGTGAGGGTTTCCCCGGGCCGGATCTCGCGCTCGTCGCTCTCGTAGACCGGCGGCGACGAGGCCCGCACCTCGAGGTCGGTCCGCCGCGAGGCGCGCGCCCCCGAGGCCGAGAGCGCCTCCACCACAACCCTCGCCGGCCCCACGGCCGCGGCGGCTTCCAGCTCGAAGGTCAGGTCCCGCTCCCCCGGGCCGCGGAGCTCGAGCCGCTGACGCCCCTCGCCGGCCAGCTCCAGAGCTCCCTCCACCTTGATGGAGACTTCCACCGCGCCGAGGCTGTCGGCCATGGCGAAGAGGGTGACCGGCACCTCGACGCGGTCCCCGGGGCCGATGACCCGCGGCAGGGTGGAGAGCACCATGAGGTCGCTCTTCACCGCCGCCGTCCGCTCGGCGCGGCCGAAGCGCTTCCCCCGGGCGCCCACCACCATGGCGCGCACGGCGCCGACGTAGTTGGGCATGACGAAGCGCACGCGGGCCCGGCCCGAGGCGTCGGTGCTCAGGGGGCCGGCGAACATGGAGACGGCGGGGAAGCGGCGGCGGCGGGCCTCCTCCTCCCGTCCGGCCCGCTTGGCGGCCATGCCGCCGCCGATGGCGAAGACGCGGAAGGGGTCGCCCCGGGCGGCGCCGATGACGTGGCCGAAGAGGTCGAAGGTGCTCACCGACAACCGCCGCTTGCGGAAGAACGCCGTCCACGGGTCCGGAGTGGGGAAGTCGGTCAGGGCCAGCAGTCCCTCGTCGACCACGGCGAGGGTGAAGGCGGCGGAGTCGGCGGAAGCCTGCACCGCCACCTCGAAGGGCTCGCCCGGGCGCAGCGGCTCCGGCAGGTGGATGTCGAAGTCGAGGCGCGTCTCCGGGTCGCGGACCTCGATGGGGACGACGCCGTAGAGGCGCAGGGGCCGGTCGTTGCGGGTCTGGTCGTAGGGCTGGATGAGGGAGACGCTGGCGTACGCCGTGGGGATCATGTCGGCGGTGACCGGCACCGGGATGCTGGCCTCCTCGCGGCGGCCGTCGAGGCGGTACCACCGCGAGTCGAGGACGCGTCCGCCCTGCTCCACGGAGAACAGGACCGAGCCCTCGCCGGGCACGGGAAAGCGGACGAGGGCCTCGTCGCCGGGCTCGTAGCGCTCGCGGTCGGTCTTGAGGACCACCACCCCTTCGCTGCCCTCGCCCCCCGGCGTGCCGCCCCAGTGGTAGGCGTTCACGAAGAAGGCGGCGGCATGGCCCCGGTCGCCGTCGTCGGCGACCTCGATGAGGTAGAGCCCCCGCTCCTCCGGCACGAAGCGCAGGTCCACCGGCGTCAGGGCCGAGACGATGCGCTCCTCCGAGACCCGCTCGGTGCGGCGGTCGCTCTTGAAGCGCCGGCGGAAGGCGGCGCGGCTCTCGTACTCCCACCACCAGTGGGTGGTGCCCCGGTAGACGCGGCAGCGCAGGCCGCGGCCGGCCACGGGGTTGCCGTCGGCGTCGGCCACCACCACCGGGATCGCCACCGGCGCCCCGACGCGCGCGTACCCGTAGTCGAGGTCCGGCTTCCTCAGCCCCACGTAGCGGTCGTAGGGGTCGATGGGGATCCGCTGCCGGCCGTGGTTGGGGCGCCCCCCCTTCTCCAGGACCCGCGCGCTGAGCAGGGCCTCCACCGCCGAGGGCGCGCCGGACAGGTCGGGCAGGGTCCACTCGGCGCGGGCCTTGCCCTCGGCGTCGAGGGAACCCTTGAAGATCACGGCGCTCACGGGCCGGTACTCGACGGCCTCGTTGGCGAAGGTGAACCCCTCGTAGCGCGGGAAGCTCTTCGGCGCGCTCCGCAGGGAGACGCTCAGCTGCGCCCGCAGCCCCGCCGCCGGCGCGCCGAACAGGTAGGCGCTGCGCAGGTCCGCCCTCAGGACCTCGTCCTCCCTCCCCAGGCGGTCCCCGTCGGCGGCGATCTCGGTCTTGAGCCGGAAGGGGACCACGGTCTCGATCTTGAGGACGTGGTCGAAGGTGCTGTCGCCGATGCGCACCCGGGCCCGCCAGTTGCCCGTGGGGTCGTCGGGTCCGGTGGAGAAGGAGAAGGTGTAGAGGCCCTCGCGGGCCCCGCGGCGCACCTGCTCGAAGACCATCTGGTTCTGCGGGTTGAAGATGCGGCAGGCGGCGGGATGGTCGTCGGGGAAGGTGTAGTCCGGGTGCCGGGCGACGACGGAGAGGTTGATCCGGTCCCCGGGCCGGTAGACGCCGCGCTCGGTGTAGATGAAGGCGCGGGGCCCCGGGCGGTCCTCGGCGCCGCCCACGTCGAAGGTCGACAGGTTCCAGGCCATGTCGCCGGGCTTGATCAGGCTGCGCTGCCCCCGGTGCTCGGCCTCGACGTAGAAGATCTCGCCGGCGACGCCGTCGAAGCGCGCCAGCCCGCGGCCGTCGGTGACCGCCGTGCCGGCGATCTGGTTCTGGTAGGTGCGCAGGGTCACCTCGACGCCGGAGAGGGGCCGGCCGTCGTCGATGCGGGTGGCGTACACGAGGTGCTGGTCGTGGCCGCGCTTCCAGGTCAGGCCGATGTCGCTGACGATGACGGCCTTGGCCGCCCGGCCGTGGACGCGCGCGTAGCCTTCCGAGGCCGGGTCCGAGTAGGAGTCGCGCCCCCGCCGGCGTCCGCGCCCCCGCGGGTCGTAGTGCCGGCGGATCTCCTCGGCGCCGGCGGCGGCATCGTAGAGCATGTCCTCCTGGTCGAAGCGCAGCTCCACGAGGAACAGGCCCCGCTCCCCCTCGGCGATCAGGTCCCCCAGGTCCAGCTCGTGCTCCAGCCAGTCGTTGCGCTGGTCGGGGATCCGCAGGGTGTCGAGGGCGACGCGCACCCCCACGCGGCGGACGTTGTAGCCGCGGAAGTGGCGCCGCCGGTCGGCGCCGCTGGTGAGCCTCTCGCTCTGCAGGAACGGCCCCAGGTTGTCGGCGAAGACCTTCTTCACCTCCAGATGGACCCGCCCCAGGTTGAGGGTGGCGAAGCGCAGCCGCCGGTCGCGGGACGACGGCAGGAAGACGCCGTCGCGGGCGAAGCGCAGCTTCGGCTTGCGGTCGGAGAACCCGATCTCCCGGCGCACGGTCTCGCCCGTGCGCGTGCCCCAGCGGCTGCGGATGCCGGGATGGACCACCAGCTCGTACCCGCGGCCGTGGACGAACTCCCCGTCCACGAGGATCTCCTTGCCCGACGCCTTCAGGCGCAGCCCCGCCGCCGGCTGCGCCTGCACCAGCCCCTCCATGTCCTGGCGCGGGTCCAGCTCGTCGGAGAACACCAGCACCAGGCGGGGCGCGTCCCCGTCCTCGTCCTTGTCCACCTTCTCCAGGCGCATCTCCTGCAGCGGCGCCAGGGGGATCACCCGCTCGTACGGGTGGGAGATCTCCAGCTCCTCGTGGTCCACGGAAAAGACGTAGCGCTGATCGGTGGTGTCCCGCTTCATGACGGCGCTGGTGAAGGTGAAGACCCGGCCCTTCTCGTCCGCCTCCCAGGCGAGGGGCAGCGGGTCTTCCCCCCGGCGCAGGGCCGCGGCCCTGCGCACGGCCTCCAGATCCGCCGGCTCGGTCAGCTCCAGGCGGCCCCGGTAGATCAGGTACTTCGGGTCGCCCACGGTCTGCAGGTCGAAGTCGCCTTCGAGGGAGAGGATCTCGCGGCCGGCGACGGTGAAGTCGAACTCCAGGGGCTCGAGGTCGGGGCGGTCCGGCAGCAGCGCCCCCAGGTCCAGGCGGCCCCGGTAGGCCCGGCGCGCGGGCAGGGGCCGGTTGGGGCGGAAGACCAGCTCCCGCGGCGTCTCCCAGCGGGCGGTGCCGTCGATGTCCGGGGTGAAGGCGAAGACCCGCTTCTCGAGGGTGTGACCGACGAGGCCGGCGTCGACCACCCGCTTGACGAAGTGGACCCGGACCTCGCCGCGGGACGGCACCGTGCCCGAGGTCACCGTGCTCACCAGCCGCGCCGTCTCCGGCGCCACGGGGGGCAGGTCCTCCACCGGCTCGCGGCCGCAGCCGAGGGCGAGGATCAGGGGCAGGAGCCGCAGCGGCGTCCGGGAGACCCCCGGGCCGCGAGGGCAGGTTCCCAGGACCGTCCGTCTCCCGTGCATGAACTCCTCCCTCTCTCAGGGGCCGCCGTCGATCTCGATCCGTTACAAGCTATGAGGCGCCAGTGAGCCCGGCCGTTCCCACGGTGGTCAGGCGCACCCCGGCCCCAGCTCGCGTCGGGGCTGCAGCCGGCGGGTCGGCCCCTCAGACGAAGCGGTACCCGTAGAGGCGGGCAGCCCCGTAGAGGTGGAA
>CAZEHQ010000150.1:0-11483 GCA_964512165.1 uncultured Gemmatimonadaceae bacterium | reverse complement strand
CTCGGCAGGGCCGGGCGGCGCCAGCAGGCGAGACGCGGGCCGGTGCTGCAGGTAGAAGGCCAGGATCTCGGGCACGTAGACGACCCCTTCGGGGGGAACGATGCCGCTGTGCAGCTCTCCCTCGGTGTAGTCGCGGCGGGGGTCCCGGTCCTTGGGCCGGCGGTAGCGCTCGCGCAGCTGCCCGGCGTCGTCGACCAGCCCGCTGGCCAGCTCCCAGCAGCCGAGGGACGCCGGCATCCGCCCCGTGTGACTCCAGCCGTGCAGGCGCTGGCGCAGGACGGCCTCGACCGCGTCCAGGTGCCGCGGCGACGCCCCCAGGAGCCGGTCCGCCTGGACGATCTGCCAGGCGTGCTCGGGGGCCTGGTTCAGTATGACCGAAGGCGACCGCGGGTGCGGGTAGCGCCAGCCCCCGAGGGGGTCGACGCTGGCGGCCAGGAAATCGGCCACCGCGGCGACCACGTCGCGCAGCCTGGGCTCCCCGGGCGCCACGCGGGACAGCTCCGGCAGACCCGCCAGGGCGTAGCCGATGATGTAGGGCTTGGCGTAGCCCACCGGCGCGCCGTCGGCGTCGCTGGCGATGAACGGCGGGTCCGGGTCGAGGGGCTTGCCCCCCTGGTCGAAGAGGTCCCCGGTGGACAGGCGGGAGCGCAGCTCGCGGAACAGGCGCAGGGCCTCGTCGAGGTACCGCGTCTCCCCCGTGTAGCGGTAGAGGCGGGCGAAGTCGCGCACGTCGCCGACGTTGCGGCACTCGCCGTCGTCGGCGTGGAGACTGGCCGCGGCGTAGCGGACCTGGGCCTCCAGGGCCGCCTCCATGCGCGGGTCCCCGGTCTGCTCCCAGGCCAGGAAGAAGGCGTCGTAGCCCTTGGTGCAGAAGGAGACGGACTGGTTGCCGCGCTCCGGGCCGGCGCTGTTGGGGTAGCGCGTCCCCCCCGGGTCGTCCGGGCCCCACCAGATCCCCAGGTCGTGGAAGCCGTCGCACCAGGACACGGCGGCCTCCACGAGGCGGCGGTCGCCGCTGCGCCAGCCCTCGAAGAAGATCGGCGCGCAGTGGTTCAGGCGGGCCATGCCCAGCGGCGGGCCGTGCCCGGCGTCGTCGTCGTAGGAGGTGACGTGACCCCACTCGTCGCCCACGGCGACGCTGCGGACGACGGCGTCGTGGTGGCAGGCGACCAGGTCGGCCAGGGCCGGCGCCCCCGACAGGTCCATCGGCTCGCCGGTGTCGTAGAGGGCGTCCCACCTGCGGGGGGCCACCCTCACCTCGTGGGGAGACTCCAGGGTCGGGGTCAGCGGCGCCAGGCCTTCCGGCCCCAGGCAGACCTCCACCCGCCGCCAGGAGGTCGGCTGCATCGGCACCCCCTCCCCGACCCGGCAGCACCGGTAGAGGTACTCGAGCCGACCGCCCTCGAGCCGCGCCTCGACGCGGCCGGCGCGCCGGGACGCCGCCGTCGGGTGGTCGATGCTGCAGCCGTCGGCGGCCACCTCGCAGGTGGCGCTCCGTCCGAAGGCGTGGGCCTCTCCCCCGGCGGTGAGAGGCCGGCGGGTCCCGCCGGCGCGCAGCTCGGCTTCCGCCGCCGGCCCGCGGATCTCCCAGCCCAGGTCCGGCGGGGAGCCGTCCCCGGCGTCCAGGCGCTGCAGGTGGGCCACGACGACCAGCCCTCCGAGAGCGTCGCGCCGGACCTCCAGGACCCGCGGCCAGGCCGGGTCCGGCAGGTGGATCCGCTGCCAGTGGAAGCAGGGATTCTCCTCCACGGCCTCGACCCGGGGAGCGGCCGTTGCCGACCGCGGCGGCGCCAGGAAGCGCAGGGTCAGGGGAGGCCCGCCGGGGCAGCGTACGCGCAGGTCGTCCCCGTCCAGCTCGACGTCGGCGGCCTGGCCGGAAGGGATCGGCCCCTCCGGCGGGCGACCGTCCGCGGCCATCTCGAAGGAGACCGGCTCCCCGTCCCGGAAGTCCCGGGGAAAGGTGACCAGCGCCCGCCGGGCGCCGCCGTCGACGCCCTCCGGGGCCGGGTGCCGGGTGAGGACACGCACGGCAGGGCGGACCGTGTCCCGGGCCCCGCGCAGGATCAGTCCCTGGCCGTCGGGCAGCTCTCCCGGCGCGAAGGGCAGGGAGGCGCGCACGAGCTGGCGCCCGACCGCCGCCGGCGCCACGACCACCGTCCCCTCCTGTCCCTCCTGGCTGCCTTCCCCTGATCGCATGCCGATCCGCCCCTCCCCGACGCCGGTCTCGAGTCGCCGAGATTATATGACAATCCACCCGCCGGCAGGCATGGGGGCCGCCGCGGCCGGGGACGCCGCCGGGCTCGGCCCGCCGATCGAGGAGACCGGCCGTAGCGGCGGTCAGCGGTCCCGATTCCGGGGCCGGGCCTACCCCCAGAAGATCACGTTGCCCACCATGCCGGTGAAGTGGTCGACGAAGAGGAACACCCCGCCGGGGGTCAGCTGTCCGAGGATCAGGCCGAAGAAGAACGGCCGCGTCCTCCGGTAGAGGGAGACCCCCCCGTAGCGCAGGACCAGGACCTTGATCGACCAGGCCAGGAACATGTTGAACCACAAGTGGTCCATGATCCAGATCGGGCCGATCGGGTAGCCCAGGGGGTGCAGGGGCCACCAGGTGTAGTGCCAGCGGGCGGCCGTCAGGGCCGCCATCACCGCGGCGCCGATCCCGATGTGGACCCAGCCGTCGAGGCTGGCCGCCTGGGGGGTCTGGATCAGCTGGCCCATGTGATCGAACCCCGCCCGCTTGGACCAGCGGGCCAGGTTCAGGGCGCCGTACTGGTGGCTCAGGTCCATCATCGTCCAGATGCCGCTGCCCAGGCCCACGGCCAAGGCCGCCGCCATCAGCCAGAACAGGGGCCGCCGGCCGCGGCCGAGGTACTCGCTCAGCTTGAGGCTGTTGGCGGCGGAGGTCATCACGAAGCTGCGCACCCCGGCCGTCCACACGTAGGTCGTGGCCAGGGCCGCCAGGCCGGGGGCGCCCACGGCCGACGAGCCGACCGTGACCGCCAGCGCGCCGGCGGGGATGACGGGCAGCGAGGCGTCGGACAGGCCGCTCTCGGCCACGACCCGGGTGAAGCCGACGATCAGCAGGGCCGACACGAAGAGCAGGGCGAGCACCATCGCCGGCGGCAGGCCGACCTGCCACAGCCACCAGCCCATCACGACGCTGCCCGCCGCGACCAGGACCACCGCCGCCCGGTAGGACAGGATCTCGCCCGAGTCGTCGACCTCGGGATCGCCGGTGAAGGCCTTGCGCAGCACCCGGCGCAGGTGCTGCCGGGCCGCCCACACCCCGCCGAGGAACAGCAGGGCCATGGCCCCCATGGAGTGGAAGGCCAGGATCGGATCGCGGATGGCGCTGCCCAGGATGCGCTCCGTGCCGGTCACGCCGAGGACCCCGAAGACGCCGCGCAGGCCGTGGGCCACGAGGTTGAAGAACCACAGGCTGAAGGCGATCTCCGTCTTCAGGAAGTAGAAGAACCCGAGGATGTTGAAGCGGAAGAAGAACAGCAGCTCCGTCGTCTCCCGGAACAGGGGGACCCTCAGGTGCAGCATGTCCACGTTCCGGGCCAGGACGAAGAGCTCGGGATGGTAGTTGTAGAGCCCGTGCAGCGTGCCCCACAGGGCGGGGACGCAGAACCCGGCCCACATGACCGGATCCTTGAAGAACGGACCCAGGGCGTGGCCGCTGCGCTGCTCCGTCATCGCCAGGGGCACGACCGTCAGCGGGTAGATCAGCCGTTCGTGGTCCGCCCACTGCCGGCGCAGGATCGCCATCGTGGCGACCATGACCACGAAGAGGGCGGCCAGGAAGGGCAGCCAGGCGGCGAGCACGGGCACCCAGGCGTCCCAGCGGATCGGATCCCCCTGGCCGGCCCCTTCGTAGAGGGCCCGCACCGCCGCCGGGTCCTGGAGGACCAGCCAGTCGGGCACGTACGGGCGCACCACCTCGTCCCACTCGTTCTCCGGCGTGGCGAAGTAGTGGGGGACCCCGGCGAAGGTGACGAAGCCGGCGGCGAAGAAGCTGGCCAGGGGCGACGCCATGACCATCATGATGTAGACCAGCAGCAGCTCCCGGCGCCCCAGGGCAAGGGCCGGGACCGCCAGGCGCAGGAGGGGGTTGACGCAGGCGGTGAGCAGGAACAGCAGGAAGAGGGCGCCCACGGTGCTGGTGCCCAGGGCCATGAAGGAGCCCTGCAGGTAGCAGGTGCCGTAGGTCGCGCCGGCCGACAGCAGGCCCGCCAGGCAGGTGCCGGCGACCACGGCCCGGACGGTGAAGGTCGGCTCGGCCCGGTCGATGTACCCGAACTCGATCTGGCGCCGGCGGCCTTCGGGCAATTAGTAGGCGACTCCGATCGCGCGCGTCGCCACCTCCCCGCCGGCGTCGCCCCGCACCTCCACCCGGCACAGGTAGGTCCCCGGCGGCACCCGGCGCCCGGCCTGGTCCCGTCCGGCCCAGAGGTAGAGCAGGTCGGCGCCGGCGCCGGGCTCGGGGGACAGGTCGGCCACCAGGCGCCCCGCCAGGTCGTGGATCCTCACCCGGACCAGCGACGCCGCCGGGGCCGGCGGCAGCAACTCGGCCCGGAGCACGGAGAGGCGCACCGTCGCCCGGTCCCCGATGCCGTCGTCGTTCGGCGAGATGATCGGCGTCACCGCCAGGGCCGAGATGTAGCCCGTGCCCTCGGCCACGGCGGGGACCAGCACCGTCATCGAGTAGGGCCCCTTCTCGTTCACCGG
The DNA here is from genome assembly GCA_964512165.1 of uncultured Gemmatimonadaceae bacterium. GTDB lineage: Bacteria > Latescibacterota > UBA2968 > UBA8231 > UBA8231 > UBA8231. Next base: position 6,749 of record CAZEHQ010000150.1, on the reverse strand, counting down.
CTGCCACAGGGCCGGCAGCTCCGAGGGCGACTCGCTGAACCCGACCATCGCCGGGACCCGCGTGGCGTTGCCGAGGACGCGGCTGCGGAAGACGACCTGCACCGGCTCGCCGTGGACGACCTCGTGGCGCACGATCAGCGAGTCGGGCGGGCGGGCCTGCGCGGTGAACGCCGCGGGGCCCTGCTCCTGCCCCCCGATGTGCAGTCGCACCTCGTCGGCCCGCGCCCGGGACGGGGTGAGGATCAGGATGTGGTTGAAGCGTTCCCGCGCCGAGCGGCTGTCCGGCGCCAGGGAGAGGCTGAAGAGGGTGTCCACGTCGGGCGGCACCTCCCGCGGCAGCAGCAGGCCGCGGATGTCGGTGAGCACCGCCTCGGTGTGCTGCAGGGAGAGGGAGCGGACCACGGGCGTCGTCTCCGGATTCCCGGAGCCGATGACCAGCATCATCTGCACGTAGCGGCGCGGACTCGGGGACTGGAAGGCCTGTCCCGGGAGGGTGTACCAGTTGCTCCAGCCGCTCCAGTCGGGGCCCGGGACCTGGTAGGTCTGCGTCGGGCCGTGCAGGTTCACCTTCTCCAGCTGCTCGTAGAGGGCCCGATCGACCTCGCGTCCGTCCTGGTGGAAGTAGACCGTCGAGTCGACGACCGTCCCCCCCGAGCGCGTGCGGGCCCGGATGTAGGCGCCCTCCGGCAGGGGCTCGGTCTCCCACGACAGGCCCTGGATGACCTTGGAGGTCGTCCCTCCCGCCTCCCGCCGCAGGTCGATCAGGTCCGAGACCATCTGCACCTCGGCCGCGTGCCCCTCGGGCAGGATGATCGCCTCGCCGATCCACCCCGTCTGGCCCGAGCCCTCCCAGTCGGCCTGCAGGTAGCGCGTCCGCCGCGGCGCGAACCGGTAGTCGACCTGCAGGGGCATCACCGACTGGGTCGCGCCGAAGGTGTCCCGGTCGGTGGGGAACAGCACGTCGTAGTCGATCTCGCCGGTGAGGGTTTCGGCGCCGTCGGAGAGGCGCAGGGAATGGGGCGTGATCTGCACCAGGAGGGTGGAGTACCAGCGCACCCGGTGCTCCCAGGCCGAGGCCCGCAGGATCACCTGGCGCACCCAGAACAGCCCCCCGAGGTCCCACTCCCAGACGGCGCCGGCGAAGGCCGTGCCCCACATGGCGTTCATGGTGCCGTCGGCCATCGTCGCCGGCTCGGGCCGGGCCCCGGGCTGCCGGATGTCGACGATGCTCCCCAGCCGGTCGAGGGTCCCCAGGGCGATGTTCTCCCCCGGCGTGTAGACCTCGATCTCCGCCAGGGCCGCGTCCTCGCTCTTGCGGTCGGCGACGAACCGGATGTACTGGAGTACGTCCAGGGTGCTCTCCGTCTCGGACCGGCGAGCCGCCGTAGGGTCGGGCAGGGCCCGGACGAGCCCGTTTACGGCCGGCTGCACGTCGTAGACGACGACGGTATCGGCGTTCGGCCGGGTGGTGCCGCCGAGGATGCGGAAGAAGTGCACGTCCTGGCGGCTGCCGGTGCGCCGGCCCTCCGACCCGAAGAGGGTGAACTCGCGGAAGGGGCGGGCCCCGGGCTCGTCGGGAAAGACGAGGCGGATGTCGGTCACCGCCGTGGCCCGCCCGAGGTCGACCTCGATCCACCAGTCCTCCACGTCGTCGGCCGGGTCCGGGCGCCAGTAGGTGGCGCGGCGCCCGTCGGCGGCGCGGAACCCCGTGGCGGCGTTCGATCCCACCTTTTCGGGGTGGACGCCGCCGGTGCGCACCGACTTGTCCACCAGTGCGTGGCTGAACCGCGCCGCGTCGCTCACGGCGTTGTGGCGCCCCCGGTACCTCTTCAACTGGATCGTGCCGGCGGCGGGATCCAGCTCCACCATGCCCGCCGGGAAGCGCCAGTCCTCGAGCTGGGTCGGCCAGTGGACGACGTACTCGGCGGCCCCTGCCGCGCCGGAGACCGCACAGGCGGCCGCCAGGGCCAGCGCCAGCCATCGGCGGGGCCGCCTTCGGCAAGACCTCGTCCCTGCGATCGCGGCGAGTCGCACCGGCATCAGAAGGCCACGGCCACGAGGGCCAGCCGCTCGGTGTCCTCCGAGTCGGCCCGCACCGAGACGCGCACGATGTAGTTCCCCGGCGGCAGGGGCCGTCCGTCGCCGCCCCGCCCGTTCCACGGCCACGAGTGGGCCCCGTTGCCCCTGTCGCCCTTCCACCCCGCCACCTGCCGGCCCGCCAGGTCGAAGACCGCGATCGTCACCGGCACGGGCTCCAGGAGCTGAGTCAGGGTGTAGTCCACCGAGGCCGCCTCGTTGACGCGGTCGCCGTTCGGGGTCACCACCCGCGGCGTCACCGTCAGGGACCGGATGAGGGTTCGCGCCGAGGCGGCCGAGGTCAGCACGCGCAGGGCGCTGCTCTCCAGGGTTCGCACGCCCGGGTGGGCGTCGCCGGGCAGCACCTTCTGGGCCGGCTCGCCCCCGCCGGTGTTGCGCACCTCGGCGTCGAAGCTGGTGGCCTGGCGGAACACGGGGGCCCGGAAGACGACCCGCAGGTACTGCAGGGAGGTCACCGGCTGGAAGAACACGACCAGGGAACTGTCGGTGAGGGCCACGCTGTCCGCCGCCGCCGGCGCCAGGTCGGTCCACGACGGTCCGCCCCGTTCCAGGCGGACGAACCCGGGCCGTGCGGGGGTGTCGATCGCCAGGGCGTCGAAGCCCACGTCGCCGCGGCGGACGTCGGCCTTCACGTCGTACACGAAGGTCGACAGCTCCCCCGTGGGCGCCACGGGCTGGCCCCCGGGGGGGGCCGGGTCGCCGTCCAGGGAGATCTCCGCCAGGACCTCGCGGGCCAGGGGGGGCGTGGCGTAGGAGACGCTCAGGCCGTCGAGGCCGACGCCGTCGAGGATCTCGCCGCTGTCGAGCATGACCTGGAACTGGAAGTAGCGCCGCGGGCTCGGCAGGTCGATCCGGGCGTCGGGCTCGGTCAGCGGAGCCGACCACAGGCTCCAGCGGCTCTGGTCGTCCTCCGGCTCGCCCTGCTGGTGCGGATCGAGGCTTCGGTACTCGGCGCCCGTGACCTGGATCCGCTCGCCCGTGCCCTGGTCGACGATCCGGTAGTAGATCTGCGGATCCGGGGTGCTGCCCGTGCGCAGGCGGACCGTGGCCCCGGCCCGGGCCCCCTCCACCCGGACCAGCCCGCCCTCGTCGTCCTGACGCAGCCCGTAGGCGCTCCAGGCGATGCGGTCGAAGTTCGCCTCGCTCCCCAGGTCGATCACCTTCGACAGCAGCTCCCCCCGGGGGGAGAAGCCGCGGCCGAAGACCTGGAACTCGGCGACCTCGAAGGGTGTGTTCGAGGTCACCCGCAGGCGGATGTAGCGCACGAACTGCAGGGGGAAGGGGATGTCGGCGATGCTCGAGGTCGTCGACTCCACCACGCGCAGGGGCGGCGTCGAGTAGATCGGCAGGTCGTTGTCGGTGAAGCGCTCGCCGTCCTGCACGAGGACCTCGAAGGAGCGGACGAAGTCGTCGACGAAGGGCCGGCCCTCGGTGTCGGCCCCCGCCTGGCGGGGGAAGAAGGAGATCCGGCTCACCGGGAAGCGCGTCCCCAGGTCGAAGAACAGGGAGGTGCGCTCGTACACGGCGCCGGGCTGCTTGAAGCGCTCCCCCGTGGAGGTCGTGGAGTCCCCGTCGACCACCGACAGGGTCGCCTCCCGGTCGCGGAGGGGGTTGTTGTCCCAGACCCGGCCGTTCGGCAGGGGGGTCAGGTAGTCCCGGGGCGTTCCGTCGGCGGTCCAGCGCAGCCGCTGGACGATGTTGTCGCTCTCCGTGAACGACAGCAGACGGATCCCGCCCCCGTCGAGGAACTCCACCGCCGAGGAGGTCCGCACCGAGTCGGCCCACGCCAGTCCCCCGGACCCGACGCTCCAGGTCTGCCGCTCCCCGGAAACGGGAGCGGCCGCGGCCAGGGCGGCCAGGGCCAGGAGGGTTGCGCGGGCCCTCATTCCGCCAGCCCCGCGTACAGCCGCAGGTAGAGGACCGATTCGGCCCGGTCCGCGGCCCCCTCGAAGTCCTGCCACTCGTACTGGTAGCCGGCGTTCAGGGTCAGGCGGTATCCCTGGTAGTCGGACTGGTTGGACAGCAGCGCGCCGACCACCCAGCTCCGGAAGTCCTCGGCGTACTCCGGCGGCGCCGGGTCCGCCCGCGGCACCAGGTTCGCGAACCAGGTCCGCTCGACGCCGAAGTCCAGGCGCACCGTGGGCAGCAGGCGGTAGCGCCCGACGAGGTACAGGGCCTCGGTCAGCTCGCGCCGGTCCAGGGCTTCCGGCGACGTCGGTCTCACCCGCTTCAGCGTACTCTTCCACCGCGGCCGGACCTCGAGGCGGTCGCTCACGTCCAGACGCAGCTGGGCGCGGTTGATCAGTCCCAGGAACCATTGGTGGCGCCGCTCGACGCCGTCGGCGCCGCCGCCGGCCTGATGGATGCGCTCGAGCTTCGCCTTCCCCGAGACCTCCCAACGACTCTCCCGGCTCGCCGATGCCTCGACGAAGGCGGTCGCCGCCACGGCGTCCTGCAGGTCGAGAGGGTCACCGAAAGGCACCGAGGCTCTCGCCGCGTCGCTCCACTGCAGGCGGTCGTCGGGGATGTCGTCGCGCACCCGCTTCGCCTTGGCGTAGCCCGTAACCCGCCACTCCGGGCGCCCCGCCGAGGGCCGCGGCTCCCAGCGCGTCGCCAGCAGGGCATAGGTCATGCGGCTCCGCCGGTCGCTGCTCAGCTGGCGCTCCCGCAGGGACCCCACGGTCAGCTGCGTCCCCCGCGCCGGAGTCATGCCGAGATAGCCGTTGACGCCGCGCAGGTCGGGCTCGAAGGGGTAGTCGGGCCGCTCGTCGTCCTCGAAGCGGTCGATGATGGTGTTGTTGTTCATGTCCATGCCGAAGAGGAACTCCGGCGGGTCGACGGCGAAGCGCAGGAAGGGCTCGGCGTAGTCGGGGATGTGGTTCTGGTTCTGGTTGAAGTCGGAGATGTAGTCGTTGTTCTGGTCCAGGCCCGGGAAGACCTCCAGGTCCGTCAGCTGGGCGCCGCCGAGGACCGAGCTGGAGCCCTCGCTCTGGTTCCTCCGGTACCAGTCGGGGAACTCGTCCTGGTCGTCGTTGTCGTCGACCAGCTCGAAGGCGTGCCGCTGGCGGCTGCGGGGGTGGTAGTCGACGACGCCGTCGGGATCGGCGATCGGCGCGGTGGTGCTGTACCCCGGGTCGATGTTGTAGCCCTCGCCGTAGACGAACCACGGCCCCCCCGAGTACAGGGCCGTCAGGTAGCCGGCGGGGTCGATCTCCCGCTGCGCCGGCCGCCTGTCGAAGTTCTGGTTCGGGAAACGCCGGTAGCGCCGGTTGACGGCGTACTCGCCCCGCACCTCCAGGCCTCCCAGGTCGGTGACCTCGAAGTCCATGCCCACGATCTCGTGGGCCGTCGGCAGGCCGTAGGCGAAGCGCAGGAAGCGCTGGTTCGAGCCGTCCGTCACCTCCCCCCGGGCGCGGGCGACGGGCAGGAAGGACCGCGACGCGCCGCCCACCCGGGTCTGCTGCTTGTTCGAGGTGATCGTCACCAGGTAGTCGTTGGCCACCACGAGCTCGAACTCGAGGCGGCCGATCTCCGTGTGCGAGCCGAGCTCCTCCGTGGGCCGGAAGTCGTCGCGGATGTTGTAGGTCAGCTCGATCACCTCGGAGCCGCTCACCTCCAGGAAGCCCTGCCGGGAGACGCCGCCCCGCACCAGGGGCTGGATCTCGGGGTGGAAGACGCCGTCCACCAGGACCCGCTCGAGGATCAGCACCGCTCCCGACGCGGGCGTCTCGGGCGAGTCGTCGGCGATGACGATCGTCACCTCGTCCACGTTGCCCGCGTTCTGCGGCCCCGTGAGCACGCCCGACACGGGGCTGTCGGCCAGGCTGCGGTCGGAGCGGGCGTTGTGGACGCTCGCCCAGGTCACCCCGACGCGGGCGAAGTCCCCCACCTGGGCCTCCCCGTGGGCCGCCAGCAGACGGGTGCCGTAGTCGTCGTCGAACTGCAGGGGAGAGCTCAGGCGCGAGGCGAGCAGGGTGGCGGCGTACTTGTCGGACAGCACGTCCCAGCGGATGCCGTTGAAGGACGGCTTCGACAGGGTCAGGGGAGTGAAGGACATGCGCAGGCGGTCCCCGGCGGCCAGGGAGGTGTGGTACTGTCCGTGGCTGGCGGCGGAGACCAGGATGCCGCTGAACCAGCGGCTGAACCGGGACCGGTCGGTGAACTCGGCCCCCAGGTCGACGGAGCTGCCCTCGGGCACGGGGGCGGCCTCGGTCCAGTCGTAGATCAGCCGGCCCTGGCCCACGTAGGCGCCGAAGTTGTCGTAGAACCGCTCGCCGTCGAGGAAGGGGCTGCGGTAGCGCTCGTAGGGGGTGCGGGCGTAGTTCGTGTAGCCCGGCCCCTGCCAGCCGAGCTCGTAGTAGAGGTCGTCCGCCAGGCCGGTCCGGCGCCGCTGGGGGGCCACCGTCCCGGGCTCGGTGCGCGGACCGTGGAGACCGGGGGCGCGGGGGCTGCGCGTGCCCCCGCTCAGCAGCTGCGCCGGCGCCGGGTCCGGTGCCAGCCCCAGCAGCTGGGCCGCCAGCAGGGCCGCGGCCGGCAGCGGGCGCAGGCGGCGCGGGAGGGTCACAGCCTGGAGATCGCCGCGTACATGCGCACGAAGGCGATCGACTCGTTGATCGTCTCCTCCGGCAGCTCCCGCCGGCTGAGCTGGAGGC
>CAZEHQ010000149.1:0-11492 GCA_964512165.1 uncultured Gemmatimonadaceae bacterium | reverse complement strand
CATTGCCGACATCGTGCGCACCCAGAAGGCCCTCGGCAATTCGAGCATGGATCGCAAGGACCTCGACCTGGAGGAGGCGATGACCAGCGCCATCCGGGTGCTCCAGGATTCCCTCAACAAGAGGGGCGCCAGGATCGACTGCGACTGCGAGAAGGCGCCGAAGACGATTCGGATCCAGGAGAGTCAATTCCACCAGATGATGGTCAACCTGATAGAGAACGCCATCGAGGCCGTCGATGAACTGGCGGCGTCGGGCGGACTCGAGGAGGCGCCTCGCATCCGCATCCGGGCCGGCGTGGAAGGAGACTTCCTCCAGATCGACGTGAGCGACAACGGCATCGGCATCGACATGGACCAGAACAGCTCCAGGATCTTCGCCGCCGGTTTCTCCACGAAGGAGAATGGAAGCGGCCTCGGTCTCCACTCGGTGGCCAACTTCGTCATCGGCTCGGGCGGGCAGATCCGCCCCTTCAGCGACGGCATCGGCCAGGGCGCCACCATGCGCGTCATGCTGCGGCTCTCCTCGGTCCTTCCCCCCGCTCCGCAGGGCACGGAAGGCGAGAGCCGATGAAGTTCGGGAATCTCGACAACAATCGCGTCCTGATCGTCGACGACCAGACCGAGATACACGACGACTTCAAGGAGATGTTGAAGCCCGGTGGCCAGCACGGGGCGTCGGACAGTCTCGCCGTGGCCTTTGTGCGCGAGGAAGAGGAGGCATGGTTCCCGGAATTCGAGCTGCTGCACGCGAGCAGCGGGGAGGAAGCGTACGAAGTCATCCGGGCGGGAGAGGAATCGAACCGGCCCGTGGCCGTCGCCTACGTCGACATCCGGATGCCTCCGGGCATCGACGGTGTCGAAACGATCCGGCGGATCAGGGAGATCGATCGCGACGTGGAGATCGTCATCATGACGGCCTACACCGACAAGACGCTGCCCGAGATCGTCGAGGACATGGAGCTGCTGCACAAGCTGCTCTATATCCGGAAACCCTTCGAGCACGAGGAGATCCAGCAGATCACCCTTTCCCTGGCCGGCAAGTGGAACGTCGAGCGGGAGCTGGAGGAGAAGGGGCGGCAGCTCACCAACAGCCATCGAAGGCTGGAAGCCGTGCTCAACGCCACCGGCGACGCCATCGCCATGCACGACGGCGCCGGCTGCCTGGTCTTCGCCAACCAGGTGTACGAAGGGCTGCTGGGGCTGAAGGAGAGCGAGTTGAAGGAAATCCCGCCGCCCGATCTCACGGCGCGCTTCGAGGAGCGGTTCCGCGAGCCGGACCTGGGCGACGTGGAGGGGAGGTTCCTCCTCGACAGCGGCAACGTGGTGCAAACCACCGGCGCCGGCCGGCTGCCGGAACAGCGGCTGTTCTACCGTTCCACGGCAGCGGTGCGCGACGGCCAGGGAGAGGTGATCGGCAGCGTGGTCCTGTACCGGGACGTGTCCAAGGAGATCGAGGCCGAGAAGATGAGGGCCGAGGTGCTGCGCCTGCGCACCGAGCTGGAGACCACCTTCTCCTTTGCCGGCATGGTCGGCACCAGCCCGGGCATGCGGCGGGTGTACGCGCTGATGCAGCAGGCCGCCGAAGGCGACATCGCCGTCCTCATTCGGGGCGAGAGCGGCACCGGCAAGGAGCTGGTAGCCAGGTCGTTCCACGTCAACAGCCCGCGCAAGCAGGGGCCCTTCGTCGCCGTCAATTGCGCCGCCATCCCCGAGAGCTTCATCGAGAGCGAGCTCTTCGGACATGAACGAGGGGCCTTCACCGGGGCGACGGAGCAGAGGATCGGGGCCTTCGAGCGCGCCCACGGGGGAACGATCCTGCTCGACGAGATCGGCGACATGCCGTACGCCCTGCAGGGCAAGCTGTTGCGCGTCCTGCAGGAGCGGGAGATCCAGCGCGTGGGCGGAACCACTCCCATTCCCGTCGACATCCGGGTCATGACGGCCACCAACAAGAACCTGGAGCGAGCGGTAAGGGACGGCGGGTTCCGCCAGGATCTGTTCTATCGCGTCTCCGCCTTCCCCATCTCCATTCCGCCGCTGAGAGAGCGTCGCGAGGACATTCCCCTCTTGGCCAGGCACTTCCTCGAGAGCCACGCCGCGCGCGTCGGAAAGTCGATCAGCGGCATTTCCACGGCGGCCATGCGCCTGTTGCTCCAGTACGACTGGCCCGGCAACGTTCGCGAGCTGGAAAACGCCATTGAGCGAGCCGTGTTGCTGGAGGCGGAGGAAGTGCTGCAGGCCGGCAGCCTCCCGGCCCAGTTGTCGCCGATCCTCGCCGCGGGAAGGGAGCCCTCCACGCCGGCCGAGGTCATGCCCCTGGTCGAGGTCGAGCGCCAGGCCTTGGCCCAGGCCCTCGAAGTCACCGACAACAATGTCACCCAGGCGGCCCTGGCCCTCGGGATCAGCCGCGCCACCCTGCACCGCAAACTGAAGAGATACGACCTGTCCAAGGATTGACCGGAGGGTGATCGACCTTCCCAACCACGCCCGGGCCGTCGTCGTCGGCGCCGGCATCGCCGGGTGCAGCGTGGCGTATCACCTGACCCGGCTCGGGTGGCGGGACGTCGTCGTCCTCGACCAGGGGCCCCTCTTCGAGACCGGCGGGTCCACCTCGCACGCGCCGGGACTGGTCTTCCAGGTGAACCCGTCGAAGACGATGACCGCCTTCGCGCAGCGCACGGTGGAACTCTTCACCGGCCTGGAGCTGGACGGCGAGGCCTGCGCCCGGAGCGTGGGCAGCCTGGAGGTGGCGTGGACGCCGGAGCGGTTCACCGACCTGAAGCGCAGGCTCGGCTACGCCATGAGTTGGGGCCTGGAGGCGCATCTCCTCGACCCCGGCGAGACCCGCGAGCTGATCCCCATGCTCTCCGAGCGCATCCTCGGGGCGCTGTACGTTCCCTCCGACATCCAGACCCGGGCCACCCGGCCCGCCGAGGCGATGGCCCGAGAAGCCGAGCGCGAGGGGGCCACCTTCCACGGCGGGGTGCGGGTCACCGGCTTCGGCACCTCCGGCGGGAGGATCACCGCCGTCCAGACCAACCATGGTGAGATCCGCACGGAGGTGGTCGTCGCCGCCGCCGGGATCTGGGCGCCGAAGCTCGGCGGGATGGCCGGCGTGCCGATCCCGCTGTCGCCGATGCAGCACCTCTACGCGGTCACCACGCCCCTCCCGGAGCTGGCGGGCGCGGCCGAGGAGGTGTCGCAGCCGATCCTGCGCCACCAGGACGAGGACATGTACTTCCGCCAGGAGGGCGAGTGCTACGGCATCGGCTCCTACCAGCACGAGCCGCTGCTGGTGGACGCCGAAGACATCCCCGCCCACGGGGAGACCGCCGCGCCGCCGGCGGAGATGCCCTTCACCCCCCGGCACTTCGAGAAGGCCCGGGCGGCGGCGGGCGAGGTGCTCCCCTGCCTGAAGGGGGCGGAGCTGACCCGCAAGTTCAACGGCCTGTTCTCCTTCACCACCGACGGCTTCCCCGTCCTCGGCGAGTCGCCCCGGGTGCCCGGCTTCTGGTCGGCCCAGGCGGTGTGGATCACCCACGCCGGGGGCGTGGGCCAGGCGGTGGCGGAGTGGCTGGTCCACGGCGAGCCGGGCGTCGACCTGCGGGAGTGCGACATCCGGCGCTTCCACCCTCACGCGCAAACCCGCCCGTACGTGCGGGCCCGCGCCGCTCAGCAGTACCGCGAGGTCTACGACATCATCCACCCGCGCCAGCAGATCGCCAGCCCCCGGGACCTGCGGCTGACGCCCTTCCATCCGCGGCAGCGCGAGCTGGGCGCCGTGTTCTTCGAGAGCGCGGGATGGGAGCGCCCCCAGTGGTACGAGTCGAACGCGGGCCTCCTCGATTCCCTGGAGGTGAAGGGCACGACGCGCTCGGGCTGGGAAGCGGTGGAGTGGTCGCCCGTCGTGGCCGCCGAGCATGTAGCGACGCGGGAGCGGGTCGCCCTCTTCGACCTGACCCCCTTCGCCAAGTTCGAGGTGACGGGCCCCGGCGCCCTGGGGGCTCTGCAGCGCCTCGCCGCCAACCAGATGGACCGGCCCGTCGGCGCCGTCACCTACACCGCCATGCTCACGCCCCGGGGCGGCATCAAGTGCGACCTGACGGTGACCCGTCTGGCCGAAGACCGCTTCCTGGTGATCACCGGCGGCGCCATGGGGCTTCACGACCGCGGCTGGATCGAGGCCCATCTGCCGCCGGACGGCTCGGCGAGGCTCGCGGACGTCTCGTCGGCGTACTGCTGCATCGGCCTGTGGGGGCCGAGGGCCCGCGACCTGCTGGGCGGCCTCTGCGAGGAGGATCTGAGCGACGAGGGATTCCCGTACCTGAGCGCGCGGCCGCTGACCGTCGCCGAGGTGCCCGCCCTCGCCCTGCGCATCTCCTATGTCGGCGAGTCGGGCTGGGAGATCTACGCCCCCTCGGAGCAGGGCCTGCGTCTGTGGGACCTTCTGTGGGAGGCGGGCCAGCCCCTCGGCGTGGTCGCCGCCGGCGGCGGCGCCTTCGACTCGCTGCGGCTGGAGAAGGGCTGCCGCCTCTGGGGCCAGGACATCCACACCGAGCACAACCCCTGCGAGGCGGGTCTCGGTTTCGCGGTGGACATGAAGAAGGGCGAGTTCACCGGCCGGGATGCGCTGAGGCGGATCCGCGCCGAAGGGGTGGAACGGCGGCTGTGCTGCATGACCCTGGACGACCCGGCCGCCGTGGTCACGGGCAAGGAGCCGATCCTCGACGGCGGTCAGGTCCTCGGCTACGTGACAAGCGCCAACTACGGCCACTCCATCGGCCGCGGCATCGTCTACGGGTACCTGCCGGGCCCGTACACGGGCACCGGGACAGGTGTCGAGATTCTATACTTCGGGGAGCGCCTGGCGGCGACGGTCGCCAGGGAACCGCTCTACGACCGCCAACCGTGAACGGGAGCAAGATGGTCTGGATCTTCGTCGGCATCCTCTTCGCCATGGGCAGCGCGGCGATCCACTACCAGGTCAAGGTCGAGGGCATCGGCGGGGGGTCGCCCGCCTCGGGCCAGCTCGGAGATCTCCGGGAGGGCAGCGAGGCGCCGGACTTCGCGGCCACGGACATGCAGGGGCGGGAGATCGTGCTCTCCGAGTTCCGCGGCCGCAAGGTGGTGGTCCTCGACTTCTGGGCCACCTGGTGCGGCCCCTGCCTGCTGGCCATGCCGGGACTGCAGGAGGTGCACGAGGAGTTCGGCGGACGGGGGGTGGAGGTCCTGGCCGTCAACCTGGGGGAGGACCCGGAGCAGGTGCAGGAGTTCCTCGATCGAAAGGGCTACACCTTCCCCGTGGTGGCGGACGAGTACTTCGCCATCGGCGGTCTCTTCGGCGTCACCGGCATCCCCGCCCAGGTCGTGGTGAACCGCGACGGCCTCGTGGAGTCGATCCAGGTCGGGTTCGGTCAGGGCATGGAGGATGACCTGGGGCAACTGCTGGAGCGGCTGACACAGTAAGATCCCCTTGCCCATGGCCGTCATCCGCACCGAGAACCTCGGCAAGACCTACAAGGGCGGCACCGTCGCCCTGCGCGGGCTGGACCTGGAAGTGCAGGCCGGCGAGGTCTTCGGCTTCCTCGGGCCCAACGGCGCCGGCAAGTCCACCACCATCCAGTTGCTGCTGAACTTCATCCGCCCGGACACCGGGTCCGCCTTCCTCTTCGGCAGACCCGTCTCATGTATTGAGGCGCGGCAGAGCCTCGGATACCTGCCCGAGTCGGTGAACCTGCCCGACTACTACAGCGGACAGGAGCTGCTCGAGTTCCACGGCGCCCTGCTCGGCCTGGCCCGGGAGGAGGCGTCGCGGCAGGCCGGGGAACGGCTGCAGCGGGTGGGACTGGGCGAGGCCGCCGGGCGCAGGATCTCCGAGTACTCCCAGGGCATGCGGCAGCGCCTGGGGCTGGGGCAGGCCCTGCTCGACGACCCCGAGCTGCTGATCCTGGACGAGCCCACCTCGAACCTCGATCCCGTGGCCCGCCGCGACTTCCGGGACATCCTCCTCGACCTCAAGGCCCGGGGGACGACCGTCTTCATCTGCTCCCACATCCTCTCCGAGGTGGAGTCGGTGTGCGACCGCGTGGCCATCCTCCAGCAGGGAGAGCTGAAGCGGGCCGGCACCCTGGAGGAGCTGTCGGAATCGGGAGGGTTCGTCGTCCGGGCGAGGGACCTGCCGGGGGCTGCCATGGAGGCGGTGGCCGCGGCGGGGGCGCGGCTGACGGTGGAAGGGCCAGCGTCGGAGATCTCGTGCGCCGACCGCAAGGTCCTGGAAGAGGTGAAGGAGGCCCTCGAGAGATTCGGCGTCGAGGCCGGGATGGTCGAGTCCCGGAGTCAGTCCCTGGAGGAGATCTTCTTCGGGACCATCGAAGGGCAGGAGAAGGAATGAGGGAGACGCTCCTGATCGCCGGCGACAGCCTGCGCGCCCTCCTGCACCAGCGCCTGCTGCTGGTCCTCGTCCTCGGCACGCTGGGCCTGACATCGGCCGCCTCGGTGGGCATGAACTACCTGACGGATACGGCGGTCCAGGCTACCGAGAGCGCCTCCGAGGCGAACGAGGGCGAGCTGGGCGAGGCCCAGTTGGAGCAGATGCGCCAGAGTATGGAATCGACGGCCACCATGGTCCTGGGCGGATTCTGCTGGTTCACCGCCCTCGCCGGTTCCCTGCTGACCCTGTTCATCTGCTGCACCGCGGTGGCCGGCGACATCCGCCGCGGCACGATCCGGATGATCCTGTCCAGACCGGTCTCACGGACCCACTTCCTCCTGGGGCGTTTCTGCGGCGCCGCGGCGGTGATGCTCGCCTGGTCCTTGCTGTCGGCGGCCGCCTTCGTGATCTACTCCTACGGCCAGGGCCTCGACCTGAAGCTGGCCCTCGCCTATGCCCCGTGGCTCATGCTCTGCCAGAACCTGATGACGGGTTCCGCCGCCCTGCTCCTGTCGCTGCTGGTCCATCCGGCCATCGCCGGAGTGGTGGCCCTCTTCGCCTCCGCCACCTACTTCTCGCCGCCCAACCCGCTCTACTACATCCTTCCGAGCCACGACCGCTTCAACCTGCTCACCCTGTTCCTGCAGAGACGGATGATCAGCCTGGAGGAGGTCTCCCTCCTCACCCTCTACGCCCTGGACGTGAGCGTCATCTTCGTGCTGCTGGCCTTGTGGCGGTTCCGTTCGAGGGACCTGCTGTAGCGCCGCCCCCGATCGAGGTCGACGGCGCATTCAGCAGCCCAGGCGCAGCCCGAAGAAGGGCATCATCGGCAGCATGTAGCTGACGAGACGCCGGTAGTCATCGTCCCAGTAGTACCTGAAGACATTCCTGCGGTTGAGGGCGTTGATGGCCTCGAGATAGGCCGTCAGCGTGCGGCCGCCGCCCAAGCCGCGCCGCCAGCTCAGGCGCACGTCGAGGCGGCGGTAGGCCGGATAGCGCCGCGAGTTGACGGGCTCCCGGACGACGCTTCCGTCGGCGTCGAAGAGCGGCTCGCCGTCCGGGCCGCGGACCACCGGGGTCCAGGGGAAGCCGCTGCCGTAGCTGTAGCGCACGTCGAGCCACGACCGCCGGGTGAGCCCCAGGCGGCCCACCAGGTCGAGGGTGTGGCGCTGGTCGACGTCGCGGTAATGCAGCGGCTCCCGAAGGTTGCCCTCCTTGCTGACGCCCAGGGAGTAGCTGATCCAGCCTGACAGGCGGTTGGCCGCGGATGGCCGCCGCTGCAGGAAGATCTCCAGGCCATGGGCATGACCGCGGCCGCTGTTGTCGGGGATGGACCGGTACGTCGAGTCGCGCGCCACCACGAGGTGGTCGAGACGCTTGTAGTAGCCTTCGAGTCTGGCTCCGTGGGCCTGGCCGCGGTCCCACTCCAGTCCGGCGGTGAAGTGCTGGGCCCGTTCGGTCTTCAGGACGATCGTCTCGAAGAGGTTCCACTCGATCTCGCGCTCGAAGCGCTCGAAGAGACCGACGAAGCTCGGCGCCTGGTGGTAGAAGCCCCAGCCGGCGCGCCCCAGGAGACCGTCGCTCAGGGCGTAGCGCAGCCCCAGGCGCGGGCTGACGACCCACTCGCGGGTGAAGGTGGAGTAGTCGAGCCGCGCCCCCGGCAGGACCAGCAGGCGCGGATTCCAGCGGCGCCACTCGTCCTGCAGGTAGAAGGCCGCGGTCGTCGAGGCGTTCTGCAGTCGGATGCGGCGCTCCACCAGGGCCCCGTCCTCGTCGCGCCGGTCGCCGGGCTCGTTCTCGTAGTAGGCCGCCGAGTCCTGGCGTATCTCCACGGTGATGTCGGCGATCAGGTCGGCCACGGCCAGTCCCATCTCCAGGTGGTGGTCCCGGCTGGCGATGTGGGTCAGGTCCTCGCGGATATCGAGCTTGCGCATGTCGATGCCGGCGCGGAAGAACTCGTCCTCCGTCGTCAGGTCGAAGAACCAGTCGTCGTTGAAGAAGGAGAGGGTCAGGTCGGAAAGGGTCACGTCGCTGATGGCGTTGGCCCACCCCAGGCTGTAGAGGTTGTTGTCGAAGCCGCTCTCGAACTGGAACTCGTCCGCTTCGGTGAAGAAGTCGTCGTCGTCCTCGTCCTCCACGTCCAGGTCCTTGAGCAGCGCCCCTTCGTGCGAGTTCAGCACGTTGACGTGCAGCTTCTGCTCCGGCCCCAGGTCGTACACCAGCTTGCCCTGGACGTCGCGGAAGAAGGGCAGGACCGTGCCCCTGGGAAGGCTGTCGAGGCGGTTGAACAGCTGGTCGTACCAGGTGCGCCGGGTGGCGGCGATCCACGAGCCGTTCCGGCCCGATCCGGGTACCGGGCCCTCGACAAGGGCGCGCATGTCGATCAGGCTGGCGCCGCCGCTCCAGTGCCGGCGCTGGCGGTCGCCCTCGCGGTTCTCCACCACCAGGACCGCGGCGAGGCGGTCGCCGTAGCGGGCCGGGAACCCGCCGGGGAGCAGGGCCACCCTCTCGACCATGTCGGGATTGAACATGCTCACCGGGCCGCCGAGCAGCTTGAGGCGGTACGGGTTGAAGACCGGCACCCGGTCGACGACGATGAGGTTCTGGTCGGGGCTGCCGCCGCGCACGTAGAACTGGCTGGCGAAATCGGCCCGGGCCACCACCCCCGGCAGGGCGTGGAGCGAGCGGAACAGGTCCTCGCCTCCCCCGGGCATCTCGACCACCTGGAGCGCTTCGATCCGGTGGGCGCTCGACTGCTGCGGGTCCGGGCCGGGCCGCTGGCCGACGACGGTGACGGTGGCCAGCTCGATCGACTGCGGCCGCAGGGCGATGTCGAGGGAGGTGGTCTCGCCGGAGCGGACCTCCACCTGGCGCACGATCCGGGCCTTGTAGCCCAGCCTCCTCGCGGTCAGGCGGTGCGTTCCCGGCGGGACCGAGCCTACGGTGAAGTGGCCGCTGCTGTCGGTCACGGCCCCCAGGCGGGTGCCGGCCACCTGGAGATGGGCCCCCATGAGGCCGGCGCCGGTGGGGCCGTCCTCCACGCGGCCGGTGATGGCCCCGTCCCGCGCCAGGGCCGGGGCCGCGGCCAGGACCAGCAGGCAGCACAGGGCCGGACCCATGGACGACTTCCCGGGCCGCGCCCGCCGAGGCATGCCGGCCCTACCGGCTCAGCCGGTCCAGAACATTGCGGGTGATCCGGTCCACCACCGCGTCTCCCTTGAGCCCGTGGGACCAGTCGGTCGTCCCGGCGGTGAAGACCGTGCCGCCGCGGGTGTACAGTCCCATCACCGCGGCGCCCTCCCGCCCCTTCTGCCAGCGCTCGTACCACTCGCTGTCGTCGGGGTGCCACCGCGCCGGCGCGGTGCACAGGATGGTGAAGTCCGCCGGGGTTCCGTGGGTCCCCTTGGGCACGGGGAGCCCGTCCTGCAGCGAGTACTCGCAACCGTCGCACTCGTAGCCGACGATGGTGTGCTCGCCGCCGAAGGTGTCATCGCGCCGCAGGCCCGTCCCCTCGAGAGCCCAGTGCTCGGGGCGGTGGACGGTGAAGGCGCCGGAGCCGTCCATGTACTGCCCGTGGCTGAGGTGGTACCCCCCATGGAGGAAGCCGACGCCGGTCAGCTCGTTCTCGGGCCGGCCCACGAGATGGTGACTCCACAAGGTGGAGAGGTTCGCGTGGTCCGCCGCGGCGTAGGCCGGGTCCTGGTTGAACCGCTGCTTCCAGCAGACCAGCGCCCGGCCCTCGTCCTCGCTTCGGACCTGCCAGCAGACGGAGTTGCCGCTGAAGAAGGCGGCGTTGCCGCCGGCGGCGATGAACGCCTCCAGGTGGTCCCGCATCGGCCCGGACCAGTACTCGTCGTGGCCGACGCTGAGCACGAGGCGGTAGTCGTCCAGCAGCTCGGGGTGCTGCTCGAGGTCGGAGTTGGCGCAGTAGTCGAGGGCGTACCCGGCGGCCTCGGCCCACTCGACGAAGTCCCGCTCCCAGCGGTCGAACAGTCCCTCCATGGGGCGGTCGAAGGAGACCCGGTGCCCCTGCAGCCCGCCGCGGCCGTGATAGGCGTAGAGGCTGTACCCGCCCCAGTTGTTGTAGGCGTTGTAGGTGTTGGTGGCCAGCTGCAGGAGGATGCGCGCTTCCGAGGGGGCTGACGGACGGAGGATGAAGAATCCCCGGCTCTCGGCGGTGCGCCGCCCCCTGCGCACGAACTCGCCCCCGTGGTCCCCGGCGCGCAGGACGAACTCGTAGTAGCCGCTGCGCCAGTGGGCGGGTACTACGAGGGAATGGGAAGCCGGCCAGCGGCAGCCGTGGGAGGAGGCGTCTTCCGGGATCGGGTGTTCCGCTCCCGGCAGCGAGTCCTGGTGCCATACGACTTCGCGGGCGGCGCCGATGCGCGCCACTTCCAGCGAGTACGCCTGCGCGCTGGTGGAGACGTGGAAGCGCGCCGTGTCGCCGGCGCGGTAGCTCAGCTGATCGGTGTAGCCTTCGACGAACATCGGCGGAAGTCCCCCGGTTTGGAACGCCCTCTTCCGGCGCCTTGACGGTGTTCGGGATCAGGGTCTTCTTGCTTCAAAGCCCTGACTCGATGCCCGGGAGGCACAGATGACACTGAACACCTATCTCCATTTCAACGGAAACTGCCGCGAGGCCTTCGAGTTCTACCGCTCGGTCTTCGGGGGTGAGTTCACCGTGATGGAGACCTTCGCCAACGGACCCGAGGACTTCGAGGTGGCCGAGGACGAACGCGACAACATCATGCACGTCTCCCTGCCCATCGGAACAAGCGTGCTGATGGGCAGCGACGTCCCGTCCCGCTTCGGACCTGCCACGGTGGGAGGTAACTTCTCCATCTCCTGCTCCGTGCAGAGCAGGGAGGAGACCGACCGGCTCTTCGCCATGATGTCCGAGGGCGGGACGGTGACCATGGCCCTGGCCGACATGTTCTGGGGCGCCTACTTCGGTTCCTGTACCGACAGGTTCGGCATCAACTGGCAGTTCAACTGCGAGCACAAGGCCTAGTGTCATGTCGCAGAGATTCGCTCACAAAGTCGTTTGACCTTGGCGAGGATG
>CAZEHQ010000148.1:6874-11550 GCA_964512165.1 uncultured Gemmatimonadaceae bacterium | reverse complement strand
CGAGGGGCTGACATAGCAGTCCTCGCTGTCGGACATGAGCGGCTGGTGCACGTGGTCGTGCTCATGGCCGTGGTCGTGCCCGTGGTGGTCGTGGCCATGATCGTGATCGTGGTCGTGGTCGTGGTCGTCGTCCTCCTCGACCATCCCGGCGTCCTGGCCGTTGCGGATCATGCCGATGCAGAAGATGCCGGCCACGACGGCGGTGAGGAAGCTGATGAAGGGCCGCACGACGGCTGCGACGAAGCCGAAGAAGGCGTTGGTCACCAGGATCGAGTCGGCGCCCGTCTCCGGCGCGGTGATCAGGAAGGACATGCACGAGGAGCGGGAGGCGCCCTTGCGGCGCATCTCGGCGACCACCGGAACGACCGAGCAGCTGCACAGGGGCACGGGCACGCCGATGGCGGAGCTGGTGGCCACCGATTTGAGGCTGTCGTCGCGCAGCCACCTCAGGATCGCCCGGCGGGAGATGAAGACGTGGATCAGGCCCGAGAGGAACAGCCCCAGCAACAACATCGGGGCCAACAGCAGAAAGGAGGACCAGAGAAAGTCGAAGAAACCGATGAATTTCGCCTGCGGTTCGGGCACTCAACGTCCTCCGGCAATGGAGGGGATGCGGCGAATTCGGAGGGCCGGTTCAGTGTTGCATGGGAGGTTCCCACGGTAATGCAAGGCCGAGGGCAAGTCAAGTAAACTCAACCACCTGCGGCCGGAACCCTCACCCCGTCGGCCGGCCCTGGTCGCCGCTGGCCGGGGTGGCCGGGAAGAGTCCTGCACGGCGGCTCCGGAAGGCGGACGGCGGGCGGCGGAATTTCGCATATTTCCGGCGCCGCCACGAGGCGCCGGAGGGAGAAGAGACCGCGTATGCACGTCGAACCGAGAGAACGAGAGAGGCTCCGCGAAGCGACCGCCGTCATTCTCGCCGGGGGCCTCACGAACGCCGTTCTGGGGACCGGCAAGATCATCGTCGGAAGCGTCACCGGGTACCTGCCGATGACGGCTTCGGGGATTCACTCCCTGTCGGACATCGCATCCGATGTCGTCGCCTGGGTCGCCGTGCTGCTCGGAGCCCAGTCCGGGAAGGGCCGCGACCTCAGGTTCCACTACGGCCGCCGCCGCATCGAGACCCTGCTCTCCCTCTTCGCGGCCTTCCTCATCGCCTACGTGAGCGTGGAGCTGATCATGGACGCCCTCGGCTACCACGGTCACGGCCACGGGGCAGCGACGGCCATCGTGGATGAAGGAGGGGGAGGGGAAGTCCCCGGCGACCATGATGAGCACGAGGGGGAGGAGGGGCACTTCTCCCTCCTCATCGGAGTGGCCATCCTCGTTTCCCTGGCCGCCAAGGAGGCCCTCTTCCGCGTGACCCGGCGGAAGGGCATACGGCTCAACAGCCCCATGCTGGTGGCCAAGGCCTGGCACCACCGGGCCGACTCCGTCAGTTCCCTGGCCGTCCTCATCAGCCTCCTGATCTCCACCTTCTTCCCCGCCCTGCAACTCGTCGATCAGATCACCACGGTCATCATCGCCAGCCTGATCCTGCACAGCGCCTGGGAGGTGGGCAGCCACGCGGTCAAGGAACTGATCGATTTCGCCCCATCCCTCGAGACCATCGCCCTGGTGGAGGAGATGGCGGAACAGGTCGAGGAGGTGACCTTCACCCACGACATCCGCATCCGCTCCATGGGCGGCGCCCTGTACGTCGAGCTGACGGCCGAGACCGCTCCGGATCTCACGGTGGCGGATGGTCACTCCGTGACGCAGCGGATCCGCGAGAGGATCATGGAGAAGGTGCCCGACGTGATCGGAGTCACCACCCAGCTGGCGCCGAGGGGCGAGTACGTGCGGCAGTTCCTGGGATCCGAGACCTGAAGGCGCCAAGGGGACCGCGTCCCCCGGACAGGCTGCCGGCGGAGGACTCGGAGGCCGGGGGTCACTCCTCCGTCCGGGCCGGATCCCGCTCCACCGCGAACCACCTGTAGAGGGCCGGCAGCACCAGCAGGGTCAGCACCGTGGAGCTCACCAGGCCGCCCACCACCACCGTGGCCAGGGGCCGCTGCACCTCGCTGCCGGTGCCGCTGGAGAACAGCAGGGGCAGCAGGCCGAGGGCCGTGGTCAGGGCCGTCATCAGCACCGGCCTGACGCGCAGGCAGGCCCCCTCGATGGAGGCCTCGTCCAGGTCCACCCCCTCGCGGACGAGTTGGTTGAAGTAGGTCACCATCACCATGCTGTTGCCCAGGGCGATGCCGAAGAGGGCGATGAGGCCCACGGAGGACGGCACCGACAGGTTCTGTCCGGTCACCCACAGGGCCACCACGCCGCCCACCAGGGCCAGGGGGATGTTGAGCAGGATGAGGGCCGCGTTCTTCAGCGAGTTGAAGCTGGAGTACAGCAGCAGAAAGAGGACGAAGAGAGTGATGGGAACGACGATGGCCAGCCGTTTGTTGGCTTCCTGCTGCAGGCGGAACTGGCCGCCCCAGGTCACCAGGTAGCCCGGAGGAAGGGCCACCCGGTCGTCGATCGCCCCCTGGGCTTCGGCCACGAAGGAACCGATGTCGCGGTCGGTGACGTTGCACTGGACCGTGATGAAGCGCTGGCTCATCTCGCGGGTGATCTGGCGCGGGCCGACGACCTCCTCGATGCGGGCCAGCTGGGACAGGGGGACCTGGAGGCCCTGGGGGGACTGGACCAGGATCTGGGAGATCGCCTCGCGGCTGCCGCGGAACTGCGGCGCGAACCTCACCAGGATGTCGAAGCGGCGGGTCCCCTCGAAGAGCTGACCCACGCTCTGCCCGCCCACGGCGGCCCTCACCACCTTCTGCACGTCGGCCACGTTGATGCCGTAGCGGGCGATCGCCTGGCGGTCGACGCGGACCAGCAGCTGGGGGGCGCCGCTCACCTGGTCGACCTGCACGTCCGCCGCCCCGGCCACCGAATCGACGACCCGGGCGAGCTCGTCGGCCTTCTCCCTCAACACCTCCAGGTCGTCGCCGAAGAGCTTGATGGCCAGCTCCGCCCGCACCCCTTCCAACAGCTCGTCCACGGTCATGGCGATGGGCTGGGTGAAGTTGGTCAGGACGCCGGGGATCTCGCCCAGCTCGGCTCGGATCGTCTCCTGCAGCTCCTCCTGGTCGCCGGAGGCGCGCCACTGGTCCCTGGGCTTGAGCAGCAGGAACATCTCGGCGCTGTTGATCGGATCGGTGTGGGCGCCGACCTCGCCGCGGCCGATGCGGGAGACGGCGCCGGTGACCTCGGGGATGCGCAGCAGGCGGCGCTCCACGAGCATGGTGATGCGCGTGCTCTCCTTGAGGGAGATGGAGGGAGCCATGGTGAGGCGCAGGACCATGGTGCCCTCCTGCAGGGCCGGGGTGAACTCCGACCCCAGGCGCGGAAAGACGGCCGCTCCGACGAGCAGGAGGCCCCCCGCCAGGCCGAGGGCCCGCAAGCGGTGGGCCACGAAGCGGGAGACCAGGGGCCGGTAGGCCGGCTCCAGGCGCCGCATGAGCCAGCCCTCGCGGGCGGCTTCGCCGTCCCCCCCGGACCGGGGCGAGCGCAGCAGCAGGTGCGACAGCACCGGCGCCAGGAAGAGGGCGAAGACCAGCGAGCCCAGCATCGCCAGGGACACGGTGTACGCCAGGGGCCGGAAGGTCTTGCCCTCCACCCCCTGGAGGGTGAAGAGGGGCAGGAAGACGACGATGATGATGAGGATGGCGAAGAGGATGGGGCGGCCGACCTCGACGCAGGCGCGGGCCACGGCCTGCAGGCGCCCCTCCTCCGGCCCGGGCCGGCGCAGAACCCGGTCGACGTTCTCCACCACGACGATGGTGCCGTCCACCATCATGCCGATGGCGATGGCCAGGCCGCCGAGGGACATGAGGTTGGCGGAGATGCCGAACCAGCCCATGCCGAGGGTGGCGAAGAGCACCGAGAACGGGATGGAGAGGGCCGCCACCAGGCTCGGGCGGAGGCTGCCCATGAACATGACCAGCACCAGCGTCACCAGGACGATGCCCTGAACCAGGGCGTCGGTGACGGTGTCGACGCAGGCCGCCACCAGGGTCTTCTGCTCGTAGTAGGGCACCAGGCGCACCCCCTCCGGCAGGATCTGGTTGATCTCCTCCATCCGCGCCTCGACGCGCTCGATCACCGTCGAGGAGTTGGTGCCGAAGAGCTTGATCACCATGCCGGCCACCACTTCGTCGACGCCGTTGCGGGTCTGCACCCCGCGGCGCACGGCCCCGCCCACCCCCACCTCGGCCACCTGCTCGAGGAAGACGGGCGTCCCGTGGGCGGACTTGATGACGATGTTCTCGATGTCCTCGATGGTGGAGGCCAGCCCCACCGAGCGCACCACGTACTCCTCGGCGTCCTTCTCGATGAACTGGGCCCCCACGTTGAGGTTGTTGGCCTCGATCTGCTCGATCACCTCCTGCAGGGTCACGCCGTAGCGCAGCAGGGCGTGGGGATCGACGGCGACGTGGTACTGCTTCTCGTAGCCGCCGATGCCCAGGATCTCGGTGACGCCGGGCACGGTCTGCAGGTGGAACTTGACCAGCCAGTCCTGGACCGTGCGCAGCTCTTCGAGGGAGAGCCGGCCAGTGGTGTCCTCGAGGTAGTAGAACAGCACCAGGCCCATGCCGGTGGAGATCGGCCCCAGGGTGGGCTCTCCGAAGCCTTCG
>CAZEHQ010000148.1:0-6864 GCA_964512165.1 uncultured Gemmatimonadaceae bacterium | reverse complement strand
ATCTGGTCCACGGCCTCGTGGAGCCGTTCGCTCACCAGCTGGCGGGCGAAGTAGATGTCCATGCCGTCGTCGAAATAGACGTTGACCACGGAGAGGCCGAAGTTGGACACCGAGCGGATGTTGGCGATCCCCGGCAGGCCGTTCATCACCGTCTCGATGGGATAGGTGACGTAGGTCTCGATCTCCTCGGGGGCCAGGCCCTCGGTGACGGTGAAGACCTGGACGAGGTTGGGCGAGACGTCGGGAAAGGCGTCGACGGGCAGCTGCCGGTAGCTGGAGTAGCCGCTGGCCACCACCACCGCCCCCAGCACCAGCATGAGCAGGCGGTTGTGCAGGGCCAGCTGGATGACGCGGTCCACCATCAGTGGGCGTGGCCTTCGCCGAAGGCGCCCTTGTTCAGCTGGGCCTTGAGGACGAAGGCCCCTTGGGAGACGTACCTCTGCCCCGCCTCCAGCCCGGAGAGGATCTCGGCCCGGGTGCGGTCGGTGCGGCCGATCTCCACCGGCTGCGGGGCGAAGCCGTCGTCGGTCTCGAGAAAGACGACGGACTCGTCCTCCAGGGTCTGGATCGCCGACTCCGGCACCAGGACGGGCACCTCGACGGCGTCGGCGGAGACCATCGCGTGAACGAAGGAGCCGGGCCGCCAGCGGCCGTCGGGGTTGGAGAGCACCACGCGCACCGGGGCCGTGCGCGTGGCCTCGTCGACGATGGGGCTGATGTAGTCCAGGGCCGCCGTCGTCGAGGGGCCCCCCTGGCCGGTCTCGATGTGCACGGCCTGGCCGACGCGCAGGAAGGGCAGGTCCTTCTGGTAGGCCGTCAGCATGACCCACACCGAGCGCAGGTCGGCGACGACGAAGGCCTCCGAATCCTCCCCGAGCACCTCGCCCATGACGATGTGCTTGTGGATGACGGTGCCGTCAATGGGAGCCTTCATCTCGTAACGGGTGAACGGGTCGCCGCCGTCGAAGGAGAGCCCGGCCAGGTACTCCCGCGAGAACCCCAGGGCCTGCAGCTTCTGCTCCGCAGCCTGGCGCTCGATTAGCGCCTCGGCGAGCCCGTTTTTCGCCTCCAGGAACCGGCGCTCCGAGGAGACCGACTGGTCCCACAGGGACTCCTCCCGGTCGAAGGTCGCCCGCGCCAGGGCCAGGCGCTCGCGGGCCACCAGGAAGGCCGACTTCATCCCGGACAGCTCGGGGCTGTCGAGAACGGCCAGCAACTCACCCTGCCGCACCCGGTCCCCCACATTGGCGAAGACCTCCGCCGCCACCCCGGGTACGCGGGGCGTGATGTGAGCCAGCAGGTCGGGATGGACGCGCACCTCCCCGGGGGTGTGCACGCGGACTCCGAGCTCCCCGGGGCCCGCCGCGGCAACCTGGATGCCGAACTCGGCCCGCTCCGCCGCGGTCAGGCTCACCGTCTTCCCGGGCTCGCCGTGGTCGTCCTCCTCGGCCCCGGCGGGGCCGACGAGGGCCGGGACGCCGGGACCGGCACCGAGCACCAGAAGAGCCGTCAGCCAGGCGCTGATTCCGGGGCCTGGGGCGCGCATACGCATTCTCCTTCTCCTCGACTGCGAGGGCTCCTGCCGAACCGGGCGCCGTGCCATCGGTTCAGTCCTCCGCCGGGCCCCGGCCGGGCAGGGGGCCGCCGACGGCGCGTTCCAGGGCGGCCTCGGCGGAGCGGTACTCGAAGAGCGCGCGGGCGTACTCGATGCGCGTCTCGACCCAGGTGCGCCGGGCCTCGGTCAGCTCGAAGTAGGTCGATCCGCCTTCCTCGTAGCTGCGCCCGGCCACGGCCAGGGCCCGTTCGGCGCCGGGCAGGATCCGGCCGTCGAAGAGGGCCACCTGCCCGGCGGCGGCCTTCAGGTCCAGCCAGGCCTCCTCGGTCTCCAGCAGGACCCGGTAGCGCAGGGCCTCCCCCTCGGCCTCGACCCGGGCGGCTTCGGCCCGGGCCTCGGCGCCTTCGGCGCGCTGCCGGGAGAACGCCCACAGCGGCACCTCCGCGGCCAGACTCACCCGCCAGGAGTCCTCCACGTGCTCTCCGTGCTGGCGCATGCGCCCCAGCCCCAGGTGGAGGTCCGGCCACCAGGACGCCGTCGCCGCCGCCTGGCGGCTGCGCAGGGATCCGAGGCTCATGGCGGCACCCGCCAGCTCGGGCCGCTGCCGCAGGGCGGCCTCCCGCAGTTCGCCGAGACCGACCTCGAGAGGTTCGCGGACCCGGCTGCCGGAGAGGGTGAAAGGCGTCTCCAGGGGCCGCGCCAGGAGCGCGTTCATCCCTTTCCTGGAGGCCTCCAGGGCGCTCGCCGCCGCCGTCAGGCGGTTGTCGGCCCTCCCGGCCTCGACCCCGGCCCGGATGACGTCCAGCTCGGGCACGTCGCCCGCCTCGAAGCGGATTCGGGCCTGGCGCAGGATCTCCCCGGCCAACTCGCGGTCGCGGCGGGTGTGCCCCAGCACCGTCTCCTGCAGGACGACCCGGTCATAGGCCCTCCGGGCGCGCAGTCTCATGTCGAGCCGGGCCGTCTCCAGAATGGAAAGCCGCACCGCTTCCGCCTGCCGCCGGCCGGTCTGGCGCCGGTGCCACCACTTCAGGGGGAACTCGAGCCGTTGGCCCACGCCGATGGTGCGCTCCCCGTATTCGCCGGGGCTGCCCAGGGTGGGCACCTCCTCCAGCTCGATCTCCAGCTCCGGGTCGGGCAGGGCCCCGTCCAGCCGCGCGCGGGCGCGGGCGGCCTCCCAGGCCTGGCGGGCGGCCTCGACGGCCGGGTTGCGCTCGATGGCCAGACGCACCGCCTCCCCGCGGGACAGGGCCTCGGCCCGGGCCTCGGAGGGGGGCGGATTCGCCAGGAGGAAGGGCGCGGCGAGGAAGATCAGGCGAAAGGGGGGTCTCGACGAAGTCACCATCGCTCGCGATTGCGCGCCCCGAAGGGCCGGGACCTTTTCGCCCGGGCCCTGCAAAGCGGTGGAAGCCTTGGGGGGACCGCCTGCTTGGACAGAGCCGGCCCGCGGGGATTCTATTAGTCCAGGCGCCAAAGATAGCACCGTCACGCCGGGCAGGAGACCCCATGCGCATCGCCACCGGCTCCTTCACCCACGAGTCGAGCACCTTCACCACCGTCGAGACCACCCGCGACAGCTTCCACACCCAGCGCTTCGGCTATCTGCGGGGTCACGAGGTCCTAGAGCGCTTCGACGGCACCAACTCGGCCGTGGGCGGCTTCCTCGCCGGCTGCCGCGAGCACGGCTACGAGCTGATCCCCACCATCTACGCCGGGGCCACCCCCAGCGCCCCGGTCCCGCGCGGCGTCTTCGACGAGATCCTCGGCGACATGCTCGCGCGCATGGAGGCGGCGGGGCCCCTGGACGGCGTCCTCCTCGACCTCCACGGGGCCATGGTGGCCGAGGGCATCGACGACGGCGAGGGCCACATCCTCGCCGCCGTCCGCCGGCTTGTGGGGGACGTCCCCGTCATCGCCCAGTTCGACATCCACTCCAACGTCTCGCCGGCCATGGTCGAGTCCGGCGACGTGCTCATCGGCCACGAGACCTACCCCGAGATCGACCAGGAGGAGCGGGGCCGCGAGTGCGCCGAGGTCATGCACCGCGTCCTCGAGCACGGCCTGCGGCCGCGGATGGCCCTGAGCCGCATCCCCCTCATGTGGGGCATGAACCAGGTCACCGCCCACCCGCCCATGCGCGAGGCGATCGAGTACCTGCACCGCATCGAGGCGCGGCCCGGGGTGATCTGCGGCTCCATCGCCACCTGCTTTCCCCTCGCCGACATCCCCCACATGGGCGCCTCGGTCTACGTGGCGGCCGACGGCGACGCCGCCCTGGCCCAGTCCTGCGCCGACGAGCTGGCCGCCTGGATCTGGGAGCGCCGCGCCGACTGGCAGACCCCCATGCCCTCCACCGCCGAGGTTCTGGGGGAGGCCGCCGGGGGGCCCCTGCCCCTGGTCCTGGCCGACCGCAACGACAACACCGGCGGCGGCGCCCCCGGGGACAGCACCGGCATGCTGCGGACCTTCCTGGAGCGAAAGCTCGACCGGGCCTGCATCCTCTACATCGTCGACCCCGAGGCCGTGGCCCTCTGCCAGCGGGCCGGCGTCGGGGCCCGTTTGAGTCTGGAAGTGGGCGCGAAGTCGACCCCCCTCCAGGGGCGGCCGGTGACCATGGACGCCGAGGTCGTCGCCCTGGGGGACGGGCGCTTCCGCTACGAAGGGCCCCGCAACCGCGGGCTCGCCGGCACCATGGGGCCCTCGGCCCACATCCGCCAGGAGGGCGTCCACGTGCTGCTGGTGACCCGCCGGGAGCAGCCCTACGGCATCGCCTTCTCCCTCACCATGGGGCTGGACCCGCGCAAGATGCGCTTCGTGGGCGTCAAGTCGGCGGCCCACTTCCGCGCCGGCTTCGAGCCCTGGGCGGGCCGGATCCAGGTCGTCTCCGAGCCCTGCGTGCACAGCCCCGAGGGGCTCACCTACCGCAACCTCGGCCGCAAGGTCTATCCCCTCGACGACATCTGAGGTCCCCATGCCCCCCCGGCTCATCTTCGACGGCGACTACCCCATGGCCATCGGCGCCCTGGACATGGACCGCGACCTGACCCGCCCCATCGAGGAAGTCCGCGCCGCCGAGCCCCGGCAGCGGGGCAACCGCCGCTGGCCCGACGGCGAGACCATGGCCAGCCTGCCCGAGATGCGCCGCGGACGAATCGCCGCGGCCCTGGTCAAGGCCGTGGGCCGGGTGCAGCGCTCGGAGATCATCTGGGGCTACCGCAGCCCCGAGAACGCCAGCGCCGCGGCCCTCGGCCAGATCGCCTACTACCGCCTCCTCGAGCACCGCGGCGAGGCCCGCATCCTGCGCACCGCCGCCGACCTGCGGGCCCACACCGCCGCCTGGCAGGCCGCTGCCGGCGGCGATCTGCCCGTGGGCTTCGTCCTCGGCCTGGAGGGGGCCGACCCGGTGCTCTGGCCCGGCCACCTGGAGGACTGGTGGAACCAGGGCCTGCGGGTGATCAGCCTCTCCCACTACGGCCCCAGCGCCTACTGCCACGGCACCGGCACGGGCACGGAGAAGGGACTGCTGCCCCCCGCCCGTGAGCTGCTGGAGGCGATGGACCGGCTCGGCTTCGTCCTCGACCTGACCCACGCCTCCGACGCCTCGGTGCGCGAGGCCCTGGAACTATTCGCCGGCCCCATCGTCGCCACCCATCAGAACTGCCGCGCCCTGGTCCCGGGGGAGCGGCAGTTCCCCGACGGCCAGCTGCGGGCGATCATCGGCCGCGGCGGCGTCATCGGCGTCTCCATGGACACCTGGATGCTCTACAGGCCCGGCGTCGACTGGGCGGACATCCCGCCCCGCCGCGAGGTCTTCGAGCGCCGCGAGGTCACCCTGCACGACCTGGCCGACCACATCGACCACATCTGCCAGCTCGCCGGGAACGCCGGCCACGCCGGCATCGGCGGCGACACCGACGGCCAGGGAGGCCGCGAGGGCGCCCCCTGGGAGATCGACACGGTGGCCGACTACCAGAAGGTGGGCGAGGTCCTGGAGCGGCGGGGCTACGGCGAGGAGGAGATCTCCGGCATCCTGTACGGCAACTGGCAGCGGTTCTTCGAGGCCCACCTGCCCGACGCCTGCTGATGACGGCCGTGGAGAGGACCCCCGCCGCCGTCGAGCGGGGACAGTCCCGGCTGTTCCTCGACGACGAGGGCATCGCCGAGCGGACCAACGTGACCCGCCGCTGGCACCGGCTGCGCAAGCACCCGGCCAACCCCCTCTTCAGCCGCTCCGGCGAGGAGGCGCAGGTCTATCTCTCGGGGACGGTCCTGCACGAGCCGGAGCCCGGCGGCGGCGACCCCCTCTTCCGCATGTGGTACTACGCCCGCTCCGAGAAGGTCCGCTGGGTGGCCTACGCCCGCAGCCGCGACGGCATCAGCTGGGAGAAGCCGGAGCTGGGGCTCCTGCCCGCCGGCCGCGGGCTGCCGGGCAACGCCGTCTTCGCCCCGCCGGGGTGGCGCCTCATCGACTTCTCCGGCGTCGTCCAGGACCCCCGCCCGGGCGCGCCCGACGGGGAGCGCTACAAGCTCATCGTCTCCGCCGACACCCGCGGCGCCGTGGAGATCGACGAGCCCCTGGAGGGTTTGGAGGGCAAGCACCTCGTGCGCGGCACCTCCCCCGACGGCTGGCGCTGGACCTTCCACGGCGCCTTCAAGCCCGCCATGCCCACCTACCCCGACCGCGGCTGCTTCACCTGGGACCCCTTCCGGCGGCGGTTCACCCAGTTCGGCCGGTCGCGCCACCAGCCGCCGGAGCTGGTGGCCCGGGGAGGCCCCAACTACGCCGGCCGCGCCGTCGGGATGGGCACGAGCCCCGACTTCGAGAGCTGGTCGGCGGAGTGGCCCCACGTCATGCACGCCACCGGCGAAGACCCGGACGGCACCGAGATCTACGGCTGCTCCGCCTTCCTCGGCGGCGGCCAGTGGATCGCCCTCACCCAGATGCACCACTCCCTGCCCCACCTCGCCTGCATCGACATGGCCATCGCCCACTCGCGCGACGGCGTCCGCTGGACGCGGGAGGACCACGTGGTGCTCCCCGGCGGCGACGTGGGCGACTGGGACCGCTTCAACCAGTGCACGGCCACGGCGCCCCTGCGCGTCGGCGACGAGCTGTGGGTCTACTACTGCGGCCGCTCCTTCCGCCACCGCGAGTACTTCGGCTGCCCGGAGTGGAAGCCGGAGATCCCCCGCGGCGACAGCGGCCCGAAGTACGCCAGGATCGGCCTGGCCGCGATCCGCGTCGACGGCTGGTGCAGCCTGCAGGCCGGGTACGACGGCGGCACCGTGGTCACCGGGCCGGTGGTCCTGCC
>CAZEHQ010000147.1:6946-11553 GCA_964512165.1 uncultured Gemmatimonadaceae bacterium | reverse complement strand
CCACCTTGCGAGGCGCATCCGGCCGCCCGTCGTGCGCGGTAGGGCGCCCCGGCGCCCCTCAGCGCAGCAGCACCACCTTGCGCGACTGCGACCACCCCCCGCCGGTCAGCCGCACCAGGTAGAGGCCGCTGGCGCGGCCACCGCCGTCCCAGCGCACCAGGTGGCGGCCCCGCGGCAGCACCCCGGCCAGCAGGACCTCGAGACGCTGGCCCCCCAGGTTGAACAGCTCCAGCCGAACCTCTCCGGCCGCCGCGACAGCGAAGGGGATCACGAGACCCGCGTTGGCCGGGTTGGGATACGGCGGCAGCAGGGCGAACTCCCGGGGCAGCGCCCCCTCTCCCGCCGCAGCCTCGACCGCCGTCGGAGTCCCGAGGCGCTCGATCCAGCGCGCGATGAGTCGGGCCCCCGAGGTGTCGACGATGGCGGTCGCCAGCGGCGGCATGCGCCAGCGGCCGGTCTCGAGCATGCGCAGGTGGAGCAGGGAGCGCCGCGGCTCCCCCGGCTCGACGATCCACCCATCCCGCACGCCGAGGTTCACCAGGCGGGCCCTCTCGAGGAGGCCCGTCTCCTCGAGGGGCGTGTCGAAGCGCAGGTCGAACCGCGCCCGGATGGCGTGTCCCGGGCGATGGCAGTTGGCGCAGTTGGCGGCGAGGTAGGCGCGGGCCCTCGCCTCCAGGGGCGCGCTCTCGTCCGCCGGCTCCGGCCACCTCGCCCGGCCCTCCCGGGGCGGCAGCTCGCCGGCGAACAGGCCGTCCCGCTCCCAGCGCCCGATCAGGCCGCCGCGGTTCATCTGGCCGGTGCGCAGGCCGAGGACGTACCCCGAGGCCGGGGTGTGGCAGTCGCCGCACTGGCCCCGCGACGGGAAGTAGTGGCTGCGCGTCACCGCCCCGTCGGCCGAGGGCACGGCGTACTCCGCGGTCTCGGCCACCTCGAGGAGGAAGGCCTCGCTCCGCTCGTCGTTCCACTTGTAGGAGTACCCGTCCCATCCCGGGTGGCCGGTCCGCTTGATCAGCAGCCGCGTCTCGACGATCCGCTCTCCGAGGTAGAAGCTCTTCACCAGCACGGTGCCGTCCGGAAGCTCCCAGGCTCCGCTGCTCCGGAAGCGGATGCGCCCGCCCTCGGGCAGCACGAGGTAGCGCCTCTTGCCGGCCCCGTCCGACCACAGCGGCGAGTTGACCTCGTACGGCCTCACCCCCGGCGCCGGCTCCGGCGGACTCATTCGGGAGAAGACCCCGGTCTGCGACAGCCGCGGCGGCGGCAGCTGGCGCCCGGCGGCGGACTCGAGCCGGTACACCCCGTCACCGGCCAGCACGTAGAGCTCCTTCTGCGCGTCCCTCCCGAAGGCGAGGACGTGGTCGTCGGCCACCGCCAGCAGCTCGCTGCTCCACCCGTCCCCGTCCCGGCGCAGGGCCCACACCTTGCGCGATCCGAAGTCGCCGAAGAGGTAGCGTCCGGCCAGCTGCGGCCGGCGGCGGCCCTCGTACACGAAGCCCCCGATCACGGCGAGCCCTTCCTGGCGGCCGTACTCGAAGACCGGCGGGACGAGAGCGGGGTCGTCGCAGCCATCGGGGTCCAGGCAGAGGCTGCCCTCCATGCGCGCCCAGCCGTAGTTGCCGCCCCGCTCCACGACGTTGATCTCCTCGCGGTCCTTCTCGCCCACGTCGCCGACCCAGATCCGCCCGGAGAGGGGGTCGAAGCCGAAGCGCCAGGGGTTGCGCAGGCCGTAGGCCCAGATCTCCTCGCGCCAGCCGCGGCCGTTGCCGGCGAAGGGGTTGTCCGCGGGAATGGTGTAGCCCTCGCCGCCGTCGACGTCGATCCGCAGGATGGCGCCCAGCAGGGTGGTCAGGTCCTGGCCGTGGTCGTGGCGGGGCTCCCCCTCCACGCCGCCGCCGTCGCCGAGTCCCATGTAGAGAAAGCCGTCGGGCCCGAACTCGATGTGGCCGCCGTTGTGGCTGTCCGTCGGCTGCGGGACCACGAGGAGGATCCGCTCCCGCGGGCCGGCGCGGTCCGGGTCGTCAGCGGAGACGCGGAACTCCGAGAGCACGGTGCGGAAGTTCCTCCCCGAGTAGTGGACGAAGAACCGCCCGTTGGCGGCGAACCGGGGGTGAAAGGCGATCCCGAGGAGGCCGGTCTCCGGCCGGAAGTCGCGGGCCCGGGGCCGCAGGTCGATGAAGATCTTGCCCGTGTCCTGCCGCGCCGGGTGGAAGACGCGGACGAGGCCCGACTTCCCGGCGACGAAGAGGCGGCCGCTGCCGTCCCCCGAAGGCTCCATGTAGACGGGGGCCTCCAGCGGCAGGTCGGGGAAGGCCCGCACGAGGGTGAAGGGAGGGGCTGCCGCGGCTTCGGCCGCGGCGGCGGTGGCCGCGAGGATCAGCGGGAGCAGCATGGCGAGGCCCGGCCGCTCTGCATCGGCGCGGGCAGGCCGCGGCGGCTGGTCTATCCGCCGGAGCCGGAGGTCTCCCGGTCCCCGGAGGCCGGCCCGGCGGACCACCTGGCGGAGTCCACCCACTGGCTGGCGGCCGTGGACAGCAGGGCGAGGACGGCGGCGGTGAGGAAGATCACCCGGTGGCCGAAGAAGTGCCAGGCGGTCCCGAAGAGGAGGGGCACCGCCACCGCCGCGAAGTGGTTCATGGTCACCCCCATGGACAGGGTCGGCTTGAGGTCCTCCGCCAGGGCGATCCGGTTGATGTAGGTGGTCAGGGCGATGCCCGACATGAAGAACAGGTTGTCCAGGCAGTAGAGCACGTAGAGCGCCGGCCGGTGATCGATGAGGCCGTAGCCGACGAAGACCAGGCTCAGCAGGCCGTAGCCGATGGTCAGCATCCAGCGCTCGCCCAGGCGGTCCACGAGGCGGCCGATGGTTGGCGCCGTGAGCGTCACCAGGACCTGGTTGACCAGCATCAGGGTGATGGTCGTCTGCACCGGCGTGCCGTGGACCTTGACGAGGGCGAAGACGGCGAAGGTGGTGAAGATCTGCCGCCGGCAGCCCTCCAGGAACTGCAGCACGTAGTAGAGCCCGTACCGCCTCTTGAGGACGAAGCCCTTCTCCTCCACCTCGGCGTGGCCCCGGGAGGCGAAGAGCAGGGCCGCGCCCCCGAGGATGGTGGCCCCCCCGGCGAGCAGGTACATGCCCTCGTAGTTCACCAGCTCCAGCAGGAGCCCGCAGCCGCCGATGGTGAGAAGCATGGCGACGCTGTGCACGGCGCGCAGCTGGCCGAGCCACCGCCCCTTGCCGCCGGCCGGGGAGAACCGCAGGGCCAGGGTCGACTCCATGGGCAGCCAGCAGTGGAAGCCGATGCTCCACAGCACCGAGTAGAGGGTCAGGGCCGGCACCGAGCCGACGTCGGCGTAGGCCATCAGGCCGAGGCCCATGATCGCCAGGGCCGCGGCGGCCACCAGCGACGGCGCCATGCGGATCATGAGGGCCACGAACAAGGCGTTCATGAACCCCGGGATCTCGCGCAGGGACTCCACCCAGCCCAGCTGCTGGGGTTCGATGTCGAGGCGCTCGACGATGAAGTTGTTGAACAGGGTCAGCTGCACGCCGAAGAACACGCCCACCCCGACGGCGGCGGCGGCCAGCAGGGCCCAGTCCCGGGTCCACTCGGCGAAGGGATTGCGGAGTCGGGGCATCCTCGTACCAGGCACGTGGGGGCACAAAAAAGGCTATTGGCTGCGCCTGCCAGCACGTCGCCTAAAGCGCGTCGAGAAACGCAAGCCCGCAAGGATCCGGCCCACCGGCCGGAGCCGGTCCGGGCTCTTTCGTCTCGGCCGCGAAAGATATCCCATGGAGCCCATCGTCAGCAATCCCCCCGCGGCCACCATCTACCGCTCCTGTACCCCCGGCACGGGTTGGGCGCCATCGTCGACGGCATGAGCGAGGCCATCGGCGCCGAGTGGATCGACCGGGTCGTCGTCAACGGCGGCGAGGAGGTCGAGGTCTGCACCGTGGTCAACACCCGCCCCTGACGCTCTTGGCGAAGATCCTCGATCCGCCGCCGTCGGCAAATGGCCCCGGAGGGACAACGGCCATCGTCCTGGAGGCGCCCCTGTTTCCCGCTACCTGCGACCTGCCTTTACCCCCTCTCCTGAAGGCGTGGTCCCTGACCTCCTCCACCCCCAGGGGTTCCCCTGCGCCTGATGGGGAGCAGCTCCCAGTTCCGGTACCTGCATCTCCACGTGAGGGCAGGGAGCTGATGCCCTCCCTCGCCAAGGGCAGGAGACAGGTAACCGGAATCAATGCGACTCCTCTGGAACAACGGACAGCTTCTGTCCCCTTTGGGAGTAGATTGCTCTACCTGTAGATTGCTCTACCTGCCACTTCAAACCGAGTGCGCCGGTGACCACACCGCTGGAGAAGGAGCACAGTCAATCAGATCATGATCGGCAAGAGGACACTCTCTTCCATTCTGCTGCTGCTCCTTGCCGCCGTCTCTCCGGCGGTAGCCCATGTCTACCACACGCCCGTCGACGAGCCGTCGCGCGGTGATCCCCCCGGCCCGGCCCCCAAGCGGCAGGCTGACCTCGACGCCGGCGAACCACGTACCGTGCGGATGATCTACTTCCTGCCCAACGACCGGGCATATCGCGCCGACCTGGTCGATTCG
>CAZEHQ010000147.1:3411-6936 GCA_964512165.1 uncultured Gemmatimonadaceae bacterium | reverse complement strand
CAGGTTCAGACCCTCTTCTCCGAGCAGATGCAGGCGCATGGCCACGGCGAGAGAACCTTTCGCTATGAAACGGATGGCCAAGGGGCACCGCTGGTGCATCGCGTGGACGGGCAACAACCCGACAGTCACTATGCCAATGCTGTCGGCCGGGTGTGGGATGAACTCGGGGAGACATACGATCTCGAGGCAAACATCTACTTCATCGTCCGGGACACAGGCCCGGGTGGTCCCGCGGGAGTCGGAGGCCGGCGGGGCAAGAACGGTGGCTATGCGGTGGTCCACGGAACGTCGATCGCCAGTCCGGACTCCCGGGAACTGGTGGTCCATGAGATGGGTCACGCCTTCGGCTTGAGCCACGATAACCGCAATACTGCGTACTTCATGTCCCAGACCTTCGTGGCATGGGACCGGCTCTCGGCGTGCGCTGCCGAGTTCCTGGCCGTGCACCCCTACTTCAACTCGGAGACATCGACTGCGGAAGCCTCGCCACCCACGATCGAGTTGCTGTCATCGACGCGGTACCCAGCCGGCTCGGAGAGCGTCACCATCCGGCTCCGGGTCAGCGATCCCCAGGGAATTCACCAGGTGATCCTGTTCGTTTCCCGGCTTCCCGATGTTGGCGTGAAGGCCTGTCAGGGAGGCGAGAGCCAGACGGCGGCCGTCGTCGAGTTCGAGTACGACGGGGTGATTCCGTACGACCCCTCCACAAGCCTTTCCAACCCGACGGGGCATCCGATCGTGATCGAGGCGGTGGACGCGGACGGGAATGTGAGCCGGGAGACATTTGGCCTCGAGCAGGTTTCGTCCTACCGGACAGCAACCCTCGATGGGCATACGGACCTGGTCGGATCGGTGATGTTCTCCTCCGACGGGACCCGGCTCGTCTCCGGATCCCGGGATGCCACGGCCAGGCTCTGGGATGTCGCGGCCGAGCAACGGATCGCCACCTTTGCCAGGGGTACGGATAGCGGAGTCTCTGCCGTGGCGCTCTCGCCGGATGGGAAGGTCCTGGCCCATGCCGCGCTCCGACTCAGCTTGTGGAGTGTCGCCACGGGGCAACAGATCGTCACCCTCCCGGGGGATCAGCCTGCGGCGGTGTCGTTTTCTCCCGACGGAGAGATCCTGGCAGCAGGCACATGGAACAACACCATCGAGTTGTGGGAGGTGGCCACCCGGCAACGAGTCGCCACCCTCCGGGGGCACACGGGCGCGGTCGCTTCCGTGGCCTTCTCCCGCGACGGGGCGCTCGCCTCCGGGTCGTTTGACAAGACGGTCAGGTTGTGGAACGTCGGGACCCGGCAGCAGACCGCCAACTTCGAGAGACATGCGGATGCTGTCGGATCGGTGGCGTTTTCTCCCGACGGGACCCGCCTCGCATCCGCATCCTCGGATGGTTCGATCAGGCTATGGGACACAGGGACCCGGACCGAAATCGCGGAGCTCCTCCAGGGCTCGTTCGGGCTCCAGTCGGTGTCGTTCTCGTCCGATGGGTCACTGCTGGCTTCCGGCGACAACACGGGCACGATACTGCTGTGGGACCTGGTGCTGCGGGAACGGGTCGCCTCGCTCGGAAGCGCATCCGGGGTTTACTCGGTGTCGATTTCACCGGACGGAACCCTCCTCGCCTCCGGGCAATGGGACGGCACGATCAACCTTTGGGACATCACCGAGTGGACGGGACCGCGTCCCCGCCCTGCCGCGGTGGTGATCGTCTCCGGGGACAACCAGCAGGCCGCACCCGGGGCCGCCCTGGACCAGCCCCTTGTCGTAGAGGTGCGGGATCAGTTCGGCAATCCCCTCCCCGGTGCCAGCGTCACCTTCACGGTCACTGCCGGTGACGGCCAGCTCAGCGGGCGCTTCACGATCGAGGAAACAACCACCGATGCCGGCGGCCGCGCCGAGCGCGCGCTGACCCTGGGCCCCGAACCGGGGACCAACACCGTCGGCGTCTCCCTGGGCCGGAGGGAGCTGGCGACCTTTGCCGCGGAAGGGGTGGGCACGCCCGTGGTCGAGCTCGGGGGAGACTTCCGGACCTGGCACCTGCCCGCCGGCGCCATGCGCCTTGGAAAGGGGGTCCTGGGGGAGGGCGACCGGGCCGTGGCCTTCTGGCCGGACGGGCAACGCCTCGCCGTGGCCAGCGGCATCGGGGTGGTGATTTACGAGGTGGCCACGTCCCGTGCCGTGGCGCTGCTGCCGACGGGCCGTCCGGCCTATTCGGTGGCGATCTCGCCCGACGGCGCCACCGTCGCGGCGGGGTTGGGCAACGGCGATGTCGAGCTGTGGGAAGCGGCAACGGGCACATCCATCGGCGTCCTTGACGCTGGGTACTGGTGGGTCACCGCGGTGGCGTTCTCGCCGGATGGGACCACCCTGGTCTCCGGCACGGAGGGCCAGATCATCATGCTGTGGGAGGTGGCGACGCTGAGCCAGATCGCCACCTGGCGGGTGGAGAAAGTGAAAGGGGAATTGGGTTCCACTCTGGTGGACTTTTCGCCCGACGGGACAATGCTCGTGTCGGGATTTGACGATGGGTCCGTCCGGCTGTGGGACGTGGCGACCCGATCGGAGGCTGCCACCCTGCAGGGGCATACGGACGGGGTCGAAGCGGTGGCCTTTTCTCCTGATGGACGAAGCGTCGCCTCCGCGTCTTTGGACAAGACGGTCCGGCTGTGGGACGTGGCCAGTCGGCAGCAGATCGCCATCCTTCCGGGGCACAAGTGGTGGGTGGAAGTGGTGGCGTTCTCCCCCGATGGAAGAACCCTTGCCTCCGGTTCGAGCGACCGGACGGTCATACTGTGGGACGTGGCGTCCCGACGACAGATTGCCACCTTCGAAGAGCACACCAAGGGGATCTTCTCCTTGGCCTATTCGCGCGATGGGAAAACCCTTGCGTCCGGCTCCAAGGATGGCACAGTGCTGCTGCGGGACCTGGAGACGGGAAATGCCTCTGCCATCTCCGGGCATCTTCCCGTCTTCTCAATGGCCTTGTCATCCGATGGAAGAACCCTCGCTTCGGGGGCCCTCGGGGAGATTCTGCTTTGGGACGCGGCAAGCGGGGAACAGCTCGCCATACTCACAGGGGGGCACACGGATGATCCTGTCGGAGCATTGGCATTTTCCACCGATGGATCGCTCGCATCCGGAGGGAACTTGAGGGGGGAAGGCGGGTGGGGGATCGCGCTTTGGGAGGTGATGAGTCGACGACAGATGGGGACTCTTCAAGCAGGATTTGTCCACTCCCTGGTGTTTTCGCCCAATGGGAGAACCCTCGTCTCAGGGGGCTACGACAGGACGGCTAGGCTATGGAACACTTCGAGGCGGCGATTGACCGCCACCCTGGAGGTGCGGGAAACCGATGATGCAGTCAAGTCGGTGGCCCTTTCTCCTGATGGAAGCACCTTGGCCACCGGGGGTGGGGGGATAGAAGAGTCTCCTGGCATCCGACTGTGGGATACAGGCTCCGGGCGACAGACTGCCATTCTTCATGGGCATGGGTGGACTGGCGTGGATGCACTGGCGTTTTCC
>CAZEHQ010000147.1:0-3261 GCA_964512165.1 uncultured Gemmatimonadaceae bacterium | reverse complement strand
CGGAGTGAGCTCTCTTGCGTTCTCCCCCGACGGCACCATCCTGGCCTCGGGGGATGGGCAGCGGGGGAGCGGCGCCGTCAAGCTCTGGGACGTGGCGGCCCGGGAACAGACCGCAACCCTGAAGGGGCACTCGGAATGGATCCACTCCCTGGCGTTTTCCCCCGACGGCAGCACGCTTGCTTCCGGGTCACGGGATGGCTCGATGGTGGTGTGGGATATGGAGTTGGCGTTGCGGCATCCTCGGACGCTGGTCAAGGTCGGGGATGAGCAACAGGGACCGGCGGGCACCGTCCTGGCTAGTCCGCTGGTCGTTGAAGTGCTGGACCAGAACGGTGCCGCCTATGCCGGGGCGGCGGTCGCCTTTGCCGTCACCGCCGGCGGGGGGACGTTGTCCACCACCACCGCCACCACCGATGCCGAGGGCCGCGCCGCCACGACCCTCACCTTGGGGAGTCAGCCCGGGACGAACACGGTCCTCGTGACGGTCGCCGATCTCGAGCCGGTGACTTTCACCGCCGTCGGCATCGCCACTCCTCGGACGCTGGACAAGCTTTCGGGCGATGAGCAGGAAGGACCGGCCGGCACTGCCTTGAGCGAGCCCTTCGTGGTCGAGGTGCGGGATCAGAACGGCCAGGCCCTCGCGGGCGTCCAGGTCACATTTGCGATCACCACCGGCGAGGGCACGCTCACAGTGACCAGCGCCACCAGCGACTCCGACGGCCGCGCCGCCACCACGCTCACGCTGGACAGCACTCCCGGGACCAATGCCGTGACGGCGACCATGGCCGATCTGGAGCCGGTGACCTTCACCGCCACGGCCGAAGCTACCCCGGACTTCAACGGCGATGGCGTGACGGACTTCTCGGACTTCTTCCTCTTCGCCGAGGCCTTCGGCGGCAGCGATCCCCGCTTCGACCTGGACGGCAGCGGCACGGTGGACTTCACCGACTTCTTCCTCTTCGCCGAGAGCTTCGGCGAGCCGGAGAGGGCCAAGCTGGTGGCCAAAGCCCGGGAGCGGATCGGACTGCCCGAGGGACCGCAGTTGCAGCAGAACGCGCCCAATCCCTTCAACAGCGGGACCGTGATCTCCTGGTTCCAGCTGCAGCCGGGCCTGGCGCGGCTGGAGGTGTACGCGCTGACCGGCCAGCGGGTGGCGGTGCTTCACGAGGGGCCAAGGAAGGCCGGTCTCCACCGCCTGCGCTGGGACGGGCGGGACGAGCAGGGCCGGGTGCTGGCCAGCGGCCTCTATGTGTACCGGCTGGTGACGGCCGAGGAGGTGCAGACGCGCAAGCTCACCCTGCTCCGGTGAGACCGCTGATCCCTCTCCGCTTCAGGCCCGCCGCCGGAAGGGGTGGTCCTTGATCTCCTCCGCCCCCCAGAGGTTCCCCGTCAGGTAGTTGTTGATGTTGCCGCGCTCGCCTCCGACGCCGCGGAGGTGGTAGGCGCCGTCCACGGGGTTGTCCTCGACGTGGCTCACCACGGCATCGCGCTCGCGCAGCAGCCGCCGCAGGTGCCCCGGGTCCCGCGTGCGGTTCCAGGTCTCCGCCGTTCGCCGGGCGCCCATGAGCCGCTCTCCGTACTCCACCTGCGCCGCCAGCACGTCCAGGCGGCCTCGGACCTCATCCGAGCCTTCCGCCTCCCGGCCCTCCCGGATCAGCTCCTTCCCCCGGGCGATCGCCCCCGGCGAGAGGAAGGCGCCGAGCCCTTCATCATCGGCTCGTGCTCCACGAGGGCCTGCTCGAAGGATTCGTGCAACTCCCGCACCGGCCCGGCCGCCGCCCCGAAGAGGCAGCGGCAGTAGTCCTCCTGCAGGGCGTCGAAGTCGATGTCCACGTCCCACAGGGTCCGCGCCTGGACCACGTGGTTCAGGCCGTAGAATCTAGCCTTCGTCGTGATCGTGATCGTCCTCGGAGCCCGGGCCGCCTTCTTCGACGTGGATCTCGATTTCCTTCGAGACGAAATCGGCGTGGTCGTTGTGGTTCAGCTTGACTACCAGGGTGGTCTGCCCTTCTTCCAGGCCTGCGATGTGGAAGGACCAGGCGCCGTCTTCCTCGTGGTGCTCGACTTCGGCGATGCTCTCGTCGCCGATCTCCCAGGCAAGGCCATATCCCTCGCTTGGGTCCGGGACGAACCGGTCGCCGTCTTCGGCGAGGAAGCGCACGGTCAGCAGGGGTGTCTCCAGCCCGGGACCGACGTCGATTTCGCCTTCTACCTTCCCCTCTTCCTGGCGGACGAGCTCGTCGCCGCTGCTGAGGATGACCAGGCCGAAGGCCTCGGCGTGGTCATCCCAATCATGGGGGTCCACGGGATTGTCGTCGTCGCCACAGCCGGCAAACAACAGCAATGCGAGAAGGGATGCTGCGGATGAGATGATCCTGAGCATGGTACAGTTCTCCGGGAAGTGTCCCTGTGGCCCTGAATGGGCCCAGGGAACGATGTGGTAGATGTGAGCCGGGAGAGCAGCATCCGCACCCACCAGGTGAAGCGGGTGCGGATGCTCAGGAGCGGGGCGGGGCGCGGTTTGCGAAGGAGTAGCCGTGGAAGAGAAGCGGCAGAGGGACGGACCGGAGAGTCCCCCCGCAGATGCGGGCGCCGGCGCTCACACAAAGGAGCGCAAGGAAGACGACCACGAGCAGCACGGGGCTGCTCTCGATCATGCAGACCGGACAGCTCTCCGGCTCGGCTTCCCCCTCGTGCTCGTGAAACAGCTCGTGACCAAAGGGAAGGGCCAGGAAGAGTCCGATCAGCAGGGCCCCGAAGCAGAGCACGGCCAGATTCGCGGGCCCTCGGCGGTCTCCGCGGTCGTGCTTCACTTGTTGCTCACTCGCCAGACCGTCGCGCCACCCCGGGCGTCGAGGGCGGCCAGCGCGCGTCCATCGGGTCGCCAGTACAAGTCGCCGACGACATCTGCCACAAGCGCAATTCCCGTCGGATCGCCTTGTCCGTCGCTCCCAAGGGACCACACAACTACGCCGCCATCACGAGCTCCGGAGGCCAGGCGCATCGCGCCGGGAGCGAAGGAAAGCGTGGTGACGGGTTTGACATGGAAATCCAGAACGCCGGGGCGCGTGCCTTCGGGACCCTCTCCCTGGAAGCTCCAGACCGTCACCTCCTCGCTTCCGCCGGTGGCCAGAAGGGCGCCGGTGTCGTCGAAGGCCAGGGCCGACGGCTTGGCAGGATATCCCGACATCATCGAGTCATGCTCGGTGGAGCGACGCCAGAAGTGCACCGAGTTGTCCTGGCTGCCGCAGGCCACGATGT
>CAZEHQ010000146.1:7644-11582 GCA_964512165.1 uncultured Gemmatimonadaceae bacterium | reverse complement strand
CCCCGGCCGCTCGTCGGCCACGGCGGCGACCTCGACGCCGGCGGCCAGCAGGTCGGCGGCTACTTCCCAGCCGCCGTCGCCGGCGGTGACCACCACCGCCCGCCGGCCCGGGGCCACGCCGTAGAGGCGCAGCAGCCGCTGCGCCGCCGTGCCGAGCATGACCCCCGGGCGGTCGTTGCCGTCGAAGAGCGGCGGGATCTCGTGGCTGCCGGTGGCGACCACCACGGCGCGGGCGCGGATCTTGAACAGCCGCTGGCCGCGCGCCGCCGACAGCCAGTGGTTCGGGTACCAGCCGGTGGCCGAGGTGCCGGTGAGCACCTCCACCCCGGCCTGGTCCAGCCGCTCCGCGGCGGCGTCGAGATCGGCCCGCGGCGTCCGGCCGCTGTAGCGCAGGTGGCCGCCGAGGGCGGGGTTCTCGTCCAGCAGCAGCACCCGGGCGCCGCTGTCGCGGGCGGCCAGGGCGGCTCCCAGGCCGGCGGGGCCGCCCCCGGCGACGACCACGTCGGCGTGCAGGTACTGCTTGTCGTGCTCCCCCTCCGGCGTGCGCTCGTCCACGGTGCCGAGTCCGGCGGCGGTGCGCAGCACCCGGTCGTACAGGGGCCACAGCCGTTTCGGCCGGATGAAGGTCTTGTAGTAGAACCCGGCCGGCAGGAAGCGAGAGAGCCGCTCCGTCAGGGCCATGACATCGAGCTTGAGGGAGGGCCAGACGTTCTGCGGCCAGACCGCCATGTCCTCCTCCAGCGGCCGGGTGCAGGCGCGCACGTTCGGCTCGGAGTCGACCTGCACGAGGCAGTTGGGGCAGTGGCCGGCGCAGCACAGCAGGCCGCGGGGACGGTGGTACTTGAAGGAGCGGCTGAAGAGGGAGACTCCGGCGGCGGCCAGGGCCGAGGCGATGGTGTCGCCGGCGCAGCCGCTGTACTGGCGGCCGCCGAAGCGGAAGCGCAGCCTGCGCCCGCGGTCCAGGATCTCCCCCGGCCGCGGGTCGATGCGGTGCGTGGGTCCGCTCACTACAGGTCCTCCCGTGCGCCGCCCGTGCGGCATCGGCGGCTCACCCGGCGCCCTCCGCCCCGGCGCCGTCGGGAGACCACTGGAAGGTCCGGGAGACGGCGTTCGTGCGCCGGTCGCGCTCGACCAGGAACCACAGGCCGCAGCCGGCGCGGTGGAGCCACCACTCGCGGCGGGTCCCCATGGGGTTGTCGCGCAGGTAGAGGTAGTCGTGCCACTCCTCGTCGTCCGCCGCCGTCGACGGCGAGGGCCGCGGGCTGTACTCGCCGCCGTAGTGGAACTCGGAGACGTTGCGCTCGCCGCAGTGGGGGCAGCTTAGGAGCAGCATCAGTGGCCCACGGCGGCGGCGCCCTTCTCGCCCACCGGGTCGAACTCGGCGAAGCGGGAGAGGCGGAAGGGATGGATGAGGTCGGGAGCGCGGCCCGTGGCGATCAGCTCGGCCAGGGTCTTGCCGCAGATGGGCGAGGCCTTGAAGCCGTAGGTGCCCCAGCCGGCGTCGAGGTAGAAGCCCTTCACCGGCGTCACCCCCATGAGGGGGCTGTAGTCGGGGGGCATCTCGCACAGGCCCGCCCACTGGCGCAGGATGCGGACCTGCGACAGGAAGGGGAACAGCTCCAGCACGTGCCCCGAGAGGCCCTCGAGGAAGTCGAGGGAGCCGGCCACCGAGTAGGAGGTGAAGGGATCGACGCTGGCGCCCATGACCAGCTCGCCGCGGCCGGACTGGCTGATGTAGACGTGCAGGGAGCCGGAGACGACGACCACGTCGAGGAAGGGCTTGAGAGGCTCGGTGACGCAGGCCTGCAGGGGGAAGGTGTCCAGGGGCAGCCGCAGCCCCGCCATGGCGGCCAGGTTGGAGGCCCAGCCCGCGGTGGCGGAAAGCACGGTCCCGGCAGCGACCGGCCCCCGGGTGGTCTGCACGCCGGTGACGCCGCCGTCGGCGATGTCGATGCCGGTGACCTCGGTGTACTGGTGGATGTCGACGCCGCGCTCGTCGGCGCCGCGGGCGTACCCCCAGACGACGGCGTCGTGGCGGATGATGCCTCCCGGCGGATGGTAGAGGGCCGCGTGGATGGGGAAGCGGGGGCGGTCCGAGAGGTCGAGTTGCGGGCAGATCCCGGCCAGCTCGTCGGGGAAGACGAGGCGCGAGTCGACGCCCTGCAGGCGGTTGACCTCGGCGCGGCGGCGCATGGTGCGCACCGAGCCGTCGTCGTGGGCCAGGGTGAGGTGGCCGCGGCGGCTGAACATGACGTTGAAGTCGAGGTCCTCGGAGAGGTCCCCGTAGAGATCGAGGCTGGCGTCGTAGAACCGCACCCCCTCGGGGGTGAGGTAGTTGGAGCGCAGGATGGCGGTGTTGCGTCCCGAGCCCCCGGAGCCGATGTAGTTCTTCTCGAGGACGGCCACGTCGGTGACGCCGTGGTCCCGGGCCAGGTAGTAGGCGCAGGCCAGGCCGTGGGCGCCGCCGCCGATGATGACGACGTCGTAGCGGTCCTTCAGGGGGCGGTCGTGCCACATGCGCCGGGGTCTGGCACCCAGGCCGTGGGCCAGCAGCTTGAAGGGCATTCGGAGGCGCTCCGCGGATTCGCACGGGAGAGGGCGGAAAGATGTGCAGCAAGGGGGAGGCTCGCCACCTCACCCGCGCCCCGGCCGCCCGGGCCATCGCCGAGCTTGCCGGCCCCACCCCTCTTGCGCAACATCAGCGACGAGATGCCCTCACCCCCCTTCGACCACAGCCTGCTGCCGCCGGCGGACCTCGAGTTCGTCGTCCTCTCCGACACCCACTACATGATCGACGTGGGCGACGCGCCCCTGGAGTTCGAGTCGCGCCGACGCCAGGGCCGGCGCGCCGGGGCCGCCTGGCGCGCCGTCGCCGGCCTCGACCCGGCCTTCGTCGTGCACCTGGGCGACATGGTGCAGGAGTTCCCGGGCCGTCTCGACTACGACCGCGCCGTGGGCGAGGCCCTGGACCAGATCCGCGCCGCCGGGCTGTGGGAACGCTGCCGCTTCGCCGCCGGCAACCACGACATCGGCGACCGGCCCGACCCGACCATGCCCACGGGCCAGACCACGGAGGAGAGCCTCGGCAGGTGGGAGGAGAGGCACGGACCGTCCTGGCGCTCCTGGGAGGCGGCGGGGATCCGCTTCCTGGTGCTCAACTCGCAGCTGTTCAACACCGGTCTGGCCGCGGCCGCCCGGCAGCGGGCCTGGTTCGAGGCGCAGCTGGCGAAGGCGGGCCCCGAGCCTTGCGTCCTCTTCCTGCACATGCCGCCGTACCTCGGGGACCCCGGCGAGCCCTGGCTCGGCCACTACGACAACCTCGGCGAGCCGGACCGCGGCTGGCTCCTCGACCGGGTGCGCCGGCACCGGGTCGTTGCCATGTTCGCCGGGCACGTGCACTTCCAGTTCTTCGATCACATCGGCGCCGGGACCGGTCCGTGCCGCTACTACGTCACCCCCTCCCCGTCGTTCACCAGACCCGGGTTCTCGCACCTCTTCACCTCGGCTCCGCCTCCGGAGCAGGGCCGGGACGACGCCGGGAAGCTGGGGTTCTTCCTGTGCCGGGTTTCCGGCGGCCGCCTCGACGTTCACCGCGTGCGCATGGCGGCTCTGCCGGCCGCGGGCGACGGGTCCTGCCTGATCACTCCGCTGCCGGCCGCGTCCGAAGAGCCGGCCCGGGGCGGACCGGGGTTCGACTCGGGCGTCACCCTGCGCCAC
Source organism: uncultured Gemmatimonadaceae bacterium (assembly GCA_964512165.1). Classification (GTDB taxonomy): domain Bacteria; phylum Latescibacterota; class UBA2968; order UBA8231; family UBA8231; genus UBA8231. The sequence continues at coordinate 7,865 of CAZEHQ010000146.1, read as the reverse complement.
GCCCTGGCTCCCCGGGCCGAGGTGCCCCTGGCCTGGCCGTCGGTGATCCGTCAGCCGGTGCGCAACGACTACCCGCTGCTCGCCTGCCTGGAGATGGGCGCCTCGTGGGTGCGCGCGCCCTTGGCCGACTTGGCGGATCCGGTGCAGGCCCGGCGCCTGCAGGTGCTGCGCGCCGAGGGGGTCCGCGTACAGGCCGTCGCCCTCGGCGAGGAGGAGGCCCT
>CAZEHQ010000146.1:0-7544 GCA_964512165.1 uncultured Gemmatimonadaceae bacterium | reverse complement strand
GCGGCGAGTCTCGACGTGCCGGTCTTCCTCGAGCCGCTGGTCGACCTGGACCGCACCATGGACGCGGCCTGGGGCCTGCTGGACACGCGCTGCAACCCGCGGCCCTCCTTCGAGGTCGCCCGATGCCTCGGCGCCCTGCTGCGCCGGGGAGCCGGCCGTGCGGTCTCCGTCTCCCGGCGCGGGTCCTGCGAGATCGCCTCCCTCGGAGACCAGGCCTGCCTGGTGATCGTCGAGGCCGGGTCCGTCCGGCTGGGTGACGCGGTGGAGCAGCCGCCCGCCGGGCCCCTGTGGTCGTGCCGGCTCGCCGCGGGCGCGGTCACCGCCTTCGAGCCGCGGACCGAGCTGACGCCGGAGGACGGCCCCCTGCTGGTGGTCCGCCGCCCCGGCTGACCCCTGAGGGAGTTTATTCGCGGCGCCGGATGAGCCTGGCGGGCACGCCGCCGACGACCGAGTACGGCTCGACGTCGCGGGTGACCACCGCGCCGGCGCCGACGATGCTGTGAGCCCCGACCCGCACGCCCCCGATGATCACCGCGTTGGCTCCGATCCAGACGTCGTCCTCGATCACGATCTCCCGCCGCGTGACGGGCTGATCGACCATCGGCTGGTCGATGCGGTCGTGGCCGTGGCCGATGCTGGCGAAGACGACGTGGGCCGCCACCGCCACCCGGGAGCCGATGGTGAGGGGTCCGTACAGGATGCAGTACGGAGCGAAGTGGGTGTGACTGCCGATCTCGATCCAGGTGGCGCCGGGGTTGACGAAGGCCCCGTGGATGAAGCTCACGTGGTCGCCGAGGCGGATGTTCTCGGGCCGCCGGATCGAGGTGAGCGGCCCGAAGTCGACGGATTCGCCGATCGCCTGGAAGCGGCTGCGGTCGATGGGATCGCCGTTCACGGATCACCTCCCGAAAGGCGCCAAGCTACGCCAGGGCTCAAGGGTTGAATGAAGGGAAAGAAGATTGCATCTCATGGCGGTGAGGGGTATACTCCCGGGAGATGGCCGAGTCCAATCATCGCAACGCCGTCGCCGATCCGGCGACCACCGGCGCCCCCGAGAACCGCCTGGAGCGCTCCATCGGCCGCCAGATCCGCAGCTTCCGCCAGCAGCTGGACATGACCGCCGCCGACCTGTCGCGCGAGGCGGGTCTGTCGGCGGGGATGCTCTCCAAGATCGAGAACGGCCTCACCTCGCCCTCCCTGGCGACCCTGAGCGCCCTGGCGGGGGCCCTCAACGTCCCGGTGACCGCCCTCTTCCGCAAGTACGAGGAGGCCCGCGACGTCTCCTTCGTGCGCGCCGGCACCGGCCTCGACATCGAGCGCCGCGGCACCCGCGCCGGCCACCAGTACCAGCTCCTCGGGCACACCGTGAGCCGGCGCATGTTCGTCGAGCCCTACCTGATCCACCTGACCGGCGAGTCGGACGTCTTCCCGGTCTTCCAGCACGGCGGCGTCGAGTTCATCTACATCCTCGAGGGGAGGATCACCTACCGGCACGGGGACCGCACCTGGGCCATGGGTCCGGGCGACTCCCTGTTCTTCGACGCCGAGGCGCCCCACGGGCCCGAGGAGCTCACCGAGCTGCCCATCCGTTTCCTGTCCGTCCTGATCGAGCCTAGGGAGAGCTGACATGTGCGGCATCGCCGGAATCCTGTTCAAGCGCCCGCCGGAGCACCTGAACGCCGGCCGCGCCCTCGTGGAGATGCTCGACGGCTGCCAGCACCGCGGCCCCGACTCCACCGGGTTCGCCCTCTACGGCGAGGACGAGCCCGGGCGCCTGCGGCTGCGCTTCATCGTCGGCGAGGACGGCGGCGCCGAGGCGGCCTGCGCCCGCATCGAAGAGGTGCTGGCCCAACAGGGAGCCTCGGTGGTGAGCGAGGAGCGCGTCGGCGGCGACTACCGAGTCACCGTCGAGTTCGACGGCGACCTGCAGCGCTTCGCCTACGCCGTGGAGCACGCCGCCCGGGTCGTCTCCATCGGCTCGAGCCTGGAGATCGTCAAGGACGTGGGCGGCGCCCGCGACGTGGACGGGCGCTACGGCGTGCACGAGTTCGAGGGCAGCCATGGCCTCGGCCACGTGCGCCTGGCCACCGAGAGCGACGTCAAGCCCGAGGCCTCCCACCCCTTCTGGGCTACGGGCTTCGCCGACGTGGCCATCGTCCACAACGGCCAGATCACCAACTACTGGAAGATGCGCCGCCGCCTGGAGCAGCGCGGCTTCGAGTTCGCCACCGACAACGACTCGGAGCTGATCGCCGTCTACCTGGCGGACAAGCTCTCCCAGGGGGTGCCGCTGCAGGACGCCCTGCGCACCTCCATCGACGACCTGGACGGGACCTTCTCCTTCCTGGTGTCGACGAAGGACGAGATCGGCTACGCCAAGGACCGCATCGCCGCCAAGCCGATGATCATGTACGAGAACGAGGAGCTGGTGGCCGTCGCTTCGGAGGAGGTCTCCCTCAACCGCCTGTTCCCCGGCCAGGCCCTCGACACCCGCGAGCCCCCGCCCGGGACCTACGCCACATGGTCCAGGTAGACCTCGCCCAGGTTCCGGTCCGCGAGGCCAACGAGCGCATCCGCGCCCACGGCGGGGCCGGCGAGGACGTGGAGGTCCTCAACCCCGACGCCCGCCACCACATCGGCGTGGGCCTCACCTCCCCGATCCGGGTGCGCGTGAGGGGGTCGGCGGGCTACTTCTGCGCCGGCCTGTCCGACCAGGCCCGCTTCGAGGTCGACAACAACGTCGGCTGGGGGCTGGCCGACAACATGTACACCGGGTCGGTGGTGGTCCGCGGCAACGCCGGCGCCATCGCCGGGGTCGCCATCCGCGGCGCCGAGGTCGTGGTCCACGGCAACGTCGGCTCCCGCGCCGGACAGGTGATGAAGGCCGGCACCCTGTGCTGCGCCGGCAACGCCAACTTCATGGCCGGCTACATGATGTACGGGGGGCGCATCATCCTCCTCGGCGACTCGGGCGAGCGCGTCGGCGAGGACATGACCGGGGGCGAGATCTTCGTGGGCGGCAAGGTCCGCGACCTCGGCAGCGACGCCAAGCTCACCGACCTGGACGAGGGCGACGACGACAGCGTGCGCGAGTTCCTCGACCGCTGGGAGATCCCCTTCCGCGGGTCCCTGCGGAAGATCGTCAACGCCGGCACCAAGCTGCGCTACGCCACCGAGGAGCCCCAGGTGCGCAGCCTCCCCTTCTTCACCTACTCGCGGGACTCGGAGTACTGGAACCCCAAGGTGCAGGAGGACGTGCACGTCAAGTCGCGCATCGGCCGCTACCGCATCCGCGGCTACGGGGCGGCGCGGCCCCTGCCGCACCTGGCCGACCTCGGCTTCCGCGCCGACCTATCCCGCGCCGGACAAGTGGAGGACGTGGTCTCCAGGGTCCGGATGCGCACCGAGATCGGCGGTCTCAACGGCGCCGAGCCGCTCAAGCTGAGCATGCCGGTCATGATCGCGCCCATGAGCTACGGCGCCATCAGCCGCTCGACGAAGCAGGCCGTGGCCATGGCCTCGGCCATGTCCGACATCGCCGAGAACACCGGCGAGGGCGGCATGAGCGACGCCCAGAGGGACGCGGCGAAACAGCTGATCTTCCAGTGCCTGGGGGGGCGCCTGGGCTGGAACATCCACGACATGAAGCGCGCCGACGGCCTGGAGATCTACATCTCCCAGGGGGCCAAGCCCGGCCTCGGCGGCCAGCTCATGGCCAAGAAGGTGACGCCCGAGCTGGCGGCGATCCGCGGCATCCCGGCGGGCATCGACCTGCGCTCGCCGTCGCGCCACCCGGACATCCTCGGCGCCGACGATCTGGTCATCAAGATCGAGGAGTTCCGCGAGGCCACGGGCTACCGCAAGCCGGTGAGCGTCAAGCTCGGCGCCGGCCGCGTGCGCGACGACATCAAGATCGCCGTCAAGGACGGCTTCGACTTCGTCGAGCTCGACGGCATGCAGGGCGCCACCGGCGCCGGCAGCGGCGAGGTCATCGACCACGTGGGCATCCCCACCCTGCCGGCGATCATCGAGGCCCTGGAGGCCCTGGAGGAGATCGGCCGCCGCCGGGACATCGAGGTCGTCCTCATGGGCGGCCTGCGGGACGGCATCGACGCGGTGAAGGCCCTCTGCCTGGGGGCCGACGCCGCCGCCTTCGGCACCTCGGTGCTCATCGCCGGCGGCTGCATCGCCTGCATGCAGTGCCACGTGGGCCAGTGCGTCACCGGCATCGCCACCCAGGACCCGGAGCACGAGAAGCGCTACGAGCCGGCCGTGGAGGCGCGCAACATCCACCGCTTCCTGGAGACCGTGCGCTGGCAGATCGCCGCCCTGACCCACGCCATGGGCTACTCCAGCACCGGCGAGCTGAACCGCGGCGACCTCGTGGCGCTGACGCCGGAGGCCGCCGAGATCACCGGGCTGGACCTGGCGCCCGGCCCGAGCTGATTCCATGGCCGTCTACGACCTGCTGCGCATCGACATGCCGGAGGCCCCGCGCGGCTTCGCCGACGACACCGGCGACCTCCACTACGTGCCGGCGCCGTGCCAGGTCGCCTGCCCCGTGGGCACCGACGCGGCCTCCTACATCGGCCTCATCTGGGAGGGGAAGTACGAGGAGGCCTTCGAGGCGATCACGGCGACCAACCCCTTCAGCTCGATCTGCGGCCGCGTCTGCGACGCCCCCTGCGAGCCCGCCTGCCGGCGCACCGACTCGGACGGCCCGATCCAGATCCGCAACCTCAAGCGCTTCGTCATGGACCGCATCGGCCACCGCTGCGACCCGCCGCCGGTGCCGGTGACGAAGAAGGAGACGATCGCCATCGTCGGCGCCGGCCCCGCGGGGCTGACCGCCGCCCACGACCTCGGCGAGGCCGGGTACGCCGTCCACGTCTACGAGATGACCGACCGCCTCGGCGGCATGATGGTCTGGGGGATCCCGGCCTTCCGCCTGCCCCCGGGCATCATCGACGAGGACATCACGCGCCTGACGCGGCGCTGCCCCGGTCTGGAGGTCCACCTGAACACCGCCCTCGGCCGCGACATCAGCCTGGCCGAGCTGAAGGAGCGCCACGACGCCGTGCTGCTGGCCATCGGCGCCTGGTGGGGCAAGCCCATGGGGATCCCGGGCGAGGAGCACGAGGGCGTGATCGACGGCGTCGGCTGGCTGCGCGAGATCAACGCCGGGGCGCGCCCCCGGCTCCCGAAGAAGGTCGTCGTCGTCGGCGGCGGCGATGTGGCCATGGACGCCTGCCGCGTGGCCCGGCGGCTGCCCGGCTGCGAGCACGTGCAGGTCCTCTACCGCCGCGGGCCGGAGGAGATCCCGGCGCGGAGGATCGAGCTGGAGGGGGCGATCGCCGAGGGCATCGAGTTCGTCTACCACACCCAGCCGGTCGCCGTCGAGGCCCGCGGCGGGGGACTCGCCCTGCGGTGCGTGCGCACCGAGCTGGGCGAGCCGGAGGCCGACGGCCGCCGCAGTCCGGTCAACGTGCCGGGCAGCGAGCACGACGTCGAGTGCGGCATGGTCATCGCGTCGGTGGGCCAGAAGGGGGTCTGCGAGGAGCTGGACCAGCTGGGCATGATGCGGCCCGACCGCATCGACGCCGACTTCGACAGCATGCGCACCACCGACCCCAAGGTCTTCGCCGCCGGCGACGGCGCCTTCGGCGGCTCGACGATCGTCATGGCCATGCACCACGGGCAGAAAGCCGCCTACTACGTGCGCAACTTCCTCGAGGGCCACGACGAGCCCCTGCCCTACCGCACCCCGTACCGCACGCGGCGCGTGGAGGTGGCCCAGGACGCCCTGTGGGAGCGGCTGGCCCTGCAGCACCCGGAGTTCCACGGCCTCGGCCGCGAGCCGGTGGCCTTTCCCGAGATCGAGAGCACCTACGACCCCGAGTCGGCTCACAAGGAGGCGGCGCGCTGCTACCGCTGCGACGCCGAGACCGGCACCCCCGACTACAGCGTGCAGCACCGCGAGGACCTGTTCTCCATGGCGCGCATGGAGACGGGGGAGACCGACAAGCAGCAGGCCATGCTGCGGCGCCGCCTGGCGCCGAGGGACAACCCCTTCCCGGAGGAGCGTCCGGCGCAGCTGGAGGACCTGGTCTTCCTGCCGGCGAACCTGTCGCGCCTGGTGATCGACCCCTACCGCGAGGCCTGCCGCGTCGCCTGCGAGCTGGGCGGCGTCCTGGAGCTGGCGCACCCGCTCCTGGTGACCGGCTTCGACGGGTCCCCGCGCCAGGTGAAGGAGGCGGTCGCCCTCGGGCTGGGCGAGGCGGAGGCCGTCTACGTGGGGACGCAGCCCCTGTCCGGGGAGACGGCGGTGCCGTGGCTCCAGGTGCTCGGCGAGGACGGTCCCGCGCCGCGGGCGGAAGCCGCGGGGCTGCTGCGGCTGGTGTCAGACGCCGGAGGGGCGCGCCTCCCCGAGCGCTTGCGGGAGGGGCAGGTCACGGGGTTGGTCGTCTCGCGGCGGGAGCACTTGGAGGCGGCCGTTTCCGCGGCCCTCGAGCAGGACCAGTCGCTGCTGCTGCTCAACGGCCAGGGCCCCGCGTGGCCCGCCAGCGGCTGGGCGGAGCTGGCCGGGGCGCCGGACCTGCGGCTGCTGCGGGATGCGGTGCGCCTCCTGCGCGAGCACCGCCGCGAGGGCGACGTGGACCTCGTCCACTTCGGCGGGGTGCGCTCCGGCACGGATGCGGCCAAGCTCATCGGCCTGGGCGCGGCGGCCATGGTGCTCGGTGTCTCGGCGGGCCTGGCGGCGGGAGGTCACGTGCAGGGAGCGGAGCTGGCCTTCGACGCCGATCTCGGCGCCGGGGAGCGCGCCTCGGCGGTGGCCAACCTGGTCCGCGCCAACTGCAGCGAGGCCTCGATGATGGCCCGCTGCTGCGGCAAGACGGTGCTCCACAACATCGAGCCCGAGGACCTGCGCGCCCTGACCCTGGCCACCAGCGAGAGCACGGGGATTCCGCTGGCGGGGCAGCGGGAGATAGCGATCCCGGTGACAGTGTGACGCCTTCGCTGTGTTCGGCTTTCCACTATCTTCTCGGAACAGGCGTCGCCGATGGTCAGCGGGGAGTACCCCAAAGCCACGGCTTTGTCCATCCACTACCGCTCTGCTCGTGAACAGTCCGGGCCGAGGGCTGGTCTGACATGCTCATCGAATTCTCCGTCTCCAACTTCAGATCGATCAAGGACGAGGCACGCCTCAGCCTGGTTGCCCGTCCGGACAAGGAGCATGAGGATTCCATCTTCACGGTGGAGAGCCCCACAGAAGGCGCCAGGCCGATCCGACTTCTGCCTTCGGCCGCGATGTACGGTGCGAACGCCGCGGGCAAGACCAACATGGTCATGGGACTCAAGGCGATGCATGACATCGTGCTCCGTTCATCGGGCAGTCTGGACGAGCTCCCAGTGACTCCGTTCCGGTTCGACCCCGCATGCAGCACCCGACCGACATCCTTCGAGGTGGTGTGCGTGGCGGAAGGTGTGCGTTACCAGTACGGCTTTACTGCCACCGCCGATGAAGTGATTGATGAGTGGCTATA
>CAZEHQ010000145.1:0-11705 GCA_964512165.1 uncultured Gemmatimonadaceae bacterium | reverse complement strand
CGGTGACTCGTCGAGGAGGGCGAAGCGGCCGATGATGGCGGGAGGGACGAGGGTGTCGGTGACCTCCACGCCCCCCGGGTCCTCGCCGATGAGGTGGACGGAGCCGCTGCGGATCACGTAGAAGCCGGACCGGGGGGCCCCCTGGCGGAGCACGACCTCGCCCTGGGCGAAGGTGCGCACGTGGACCTGGCGCACCAGGGTGGCCAGCTCCCCCGGCTCCAGCCCGGCGAAGGCGGGGACCCGGCCCAGGAGCGCTTCGAGGGACTCGGCGCGCCGCGCTTCGGGGGAGAAGTAGTTCTCCCATTCCGGGTCGGGGGGAACGTGGCGGGACCTGGCGGAGGGGCTCATCTCTCCGCAAAGATAGCCCCGCCCCTGAGGGGCGGCGAGCGGTTGCCGCCGCGCCCGGGATGGTCCTAGTTGTCGCGCCGCGGGAAGCGGCGATCCGCCGAGCTCAACCCAAGTCTCCCAAGGAAAGGAGAGCACCGTGCCCAACTACACCTTCCAGCACATCCATCACGAGGCCGAGGACGTGACCGTGGCCGTCGACTGGTACAAGCGCGTCTTCGGGGCCACCGCCGGCGAGCCCTTCGAGCGCGCCGGCGCCACCTGGGTGGAGGTCCACGTCGGCGAGACCCAGATCACGGTCACCGACCGGGAGTTCGCGAAGATGGAGCTGGGGCGCTACCAGGGCGTCGACCACTTCGCCTTCACCACCGACGACTTCGACGCCACCCTGGCCCACTGCGAGAAGGAGGGCGTCCACGTCTGGTTCGGCCCCGTCGAGGTGCCGGGCACGACGCAGCGCATCGTCTTCATCGACGGGCCCGATCACGTCAAGATCGAGCTGATGGAGAAGGTGTGAGCCGCCAGTCCCGCCCCTTCGGGATGTGGGACAGCCCGGTCTCGGCGGACGACGCCGGCGGCGGCACGGCGCTGTCCGCGCCCGCCTTCGACAGCGACGGCCGCACCCTGGCGTGGCTCGAGCGGCGCGGGGACGAGTCCGTCATCCTCTGCCGCCGGCAGGGGGAGGCCGCGCCTGTCGAGCTGCCCCGCGGCCAGGCGGTGCGGGCCCGGGTGTACTACGGCGGCGGCGAGTTCGCCGTCGCCCGCGGCCGGGTGGTCTTCGTCGAGGACGGGGACCACCTGAGCGCCGTCCCCATCCACGGCGGCGGCGTGAGCCGCCTCACCCCCGCCTTCGGCCATCCCGCGGCCCCCGCCCCCTCCCCCGACGGCCGCTGGATCGCCTACGTCCACGGCGACGGCGCCACCGACCGGCTGGCCGTGGTCGACGCCGGGGGCCGCCACTGGCCCCAGTCCCTGGTGGAGGGCGCCGATTTCTACATGCAGCCGGCCTGGCACCCCCGCGGCCGGCAGCTGGCCTGGGTGGAGTACGACCTGCCGGACATGCCCTGGGACTCGAGCCGCCTCGTCGTCGGGCGGCTGCGCTTCCCGGCGGGCGCGGCGCCGGTCCTGGCCGAGCGCCGGCGGGTGGCCGGGGGCGAGGGCCGGGCCGTCTGCCAACCCGAGTTCTCCGCCGACGGCCGCTGGCTCGCCTGGGCCGGCGACGAGGGCGGCTTCAGCCGGCTCTGGCTCCAGGATCTCGCCTCCGGCGACACGACCTGCCTGACGCCGGACGAGGACGGCGACGTGGCCCTGCCGGCGTGGGTGCAGGGGGTGCGGGTCCTGGCGTTCTCCGGCGACGGCCTGCGCCTCTGGTTCACGCGCTCCCATCTCGGCCGCAGGAGCCTCTTCGCCTGCGACCTGCCCGACGGCCGGCCGCACCTCTTCGAGCCTCTGTCCGACTGCGCCAGCGTCACCCACCTGGCCGCCGCCCCCCGCGGCGGCCGGATCGCCGTGGCGGCCTCTTCTCCGCGGCAGCCGCAGCGCATCCGCGGCGCCCGCCGCCGGGGAGGCGGTTGGGAGATCACCGTGCAGGCGCGGTCCTCGGCCGAGCGCCTGGAGGCGGCCGACCTCTCCACCCCCCGGCCGGCGCGCTGGGCCGCTGCCGACGGCGCCGAGGTCCACGGCCTCTACTACCCTCCGGCGAGCCGTCGCTTCGAGGGGACGGGCCCGCCGCCGCTGATCGTCGACGTCCACGGCGGCCCCACGGCCCAGTCGGACCTCGGCTACGACCCCGAGGCCCAGTACTACGCCACGCGGGGCTGGGCGGTGCTGCTCCTCAACTACCGGGGAAGCACCGGGTACGGCCGGGCCTACATGACCGCCCTCCGCGGCCGGTGGGGCGTCCTCGACGTGGAAGACGCCGTCTCCGGGGCCCGGCACCTGGCCGACGAAGGGCTGGCCGACGCCCGCCGCGTCGCCGTCTCCGGGGGCAGCGCCGGGGGCTACACGGTGCTGCGCGCCCTCACCCTGCACCCGGGATTCTTCGCCGCCGGCGTCTGCCGCTACGGCATCTCCGACCTGCTGGCCCTGGCCGACGAGACCCACAAGTTCGAGTCCCGCTACACCGACTCCCTCCTCGGCCCCCTGCCGGAGGCGGCCGGCCTCTACCGCGAGCGCTCCCCCCTCTTCGCCGCCGAGGCGATCCGCGACCCGGTGATCCTCTTCCAGGGCGACGAGGACCGGGTCGTGCCCCGCGGCCAGTCCGACGCCATCGTCGACTCCCTGCGGCGGCGGGGCGTGCCCCACGAGTACCACGTCTACGAGGGCGAGGGCCACGGTTTCCGCCGGCCCGAGAGCCGGCGCCACTGCCTGCTCGCCACCGAGGCCTTCCTGCGGCGCCACGTGCTCTTCCACGGAGACCCGTCGTGAGCTACGAGACCGTCATCGGCATGGAGGTCCACGTCGAGCTGGGCACGGCGTCGAAGATGTTCTGCTCCTGCCCCGCCGATCACTTCCAGGTGGCCCCCAACCGCCACATCTGCCCCGTGTGCACCGCCCAACCGGGGGCCCTGCCGGTGATCAACGGCCGCGCCGTGGAGCTCACGGTGATGACCGGCATGGCCCTGAGCTGCCGCATCCGCCCGCGCTCGGTCTTCGCCCGCAAGAACTACACCTACCCGGACCTGCCCAAGGGCTACCAGATCTCCCAGTACGAGCGCCCCCTGTGCGAGGCGGGGCACGTGGAGATCTCCGCCGACGGGGTGAGCCGGCGCGTGGGCATCGTCCGCGTCCACCTGGAGGAGGACACGGGCAAGCTCCTCCACGAGGGCGGGTCCAGCCACGTCGACCTCAACCGCGCCGGCGTGCCCCTCATGGAGATCGTCACCGACGCCTCCATCCGCTCCGCCGCCGAGGCCGGCGCCTGCGTGCAGAAGATCCGCCAGATCGTCCGCTGGCTCGGCGCCTCCAGCGGCGACATGGAGAAGGGCGCCCTGCGCTGCGAGGCCAACATCTCGGTGCGCCCGGAGGGTTCGGAAACCCTCGGCACCAAGGTGGAGGTGAAGAACCTGAACAGCTTCCGCTCGGTGCGGAACGCCATCGACTACGAGGTCGAGCGCCAGATCGGGGTGCTGGAGGCGGGCGGGCAGGTGCGCCAGGTGACGATGGGGTGGGACGAGTCGGCCGAGGTGACGCGCGAGCAGCGCTCCAAGGAGGAGGCCGACGACTACCGCTACTTCCCGGAGCCCGACCTGCTCGAGGTCGATCTCTCCGAGGCCTGGATCGGGGAGGTCCGCGGGCGCCTGCCCGAGCTGCCCGACGCCAAGGCGGCGGCCTTCGCCGGCCTCGGCCTGGCCCCCGGCGAAGCGGCGCAGCTGGCCGAGGACGGCGCCGTGGCCGCCTACTTCGAGGAGGTCGTGGCCGCCGGCGCCGACCCCCGGACCGCGGCCCACTGGGTCACGGGCGAGATCTTCCGCCTCCTCAACGAGGGCGGCGGCGACATCGAGGCGCTGAAGGTGAAGCCGCCGCAGCTGGCCGAGCTGATCGCCCTGGCCGCCGCCGGCACCGTGAGCGGCCCCGCCGCCAAGGAGGTCTTCAACGCCATCGCCGACAGCGGCGGCTCGGCGGCGGAGATCGTCGAGGAGAGGGGTCTGCAGCAGGTCTCCGACACCGGCGAGCTGGAGTCGCAGGTCGACGCCGTGATCGCCGCGCAGGCCGACGCCGCCGACAAGGTGCGGGGCGGCGACCCCAAGCCGATCGGCTTCCTCGTGGGCCAGGTCATGCGCGCCACCCGTGGCCGGGCGAACCCGCAACGGGTGCAGGAGCTGCTGCGCGAGCGCCTGCTGTCCTGACCGCCACCCGGGGCGGGCTTCCGCCGACCCGCAGGGGAGCCGCGCGCGCCCCGGCCCCCCGGACCCTGCCCTACCGCAGCAGCACCACCCGCCCCGAGGCCCGGTCCGCACCGGCGGTCAGGCGCACGAGGTAGACGCCGCTCGCCGCCGGCCGGCCCCGGTCGTCGGCGCCGTCCCAGGCCAGCCGGAAGCGGCCCGGGCCGGCGGACGGATCCTCCCGCAGGGTGCGGACCCGGCGGCCGAGGACGTCGTACACCGCCAGCCGCAGCGGCGCCGCCCGGGGCAGGTCGAAGGCGATGGAGATCGCCGCGTTGAAGGGGTTGGGCCAGGGGTCGCGCAGGACGAACTCCAGGGGCGTCTCCCCGGCCCCCTCCGCCACCGATGTCTCCGGCGGCTCCCCGGAGAGGAAGGGGGTCCAGACCGCGGCCCCGGAAAGCTGCTCGGCGATCTTCTCCGGATCGTTGGTGCCCCAGTAGTTGCCGCGCGCGTCGACCTCCTCGTCGCTGCGGTTCTCCAGGGCCAGGCTGTTGCCTTCGAAGTGGTTGTCCCGGATCGGGTCGGGCACCGCCGGACCGTCGACCCGGAGGGCGGTGACGTTGCCGGTGAAGCGGTTGCCGACGACGGCGGGGGCCGAGTCGACGGAGTGGAGGCCCACGGCGGCGTTGACGAACTCGCTGGTGCGGACCGCGGCGGCGGCGGTCGCGGCGAGGGCGGCGCCGTTGGCGGTGAAGTGGCTCATCTCCACCGCCACCGTGCCCCCCTCCACGCGCAGGCCGCCGCCGAGGTTGGTGTCGAAGTCGGTGGTCCACACCTCGGAGGCGGTCGACGCCAGGTGGGCGCCGGTGCCGCGGTTGCGGTGGACCTCCACCTCCTCGAAGACCATCCTCTCGGCGCCGTCGACGCGCAGGCCGTCGCGGCGGTTGGCGGCGATGCGGGTGCCGTGGAGCTCGATCACCCCCCTCCAGCCGTCCAGCTCCAGGCCGTGGAGCTCGTTGCCCTCCACCGTGCTCCGCCACAGCTCGAGACGCCGGCCCACGCCGCCCTCGGCCAGCAGCCCCGAGCGCGGGTCGCCGCTGTCGAGGACGCCGTTGCCGCTCACCCTCGTGTCGATCAGCTCGAGGCCGGCGCCGCTGGTGACGACGCCCTCGCGGCCGTTCTCCTCCACCACGCTGCTGCGCATCCGCAGGTGGCCCGGCCCCCGCACCCAGACGGCGCGGTCGGCGATGGAGCGGAAGGTGGCGCGGTCGATGGTGGCCATGCCGAAGAGGCCGAGATCGACGCCCCGCGCCAGCCGCTCCAGACTGGCGTCGGCCAGGTGGAAACCCCCCTCCGCCGTCATCTCCCCGCCGATCCCGATGATCGCCTGATCGAGGCGGAGGCCGGTGGCGTCGATGGCGCCCCCGGCGCCCAGCTGCAGGCCGGCCCACAGCTCCTCGGGCAGGATCGAATCCACGGTGAGGACCGCCGGGTCGGCGGCGGTGGCGGCCACCATCAGGCGGCCCTCGACGGTCAGTTCCACGTGCTCCGGCAGGGCGCCGCGAAGGCCCAGGTCCCCGGGACCGAACCGGGTCTCCGATCCGGGGGCGATGTCCAGGATCGCGCCGGCGGGCACCAGCAGGTCCCAGGGGATGGACCGCTTCCCTCCCCAGCGGGTCGTCCCCGGCGGCAGGCGGTCGCGCGCGATGCCGAGGCGCGCCCCCTCCAGGACCAGTCCTCCGGCGTCCCGGGCCGGCTCCAGCCCCGGGCTGCCGCCGCCGAAGACCAGCACCCCCAGCCAGCCGCTCCCCTCCGCGTGGGTCAGACGCACCGGCGCGGCGCTGTCGCCTTCGACGACGAGCTCCCCGTAGACGATGATCTCGCAGCGGCCGGGGTCGAAGCCGGTGCCGCGGCTGTCGCCGGCGGCGAAGCTCACCCTCGTGCCGGGAGCCAGCGTCAGGGACGCCCCCGCCTCGACGACGATGTCGCCCTCCACGGCCACCTCCCCCGACCATCTCTCCGACCCGGTGACGAGCCCCGGCACCGGCTGGCGCAACAGCACGTCCAGGCCCATGCGGCCGTCCTCGAGGGGGGTGATCCGGTTGAGGACGAAGCCGAGGGGAACGCCGCGGCGGGAGCCGGCGTGGCCGCGCAGGCCGGGGTTGGTGTCGAAGGCGAGGCGACGGTATCGCACGCCGTCGAAGGGGTCGGTGGCGTCGCCCTGGTTGCCGTTGTGGTCGCCGGCGTAACCGGGGTCCCGCGCCCAGAAGTCCAGGTTGTCGCGCCCCGACACCGGGTCGGGGTCGGCCCCCGGGTGACCGCGGTCGGCGTAGAGCCCATCGGCGCTCACCAGGTCGACCTGCTTGTGGCGCTCCTCGTCGTTGTCGGCGCGCTCGTCCACGTGCCAGACCAGGAGCCCTCCCGCCGGGATGTTGCGGTTGTAGAATCCGTGGGCCTGGCGGTTCTCGACGAGGAAGTACTCGTCCGGCGTCAGGCTCACCTTGAGCACGCGGCCGCCGCGGTCGATCGACTCCAGCTCCACCCCGCGCATCGACTCGGTCACCTCCACCAGGCGCTCGTTGCCCGGCCCGAGCCAGCCGAGCTTCGCCAGGGACCAGGCGGAGAAGGCGTTGGGACCGTCCTCCTCTCCCCAGCCGAGGATCCCCAGCCCCATGAGGCCCCACTTGCCGATGCCGGCCGACTCCTCCGCCGGATCCAGCTCGCCGGTGGCGGAGATCGAGGACTGGTCGAAGAGGTCGGGCAGGCCGAGGAGGTGGGCGAACTCGTGGCACAGGGTCCCCGACGTGACCTCGAAGACGTGGCCCCGCTGGGTCGTGCCGGCGAACCCGGAGAACCGGTCGCGCACGCGGATGACCCCGCCGCCGGCGGCCTCGTCGTCGGAGAGGAACTCGGCGTTCAGCCCCAGGCTGGCGATGCCCGTGGCCCGGGTGATGAAGAAGTTCTCGGGCGCCGTGTGCAGGTTGATGAAGAGGATGTCCACGTAGCCGTCGTCGTCGCCGGAGTTGGGCACGCCGTCGGGGCCGTCGTTGTCGAAGGCGCCCATGTCGACGTCGGCATCGGCCTTCTGCAGGACCTCCCGGTTGAAGCGGCCGAAGTCACCGAGGGTGCCGGAGCTGTCGGCCAGGTAGGCGGAGGCCGGGTGGAGGGACTCGTAGCGCCGCGGCAGGACCTCCCCCGACAGCCGCAGCTGGCCGCCGGACATCTCGTCGTAGAAGTGGGTGAGGCTGCCCGGCCGGCTGTCGTCGAAGAGGTCGTCGGCCCACGAGGGCTTGCGGTCGTTCCCGGGGGCCTCGCCGGCGAACTTGGCGAAGATCACCAGGGCGTTGTAGGTGCCGCTGGCGGCCTCGGGCGAGGGCGGGCCCGCCGGCCTGGCGGAGGGGTCGTCGGCCTGCCAGGCGTCGGCGGGGGCGGCGAGCAGACCGACCAGGACCGGCCAGACCGCCGCGGAGCCGCGGACGCTCACGCCCCGGCGCCGCTCACGTCCGGCGCCCGGCCGCATTCCTTGATGAAGGCGTCGGTCTCGGCCTCGTACGAGAGGAAGGGATCGTCGAGGTCCCAGTCGATGACGTAGCGCGCCTTCTGGCCGGTGAGGGCGCGCATCACCTTCGACCGGGCCCGGGCCCGCGTGTCCTCGGGAGGCCGGACGATGGCCTGGTTCACGCGGTCGTCGTCGACCACCTTGCGCAGCAGTCCCCGCTGGCGCAGGTCGTGGTAGAGGCCGCGCGAGGGATTCAGGTTGTGGTACTCCAGGTCCAGCGACTGGATCCACGGGTCGTCCCAGTCCTTGCCCTCCGCCGCCATGAAGGTCTCCAGGAGCCACTTCTTCGTCACCCAGTCGAGGCGGTCCATCAGGGCCATGGGGTCGCAGGCCAGGGCGTCGAGGACGAAGCGCCACTCGTCGAGGACCCAGTCGCCCTCGGGGTCCTTGCCGCGCAGGTAGGTCTCGGCCAGCCGCAGGTACTCGCGCTGCACCTCCAGGGCGGTGGTGTAGCGTCCGTCCTCGAGCTGCACCTCCCACTTGAAGGTCAGGTCCCGGGAGATGTCGCGGATCGCCTGCACCGGGTCGAGCATCTTCACCTCGGGCACGATGCGCTCCTCGAGGAGCTCCAGCATGAGGGCCGTGGTGCCCACCTTCAGGGCCGTGGCGTACTCGGACATGTTGGAGTCGCCCACCAGCAGGTGCAGCCTGCGGTAGAGCCCCCAGTCGGCCAGCGGCTCGTCGCGGGTGTTGATGATGGCGCGGCTGAACTGGATCCACTGGTAGATCTCGGTGACGATGTGGTCGGCGCGCTGGGAGATCTGGTAGGGGACGTCGCCCTCCTCGCCGGTTCCGTACTCGAAGATGTCGGTGTGGCAGCCGACGCGGCCGGCGCCGGCGTAGATCTGCCGGCTCACGAAGAACGGCAGGATCGCGGGCAGCAGGACCTGCGAGAACGGCACGTCGCGGCGCACCAGGTAGTTCTCGTGGCAGCCGAAGGTGGCCCCCGTGTAGTGGTCGATGTTGTTCTTGAAGAACCCCGCCTCGTCGGCCAGTCCGAGCTGGTCGAGGGCGCGCTGCAGGATCACCTCGCCGGCGCGGTCGGAGGCGACCAGGTCGAAGAGGCCGCGGCACTCGGGCGTGGCGTACTCCACGTGCCCCATGTCGATGTAGATGCGGCCGCCGTTGAACAGGAAGCCGCCGTTGCCCGGCGGCTCGTCGCGCCCGCGGTAGTGGATGTCGACGATGCCCAGCCCCTCGCGGTAGAAGACGCAGTCCTTGGTCTTCACCGATATGTAGTCGGGGCTGAGGAAGGGATCGGAGTCGGGCGGCATGCAGCCGTACTCGATCTCCAGCCCGTAGAGGCGGTTGCGCACGGAACCTACTCGAAGGCGGCCAGGGAGGACTCCAGCTCCCCGGGGCCCAGCAGCCGGAACTTGGTCTTCGTGGGACGGCTGCGCTCGAGGACGGCGGCCTCGAAGCGGCCCCCGTCGAGGGCGGCGCGCACCGCCTCCCGCACCTCCTCGTCATCCACCTCCCCCTCCCCGGGCCCGTCGGGATCGTCGGGGCCGCGCCCCGCCAGGACGCGTCCGGCCCCCCAGGCGCGAAGGGCCCGGGCCAGGGCCTGGTCGAGAGGCTCGCCGCCCCCGCCGCCGCGCAGCCTCGCCAGGATCGCCTCCGCCGCCTCGGAGGAGCCGGCGATGGCGGCGGCCGCGGCGGCGCTGTGGAAGGAGCCGTCGGGATCGATGGTGTAGAACCTCTCCGCCGCCGCCGGCGGGTCGAGCTCGGCCACCAGGACGCGGGCGATGTAGGGCGAGCGGAAGATCTCGTCGAAGGCGGACTTCATCAGGGGCCCGACGCCGAGGTTGACCAGCCGCTGCAGGGAGACGTCGCTGGCCGACAGGTTGAAGACCTCCACGTGGGCGATGTCGATGACCGCCTTGCGCAGCTTCTCGATGTCGGCGGGATGGCCGATGCCGGCGAAGGCCACCTGGTTGTAGACCTCGAAGAGCTTGCGCGGCCCCGGCGTCGAGGTGAGCAGCAGCAGGCCGTCCTCCCAGGCCAGGGCGACCACGGGGCTGGCCCCTGCGAGCTGGTCCTCGGTGTACTCGCGCCGGTTGCGGATCGCCTCGACCCAGCGGTAGGGCTCGTCCAGCATCAGCCGCCCAACCCGGCGTAGACCTGCGCCAGCTCCCCTTCGGGGACCGCGAAGATGCCCTCGCCGGTGACCCGCATCACCTGGGGATAGATGGCGGCCGTCGCCTTGAAGCCGCCCGTGGCGGTGTCGTACTCGGCCGCCGTCTCCAGCATCTTCACCACCAGCTCCAGGGCCTCGTCGGCGCTGCGCTCGGCGAAGGGCCGCTCCCAGCGGTTGAGGTAATAGAGGGAGCCGCGGATGATCGGCGATCCGGAGCCGGTGGTGCAGAAGTCGACGGACTCGAAGGTGGCGCCGAGGACGTCGTAGAAGAAGATCTTGCCCTCGGGGCCGGAGCCGGCGTCCTCGCAGGTGGCGTAGATGGGGACCACGGCGCCGATCCCCTGCAGCGCCAGGGGCAGGTTCTCGCGCAGCAGCCGCGACAGGGTGCGCAGCCGTCCGTCGAGGCTCAGTTCCTGCAGCTGGGTGCGGCGGTAGTGCTGGAAGGAGATCTCCAGCATGCGGGCGATCTCGTAGGCGCTGGCCGGAGACCCGGACAGGGCCAGCACCGAGCGGTCGTCCACGGAGAGCACCTTGTCGGCGCGGTCGTGGATGACGGTGTGGCCCGCCGTGGCGCGGCGGTCGCCGGCGACCAGGACCCCCTCGGCACAGCGCACGGCGAGGATGGTCGTGCCCTCGGCCGCCTCTCCGGCGGTGGCCGCCGAGGCCGCCGGGCTCGGGACCTCGGGCGCCGGGGGCAGTTGTCCCCGCTCCTTGAGGATGTTGAGGAAGTCGGCGCTCTCCATGGCGCCGCCGATGCACCGTCCGGGCTACTGGCCCGTGCGCTGGCGGTATCGGCGCGCCTGGTTCGGATCGACCCGGCGCATGCGGCGCAGCAGGTCGTCGGTGTCGGGGCGCTCCACCTTGGGGCGCCGCGGCCCCTGGTCGTCGCCGCCTTCGTCGCCGCCGTCCATCGGCCGCGGCCGGGTGGTTCGCTCGCCCAGTTCGAATCCTCGGGTCATGGCAGGCTCCCTCGTCTCACCGCTCCGGCACCGCTTCGGACAGGGCCTCCAGCAACTCGGCCACCGACCCCGCCCGGTCGAGCTTGTCGTTGAAGATAGCCGCCGAATCGGCGTCGACACAACACTTCAGATCGACCGTGGCAACCCTCCCGTCGACCTGGAATTCGATGCTGTCCCAGTTCAAGGAGCGCACGGCGGCGCCGAACTTCTCCACCACCCTTCCGCGGAAGCGCGCCCGCGTGCGCTCCGGCGGCTGCACGAGGGCGCGGTCGACGGCGGCGGCGTCGCTCAGGCGGTAGACGCCGCCCCCCTCCGAGCGTTCCAGCAGCAGGAACAGGCCCTCGCCGGGATCGACGTTGTGGTACTCCAGGTCCTGGCTCTGCAGCCAGGCGCGGTGGCCGGGGTCTCCCCAGTCGAGCCCCTCGGCCTCGGCGAAGGCGTCGAGAAGCCACTTCTTGGTCACCCAGTCGCAGCGGCCGATCAGTTGCGCCGGGTCGCCGCCGAGGGCGTCGAGGGCGAAGCCCCACTCCCCCAGGACCCAGTCGGTCTCGGCGTCGCGGCCGGCGGCCAGCTCCCGGGCGCGCTCGAGGTAGGCGCGCTGGATCTCGATGGCCGTGGTGCGGCGGCGGTCCTCCAGCTCCACCTCCCAGCGGCGGCGGGGATCGCGGCTGACCGCCTTCACGGCGCCCACCGGATCGGCGAGGACCAGCCGCGGGGCCTTGCCGGCCACCAGCAGATCCAGGACGAGGCGCAGGGCCCCCACCTTCAGCGCCGTGGCCCACTCGCAGAGGTTGGCGTCGCCGATGATGATGTGCAGGCGCCGATAGCGGGCGGCGTCGGCGTGGGGCTCGTCGCGGGGGTTGACCAGGGGCCGGCGGGTC
>CAZEHQ010000144.1:0-11739 GCA_964512165.1 uncultured Gemmatimonadaceae bacterium | reverse complement strand
CACGCAGTGCGCCGTCGGCATCGGAGGCGGGCGCGACTGCCTCGTGGAGAACAACGTCTTCGTCGACAACCACCCGGCCATCGGCATCGACGCCCGCGGCCTCGACAAGAGCCCGGTCTGGGCCAACGGGGTGCTGGGGCTGGCCAAGAGCCTGCGAGAGATGGACCACCACAACCCGCCCTACTCGGAGCGCTATCCCGAGCTGATGGAGATCGACCGCTGGGTCGCCGCCGGCACGGGCGTGCCGCCCGAGGGCAACCGCTTCCTGCGCAATCTCTTCGTCGACGGCTGGTGGCTGCGGATCTTCTGGCTGGCCGAGGAGAAGCTCATCGACATCCGCGACAACTGGCTCGTCCCCGAAGCCGGCGATCCGGGCTGGGTCGACCCGGAGGATCCGGGCCGCGCCGGTTGGGCCCTGCGCGACGACGCCCGGATCCTGCGCGTCACCGGCTTCCAGCCGCTGCCGCTGGAGCGCATCGGCCTGCGCCGGGATGAGTACCGCCCCCGCCTCCCCGTCCCGCCGGAAGCGGCGCCGCCGCTGAACGGCCCGGACCAGCAGCCGTGATGGCAAACCGCATCGTCTTCGTGTCCCGGGGCCGGACGGCGATCATGAACGCCGACGGCAGCGGTCTGCGTTACTTCGAGTTCGACGTGCCCCTTCAGGAGACCTGGCAGCCCGGCGAGCTCTTCGCCGACGGCAGGATGCTGCTCACCAGCATGGAGGCGCGGCGCGACGGGCCGGGCAGGTCCTTCGACGAGTACTACCACCTGACGCCAACGCACACCTGGATCTACGATCCCGAGGGGGACACGCTCGAAGAGATCCTCACGCGCGAGCGCCTGGCCGTCTCCCAGCAGCCGTACCTCCTGCTGAAGGACGGGCGCGTGCTCGTGCAGGTCGTCTTTGAGGACAGGACGGCCCAGGCCTACAGCATGAAGCTGGACGGCACCGATGCGCGCGAAGTGACGCAGGCGGGCGAGGGCCTGGCGTACGGGCTCAGTCTCAGTCCGGACGGCAGCCGGATCGCCTTCCATCTCGCCGGTCCATCGGGGTACCAGATATGGACCAGCGACGTGGACGGGGGGAACCGCGTCCTGGTGGCGGCTCACGAGGAGTACCTGTTCTTCGGTCCGAACTGGTCCCCGGACGGCGAGTGGCTGGTATACCAGGGATGCCTCTACCGGCACGACTCCGGCCACGACTGGTCCGATCTGTTCATCAACCGCCCGGACGGTTCCGAGCAGCGGCAGCTGACGGACGGGCAGGCCCTGTGGTTCGGGGCCTCCTACGGCTCTCCCGAGACCAAGGGGGGCGGTTCCAACATGCCGGTCTGGACACGGGACGGGTCGATCCTGGTGTCGCGCCGTCTGCCCGGTTCCAAAGTGGCCTGGGAGCACCAGCCGCAGCGTCCGGACATGGACCACTTCAACCGCGATTTCAAGCCGGAGCTGGCCCGCGGCGGCACCGAGATCCACCGGATCGATCCGGGCGACGGCGCCCTTGCGCAGCTCACCCGCTCGGACCCGCCGGTCTGGGACTTCCGGCAGAGCGAGTCACCCGACGGCAGGCAGATCGTCTTCTGCCGGGCGAAGACGGGGGAACCGCCGGCTGTCTGGGTGGCCGATGCGGATGGGCGGAATCAGCGGCTGCTCACCGGGGGAACGGACGGGCGGGGTGCGGATCACCCGAGGTGGGTGCCGCGGGCGGATCGGGGGACGCGCTAGTCCCGGTAGGGGTCGTGGGTCTCGGGACCGGCCATGGCCACGCCCAGCGGCTCGAGGGTGTGCAGCACCCGGATCGAGCCGGCGTGATGCTCCAGCACCTCCGGCAGCCGCTTGTAGCAGTGGGGCGACTCGTCGGTGCCGGCGCCGCGCAGCTCCACGCCCCAGTCGCGGACCCAGTCCTCCATCATGCGGCGGCTGATCTTTCCCTCCTTCAACACCACGGGCCTGCGGCGGCCCCCCTTCCCTTTCTTCCACCGCACCCTGCCGGCGGCTGCGGTGCGCGACATGACGCGGCCGGCGCCGTGCACGGTGGAGCGGTATCCCATGGCCGCCTCCTCGGTGTCGACCCCCTCCACGATGACGGAGACATCGCCCATGGAGCCGCCGATGAAGCCCCGCTGCCCGGGGAAGGCGGGGGTCGCCCCCTTGCGCACGACCCAGACCTGGCGCCCCTCGTGCTCCTCGAGCCAGGCGAAGTTGTGGTGGTTGTGGACCTCCTCCAGGGCCGGCGACCCGAGGATCCCGCAGACGCGCTCGCAGACCCAGTCGCGGCCGGCGTAGGCGTAGCGGCCGGCGAGCTCCATGCAGGCGCGGTACTCCTCTCCCGCCCGGGAGTCCACGGCGAAGAGCACGGGAGGCGCGTGGAAGTCGTCGGACCCGCCCCCGAGGCGCATGAAGTGCGTGGCCAGCCGGTGGCCGAGTCCGCGGGAGCCGAAGTGGACGCCGACCCAGACGCGGTCGCGCTCGTCGGCGAAGACGTCGACGTAGTGGTTGCCGGCGCCCACCGTGCCAAGCTGTCCCCGGGCCAAACTGCGGAGCCCCGCCGCCGCGTCGATGCTCCATGCGGGATCGTCGTCGAAGAGGGGATGCTCCACCGGCTCCTTGTTCCTGCGGCCGATGCCGAAGGAGATGGTCTCCCAGATCTCGTCCATCAGCTCCGCGATCCGCGGCCTCACCTCGGCGGCGCTCAGGCCGACGCGCACCGCCTTGTTCCCGCAGGCGATGTCGTAGCCCACGCCCGAAGGCGAGATCCGGTCTTCATAGGCGACGACTCCGCCCACCGGCATGGAGTACCCGAGGTGATGGTCGGCCATCAGGACACCGCCCACGGCGCCGGTGCCGTCGGCCATGCAGGCGTGGATCTGGCGGACCGCGCCTTCGTCGACGGGATCGCCCCAGGCGGCGCGCAGCCGGCCGCTGTCGGCCCTGCGGGCCTTGGAGGTCGTCCGGCTCTCCGGTGACCCGCTTCGCCGCCGGCCGGTCCTGGCCGGGCCCCCTCGAGAGATACCCTTCGTCGAGCGTCTCCTCATTTCACCAGGATCTCCGAAGCCTCGCAGTCCAGTCCGGCGCACAGACGGGCGACGATCTCCTCCTCCACCTCGGTCTCGCCGCCGACGAGGATCGCCGTCAGGCGGTCGTAGCTGATGCCGACCTGGTTGGCCAGCTGAAACTTGAAGAGGAAGTTCCTGCGCATCATCACCCGTTGCAGGGCCGGCACATCCAGGCGCGGCATGCTCAGCTCGGGCCGGCGGCTTGAGGCGCGGGGGAGGGCATCGTTAGCATTCGAGGATGAGGACGCACGGGGTCGGGATCATCGGAGCCGGCAGCATCGCCGGGGCGCACCTGCGGGCGGCGGCGGCCCTTGAATCTACGCAGTTGCAGGCCGTCGCCGACACCCGCGCGGAGGCCCGGGACCGCGTCTGCGCTGAGCACCGCTGCCGTGGCTATTCCACGTACCAGGAACTGCTCGCCGACGCCCGGGTCGACGTGGCCATCGTCTGCCTGCCTCACGCCCTGCACTGCGAGGCCGCCGTGGCCGCCCTGGAGGCGGGCAAGCACGTGCTCGTGGAGAAACCGATGGCCGTCGACGTCGAGCAGTGCGACACCATGATCGACGCCGCCCGCCGCTCGGGCCGGCAGCTCACGGTGGGCCACATGCACCACTTCTCGCCCCAGAACCGGGCCGTGAAGAAGCTTCTGGGCGAGGGCAGCCTGGGCGACCTGGTCTGCCTCTGCGACGAGGCCTACCGGCCCTTCAAGCCCGAGAGGCGGGCCTGGTATCTCGACAAGGCCACCTACGGCGGACTGTGGTACCAGAACGGCATCCACCTCATCGACCGGTCCTGCTGGTGGACGGGCAGCCGCGTCGCCGCCGTCAAGGCCCTGGTGGACAGCCGCTTCTTCGAGTTCTCCGCCGACGACGTGGCCATGGCGCTGCTGCACTTCGAGAACGGGGTCCACGCCACCCTCATCCACGTATGGTGGAAGACGGGCGGCACCCGCTTCAGCACCGAGTTCGTGTGCACGGAGGGGATGATCCAGTTGCGCAACGGCATCCAGTCCGGACGGGAGGACGTCTTCGTGGGCAGAGAGGGCCACTGGGAGCAGGTGACGGTCACCGAGGACCACGACACCACGGCGCGTCAGCTGCAGGCCTTCGTGGAGGCCATCGACGCGGGGACGGAGCCACCGGTGACCGCCGAGTACTCCCGCCACCTCGTGGAGGTCATGACGGCTTGCCTGGAGTCGTCCCGCACCGGGCGGGAGGTGGTGCTGACATGACCGACACGGATCTCTGCTATCACTCCGCCCTCCAGCTGCGTCGGCTCTACCGGCGCCGGGAACTGTCCCCGGTGGAGGTCACCGAGGCGGTCCTGCGCCGCATCGAGGCCGTCGACGGCGGGCTCAACGCCTTCGTCACGGTCACACCCGAGCGGGCCATGGCCGAAGCGCGAGCCGCCGAGGCCGCCTACGCCGGCGGAGATCGGGTCCCGCCCCTGGCCGGCATCCCCGGCTCGCTGAAGGACCTGACGGCGACGCGCGGGATCCGCACCACGCGGGGCTCGCTGCTGACCGCCGACTGGGTCCCCGACTTCGACGCGCCCCTCACCGAACGCCTGCGCGACGCCGGCATGGTCCTCCTCGGCAAGACGAACACCCCGGAGCTCGGGTGGAAGGGGGACTCCGGCAACCGTGTCTGCGGGCCGACCCACAACCCCTGGCGCCACGGACGCACCCCCGGCGGCTCCAGCGGCGGCGCCGCGGCGGCGGTGGCCGCCGGCCTCGGGCCCCTCGCCCAGGGCACGGACGGCGCCGGCTCGATCCGCATCCCCGCCGCCTTCTGCGGCGCCTTCGGCTTCAAGCCCTCCTGGGGAAGGGTGCCCCAGCACCCGGCCAGCGTCGTGGAGACCCTGTCCCACGCCGGGCCGATCACGCGCACCGTGGGCGACGCCGTGCTCATGCTGCGAACCATGGCCGGCCCCGACGCGAGGGACCGCACCTCCATGCCGGCCGAGCCGGTGGCCCTGGACCAGATCGAGGGCGGGGTGGAGGGACTGCGCGCCGCCTGGTCTTCCGACCTCGGTTACGCCGCCGTCGATCCCCAAGTCGTCGAGACCGCCCGGACCGCGGCTCTCCGCTTCGCGGACCTCGGCTGCACCCTCGAGGAGGCCCACCCGGAGACCGACGACCCCTGGCGGCTCCTCCACACCCTGTGGTCCACCGCCTTCGCCGCCACCTTCCGCGACGACTTCGACAGCATCGCCGACCGCCTCGACCCCGGCCTGCGGGCCGTCATCGAGGAGGGCTTCCGCTTCCGCGGCACCGACGTGGCCGCCGCCTACCTGGAGCGCAACCCCTGTTACCACCTCTGGCGGGAGTTCTTCGAGAGCCGCGACCTGCTGCTGACACCGACCCTGCCGGTGACCGCCTTCGCCGCCGGCGACGACCACCCGGGCTCGATCGCCGGCCGCGAGACCACCTACCTGAGCTGGACGGCCTTCACCTACCCGGTGAACCTCACCGGCCTGCCGGCGGCCACCGTGCCCTGCGGCTTCGTCGACGGCCTGCCCGTGGGCCTGCAGATCATCGGCGGCTGGCGCCAGGACCTCACCGTCTTGCGCGCCGCCCGGGCCTTCGAGCAGCTCGCCCCCTGGAGCCAGGAACGGCCGCCCCTCTGATCCTGGACGCCGCCGGCGCTTCACCCCGGGAGACGGGAACGCACTCGGCGGGCTCGACCTGGAAGAGCGAATCAGCCGTCGCGGCGCATGAGGCTGAAGCTCTGCGCCGTGGGCCCCACGTCCGGCTGGGTGGCCAGGAACAGGGCCAGGGGCACCACCTCCTCCGGGGACTTCACCCATTCGCTGTCGATACCGGCAACGGCGCCGCCGCCGCGGGTTGCGTCGGTGAGCACCGGCCCGGGGACCAGCTCGTTGACACTGATTCCCTCGGACCACAGCTCCCGGGCGCTGACGCGGGTCAGCATCCACAGGGCGGCCTTGGCGCAGCAGTAGGACGAGTGCCCGGCCAGGCCGTTGTGGCCCATGCCCGACCCCATGGTGAGGATCTTGCCGCCGCCGCGCCGCTTCAGGTGGGGGACGGCGGCGCGGATGCAGTGGTGGGCGCCGAAGAGGTTCACGGCCACGGTGGCCTCCCAGAGGGCGGGGTCTCCCTCCGTGACCGGCTTCGACTCGAGGACGCCGCCGGCATTGGCCACCAGGATGTCGACGCCGCCCAGACTCTCCGCCGCCTCGGCGAACATCCTCTCCACGGCCGCGGGATCGGTCACGTCGGCGGCCACGGCGATCGCCGTCCCGTCCGCGGCGCGGATGCGCTCTGCGGTATCCTCGATCTGCTCGCGGGTTCGGGCCGTGCAGCAGACCGCGGCGCCCGCCTCGGCGTAGGCGAGGGCGATGGCCCGGCCGATGCCGCGGCCGGCCCCCGTGACGACGGCGACCTTGCCGCGCAGGGGCCGGTCCCCCGGTTCCGCGGGGCTCATGAGGCGGGCTCCCCTACCTCGATCTCCTCGCTGCGGATGAACTGACGGCACGAGGAGCAGTGATAGCTGCGAGTCCGGACAGGGCGGACCTCACCGTCCGGCAGGGTCACTCGCCGGCTGGTGGACTGCACGGAGACGTTGCGGGAGGCGCGACAGCGCGGGCAGTACTCGGGATTCATGATGGGCGGCTCCGTTCCTGGGACGTGGCCATGTACCGTCGTGAAGACCTGCCTCGCCTTTGTCAGCGGGCGGCCTCAAGCATGCTCGGTTCGTAGCGCTCCACCTCTATCTCCTTTTCCCGAGCCTTCGCCTGCGCAACATCATAGGCCGCCTGCAGTCGTATCCAGGTATCCGTCGTCGAGCCGAAGGCCTTGGCCAGGCGGACAGCCATGTCACCGGATATGCGGGCGTGACCATTCACCAGGTTCGAGAGGGCCTGTCGACTGACACCGAGGATCTTCGCTCCCTGGGTGACACTGAGGCCCAGCGGCTCCAGGCAGGACACGCGCACGGCCTTGCCGGGGTGGGGCGGATTCTTCATGGGCATGTGTTCCTCCTCACCTGAGTCTTGCCCTCTAGACGAACACTGAAGGTGACACGCCAAACCGCTTGGACAGAGCACGTATCTGCCGGACGTTCAACTCGCGCCTGCCGCCCAGAATCTCAGAAACCACTCCTTGGGACCCCACCTCCGGCAAGTCTGACTGGGTCAATTCATGCTCCTCCATGAGGAACCGCAGTGGATCCGCCCCCTCCAAGTCGGGCATGGAATGATGTTGTTCTTCCCAAGCGTGGACAACGGTGCCCAGCGTATCGAGCAGAGAATAAAGCGGATGATGCTCGTCGGTCCCCACTTCATCGATCAGGCTGTGGAGCCGCGCCAGAGCCTCGTCGTATTCCTGCTCGTTCTGAATCTTGAGTAACGAACTCACTCGCGTCCAGGATCGCTGAAGCTGTGGGGTAATAACACTCATGTTGTCCATCCTCCGCGATCGTAGGCTCGGTGTGTAAGCACATGACGGATGTAGACTTTACCGCGATTGAAGTGAATCGATGCAATCAGCCGGTACTTGTTGCCAGAGATGTTGAACACGACGAATTCGCCGACCCTGTCGGCCGAAGGAAAAGTGTGGCGCAACTCCGTGAAACTCCTGAACTGAGTCTGCCGCATGATCTTGAACCAGCGACTCAGAGGTTTCTCACTGTCGGGATGCTGTGCCCAGAACGCTCGGAGAGCTTTGCGTGAGATTACGTGCATCTGTGGAAGAATATCTCAATTTGCGATTGTACCGCAACCAACTCCGAGCAAGGCCCTCCCTGAGCTGCTCATCTGGTCCGATAGAGTCCGACAGGTCCGGCCGCAGTGCCTGGCAACGCTGAGCGGATCCGCTCCTCACACACGAGGCCGGCCCCGCCATCGGCCCGATCGAGGCGGCTCAAGACTCCAGCCCGTAGGCGGTGATCTTGGCCAGCAGCGTCTTGCGCGTGATTCCGAGCCGGGCGGCGGCGCGCGTGCGGTTGTGGTCCTCCTCGGCCAGGGCCTCGGCGATCGCCTGCCGCTCGACCACGGCGAGACGTTCGGCCAGGGTGCCCGCGGAGGTTGCCTCGGACGGACGGCGCAGGCGTGGCGGCAGGTCCGTCTCATCCAACTGCAGGCCGCCGCAGAGGATGGCGGCGCCGCGGATGACGTTCTCCAGCTCGCGGACGTTGCCCGGCCAGGCGTAGGACCGCAGGAGGTCCATCGCTCCGGGGGTGACCCCTTCCACGGGCCCCTCCAGCTCCAGACCGGCCTTTTGCAGGAAGTGCTCCACGAGCAGGGGCAGGTCTTCGAGCCGGTCCCGCAACGGGGGCAGGCGCAGGGAGACGACATTCAGGCGGTAGAACAGGTCTTCCCGGAATCCCCCGTCCGCTACCTGTTGTTGCAGGTCGCGGTTGGTGGCCGCCACGATGCGCACGTCCACGGGGATGGCGGCGGTGCCGCCGATGCGGCTGATCTCGCGTTCCTGGAGCACGCGCAGGAGCTTGGCCTGCACCTCGGCGGGCAGCTCGCTCACGTCGTCGAGGAACAGGGTTCCGCCGCCGGCCTGCTCGAACCGGCCCTGGTGGCGGCTGCGGGCGTCGGTGAAGGCGCCCGGCTCGTGGCCGAAGAGCTCGTTCTCCACCAGGCTCGCGGGCAGGGCGGCGCAGTTCAAAGCGACGAAGGGACCCTCCCTGCGTTTGCTGAGGTTGTGCAGGGCGCGCACCACCAGCTCCTTGCCGGTGCCGCTCTCCCCCTCCACCAGGACCGTGGCCTCCGTGGGAGCCACGCGCGTCACCTGGGCGCAGACCGCCCGCAGGGGGCCGCTGATGCCGACGACGTTGTCGAGGGCGTAGCGCTCGTCCAGCTGCTCGCGCAGGGCGGCGACCTCTCCGCGCAGCCGGCGCCGTTCCAGGGCGCGGCGCACCAGGGAGAGCAGCTCGTCGTTGTCGAAGGGTTTCTCCAGGTAGTGGAAGGCCCCCTCCTGGATGGCGCGCACCGCCGTGGCGACGCTGCCGAAGGCGGTCATCATCACCACCTCGCCGTCCCATCCCCCGGCGCGCAGGCCGGCCATCGTCTCGAGGCCGTCCCTTCCCGGGAGGGTGAGGTCCATCAGCACGAGATCCGGCGGCTCTTCCGCCACGGCCCTCAGACAGGCTTCGCCCGACTCCACCGACCGCGGGTCGAGCCCCTCTTCCCGCAGCAGGAGGGTTACGATCTTCCGGATGCGGGCCTCGTCGTCGACGATGAGGACGCGGTCCGGAGCGCGGGTCATCGCGCCCTCCCGTCGGAGGGCAGGCGGACGTGCACGGTGGTGCCGGCGCCGGGGCGGCTCTCGATGTCGATGCGGCCGTCGTGCCGGGAGACGATCCCGTAGCACACGGCCAGGCCGAGTCCGGTGCCCTCCTCGCGGGTGGTGAAGAACGGATCGAACACAAGTTCAAGGTCGTCGGCGGGAATGCCGTTGCCCGTGTCTTCCACGCTGACGCGGAGGGTGTGATCGGAGCGGACCACCCCGAGGGAGAGGCGGCCGCCCTCGGGCATGGCCTGCAGCGCGTTCATGCACAAGTTGAGGAAGACCTGCTTCAACTGGTCCGGGTCGCCGCGCGCCTTCCCCTCCGCCTCCGGCAGGACGAACTCCACCCCCTGGGACCGGGCGGCGCTGTCGATCAGGCGGCCCACCTGGCGCAGCAGCGACAGCACGTCGACCTCCTCGAAGAGGGGCGGCGCCGGGCGCGCGAAGGAGAGGAGACCGGCGATGATGCCGTTGATGCGGTCCACCTCGCCCAGCAGCTCGTCCACGAGGACGGCTTTCTCCGAGCCCTCTTCGAAGTCCGGGCGCAGGTACTGGATCGTGCTGCGGATGCTGGTCAGGGGGTTGCGGATCTCGTGGGCCGCCCCGGCGGCCAGCTCTCCCAGGGTGGCCAGCCGCTCGGCCCGGTAGAGACCGCGCACCCGCTGGCGTCCCTGGCGCAGGAGCAGGGCGTTGTGCAGGGCCAGGCCGAAGAGGGGCAGGAGTTCGCGGAGAAAGTGCTCGCGCTCGGACCGAGAGACGCTGACGTCCCCCAGGAGGAGGAGGCCCACGAGGTGGTTCATGGACACCACGGGATGGATCACCTCGATGCCGAGGCGCTGCAGGAGGGTGTTCTCGGAATCTGTGAGGTAGTCTCGAACCTGCGGCGCTTCGAGCAGATCGAGTGCGGCCTCGTTCACCACCAGCCACTTCACCAGCCGGCTGTCGCGGCCGAAGCGCAGGTCCGCCAGCGCGCTCTCGTCGCAGCCGCGGTGACAGAACGGCGCGAAGGGCTCGCGCGCCTCCTCGGCCAGCAGCAGCGCCGCGCGCCGGGCGCCGAGGGCGGTGCGGAGGCGGGCCACCTCTCCCTCGGCGAGGGGCTCCAGATCGGTTACCACGGCCAGGGCGGTCGAGAGGTCTGGCCGGTGCTCCGGTGTTGAGCCGCGCGACGGCGACCTTCGGCCAAACCACGACATGACGGGCCTCACGAAGGCGTTCCCGCCGGACGGCGCGGATGCGGATGGTTGCGGGATATGTAGTGGATGGCCACGTGCCAGAAGCTACCGTGGAGCGGTTCGATGGTCCACGACGTGGGTGGCGTCAGCGGACGTCGTACCGCCGGAAGGAGAAGTAGGCGCCGAGGAAGCAAACGCCGTTGGCGATGACGAGGACCAGCAGCGGGACCAGGGCCGCGTCGAGGCGTTCGCGCAGGGACGGTGGGCGGAACTGGAAGCGGGGCACTTCTTCCGGCGCAACCGGCTTCATGGAGAAAGGGCCCCAGCGCGAGGGATCCCAGACATGCTCGCTGTCGGGGTCCTCGGCATCCTTGCGGCGCAGGAAGTCGGCGAAGTTCCGACGATGCTCGTGCGCCTGCTCGACGAAGGTGCGGTGACGCACCACGCCAGTTACGGTGAGGGCCTCGGAGGCGAGGCTCAGAGCTGCCACAGGCGACACCAGGGTGGCCTTTCGGGCTACCTCCACTTGGTGACCCAGGAGGTCCCAGTAGTGCTTGAAGGCCCGCTCGAGGGCCCGCAATTGGGCCTCCCGCGTCATGCCCGGCTTCAGGTCGAACATGGCCCTCCGCGCCTCGGTGTAGGTCGGGACATCCACGAGGTGGTCCCCTGCGAGCACCCCCGCCTGGGGCAGGAACACGGCGAGCAGCGCCCACACGACCAGGCTGACCAGCAGGGCCAGGGCCGAGTTGTGGGTCCGGCTCGAGGCCCACAGGCCCAGCCAAAGGAAGACGGAAACGCAGAGAAGGGCAGCGATCACCACGCCCACCAGCGCGGGCCATCCTTCGCCGGGCAATCCCTCCCCGAGCAACTGGATGATGGCGACGGAGGCCACGACGCCAGTCAGGATCGGCGCCGCGGCCATGGCGAGACCGGCGAGGTACTTGGCGATCAACACCTGGTCGCGGGGCACCCGGTTGGCCAGGAGTTGGCGCAGGCAGCCGCGCTCCTTCTCGCCGGCGACGCCGTCGTAGGTCAGCAGCAAGGCCATCAGCGTCCCGAGCATGCCGGCGATGAAGACCCAGTCGGGGTCGAGGCGGAACAGCATCGGGTTGGGATCGCCCCTCCGCTCGAAACCGCTCACGCGCACCGATCGGAAGATGTTGGCCACATTCGGCAGGCCGCGGCTGAATCCCCCGCTGGCGAAGGTCAGGCCGGCCGGCGGAAGCCAGAGGTTCTGCCTGGTGAAGAACAG
>CAZEHQ010000143.1:0-11751 GCA_964512165.1 uncultured Gemmatimonadaceae bacterium | reverse complement strand
GTTCTACAGCGCCTACCTGCTCTGCCTCACCGGGCTCATGGGGATGGCGATCACGGGGGATGTCTTCAACCTCTTCGTCTTCCTGGAGATCTCCTCCCTGTCGAGCTACACCCTCATCGCCCTCGGGCGCGACCGGCGCGCCCTGAGCGCCTCCTTCCAGTACCTCATCATGGGGACGGTGGGGGCCACCTTCTTCGTCATCGGCATCGGCCTGCTCTACATGATGACGGGGACCCTGAACATGGTCGACCTCGCCCAGCGCCTGCAGCCGGTGCTGCACACGCGCACGGTGCTGGCCGCCTTCGCCTTCCTCACCGTCGGGATCGGCCTCAAGCTGGCCCTCTTCCCGCTGCACTTGTGGCTGCCCAACGCCTACGCCTATGCCCCGTCGGCGGTGACCGCCCTGCTCGCGGCGACGGCCACCAAGGTGTCGGTCTACGTCTTCCTGCGGTTCTACTACGGGATCTTCGGGCCCGCCTTCTCCTTCGGGACCCTGGGCATGGACGTGCTGCTCGCGGCCCTGGGGCTGGCGGGGGTCTTCGTCGCCTCCCTGGTTGCCGTCTTCCAGGACAACCTCAAGCGCCTCCTCGCCTGGTCCAGCATCGCCCAGGTCGGCTACATGATGGTCGGTGTCGGGCTGGGCTCGGCCACGGGGCTGACCGCGACGCTCGTGCACCTCTTCAACCACGCCGTGACAAAGGGCGCCCTGTTCCTCGCCGTGGGCTGCATGGTGGCCCGCCTCGGCGCCTGCGAACTCGGTGACCTGCGGGGCATCGGGCGGCGCATGCCCCTGACCACGGCGGCCGTCGTCCTCGGCGGGCTGAGCCTGATCGGGGTGCCCCTCACGGCGGGCTTCGTCAGCAAGTGGTACCTGGTTCTCGCCGCCGTCGAGCGCGGCTGGTGGCCGGTGGCGGTCCTCGTCCTCCTCGGCTCCCTCATCGCCGTGGGTTACGTCTGGCGCGTGGTGGAGGCCGCCTACTTCCGGCCCGCCGAGGGCCGCTCCGCCGAGGTCTCGGAGGGTCCCGCCTCGATGCTGGTGCCCACCTGGATCCTCGTGGGCGCCACCCTCTGGTTCGGGACCACCGCCGTGTTCACCGCCGGGGTCGCCCGCCGCGGGGCGGAGGTGCTCATGGCAGGTCTGGCGCCGTGACCGCCGAGACCGCCCTCCTGCTGGCCGTGCTGCTGCCGGCGGCGGCGGCGGGGCTGGTGGCCCTGGCCTGGGGGCGGCCGAACCTCCGGGACGGTCTGAGCCTGGCGGCGGGGGCCGCCACCCTCGGCGTGGTCCTCACCCTGGTTCCCGCCGTGGGCGCGGGCCGGGTCCCGGAGACGGTCCTGCTCGAGGTCGTGCCGGGTCTCGATCTCGCCTTCCATGCCGAGCCCCTGGGCATGGTCTTCGCGCTCGTCGCCTCGGGCCTGTGGATCGTCACCACCCTCTACGGCATCGGCTACATGCGCGGCCACCACGAGGGCCACCAGACCCGGTTCTTCTTCTTCTTCGCCGTCGCCATCGGCGCCGCCCTGGGCGTGGCCTTCGCCAGCAACCTGCTGACCCTGTTCATCTTCTACGAGGTCCTCACTCTCTCCACCTATCCCCTGGTCACCCACCGGCGCACGGACGAGGCCCGCGCCGGGGGCCGAGTCTACCTGGGGATCCTCATGGCCACGTCGGTGGGACTCCTGCTGCTGGCCGTGGTGTGGACCTACGCCGCCGCGGGCACCCTCGACTTCGAGGCCGGCGGCATCCTCGCCGGCAAGGTGGAGGGCCCCGGTCTCTACCTGCTCCTGGGGCTGTTCGCCTTCGGCACCGGCAAGGCGGCGCTCATGCCCTTCCACCGCTGGCTGCCGGCGGCGATGGTGGCCCCGGCGCCGGTGAGCGCCCTGCTGCACGCGGTGGCCGTGGTCAAGGCGGGGGTGTTCACCATCCTCAAGCTGCTGGTCTATGTCTTCGGCCTCGACTACCTGGGCGAGACCGGCGCCAGCGTGTGGCTCATGTACGCCGCCGGCGCCACGGTCCTGGCGGCCTCGCTGGTGGCCATGACGAAGGACAACCTCAAGGCGAGGCTGGCCTACTCGACGGTGAGCCAGCTCTCCTACATCGTCCTCGGAGCGGCCCTGGCCACGCCGCTGGCCGTGGTCGGCGGGGCCATGCACATCGTCATGCACGCCTTCGGCAAGATCACCCTGTTCTTCTGCGCCGGCGCCATCGACGTGGCCCTCCACAAGACCGAGGTCAGCGACATGCGCGGCATCGGCCGGCAGATGCCCATCACCATGGCCGCCTTCCTCGTGGGCGCGCTGTGCGTCATCGGCCTGCCGCCGCTGGGCGGCCTGTGGAGCAAGTGGTACCTGTTCCTCGGGGCCCTGGAGGCGGGGCAGCGGGTCTTCGTGGCGGTGCTCATGGTCAGCTCCCTTCTCAACATCGCCTACCTCGTGCCGATCCCGCTGCGCGCCTTCTTCTCCCGCCCCGCGGGCGCGGAGACGGAAGACCCCGGCGAGGACGGGACGGGCCTCCGGGAGGCCCCGGTCCTGTGTGTCCTTCCCCTCGTGCTCACGGCCCTGGGGTGCGTGGTCCTGTTCTTCCAGGCCGGGCCGATCTACCGGTTCCTGGCGGCACTGGCCCCGGGTCTCGCGGGAGACTGACCGATGGAATCCTCCGGCAAGCGCCACCTCTTCGACGACGCGCGCAACGTGAAGCGCATCATCCGGCTGCTCTTCGCCTGCTGCGCCGTCCTCCTGGCCTCCGACTTCGTGATCCACCGCCACCTGAGCTTCGGGGAGGGCCTCCTCGACTCCGAGGGCTGGTACGGCTTCTACCCGGTGTACGGGTTCGTCGCCTGCGTGCTGCTGGTGCTGGCGGCCCGGCAGATGCGCAAGCTCCTCATGCGCGGCGAGGGCTACTATGAGCGGTAGCCTCCACCCGGCCCTCATCCTGGTAGCCGGCGCCCTGTTGCTGCCGTTGCTGCGGGGCCGCTGGCGGGGGGCGGCGACGGTGGTCCTTCCACTGGCAGGGTTCCTCAACCTCCTGGGGCTGGAGGCCGGGGACGAGCTGCGGCTGGGCCTGGCCGGCTTCGAGCTGCACGTGCTGCGCGTCGACCGGCTCAGCCTGATCTTCGGATACCTCTTCCACCTGGCGGCCCTCGTGGGCGCCGTCTACGCCCTCCACCTGAAGGACTGGCTGCAGCCGACGACGGGGCTGGTCTACGCCGGCAGCGCCGTGGGCGCCGTCTTCGCCGGCGATCTGGTCACCCTGTTCCTGTTCTGGGAGCTGCTGGCGGTCACCTCGGTCTTCCAGATCTGGGCCCGCCGGACCGAGCGCGCCCTGGGGGCGGGGATGCGCTACCTCCTGGTCCACGTCACCTCGGGCCTGCTGCTGCTGGCCGGCGCCGCCCTGCGCCATCACGAGACCGGCTCGCTGGCCTTCGGCCCCATGGAGCTGGACGGCCTGGCGGCGTGGCTGCTGCTGCTGGCCATCGGCGTCAAGTGCGCCTTCCCCCTGCTGCACACGTGGCTGGTCGACGCCTACCCGGAGGCGACGCCCACGGGCACCGTCTTCCTCTCGGCCTTCACCACCAAGGCCGCCGTCTACTGCCTGGCCCGGGGGTTCGCCGGCGCCGAGGTGCTGATCTGGGTCGGGGCGGCGATGACCCTCTTCCCCATCTTCTTCGCCGTCATCGAGAACGACCTGCGCCGGGTCCTCGGCTACAGCATGATCAACCAGATCGGCTTCATGGTCGTCGGCGTCGGCCTCGGCGATGGGCTGGGGGTCAACGGCGCCGTGGCCCACGCCTTCAACGACGTGTTCTTCAAGGGCGTGCTGTTCATGTCCATGGGTGCCGTCCTGCTGCGCACGGGCCGCATCAACGGCTCCGACCTGGGGGGCCTCTACAAGTCGATGCCGTGGACCGCGGGGTTCTGCATCGTCGGCGCCTCGTCGATCTCCGCCTTCCCCCTCTTCAGCGGCTTCGTCAGCAAGTCGATGGTCATGGCCGAGGCCGCCCACCAGGGGCATGTCGTACTCTGGCTCATGCTGCTCTTCGCCTCGGCGGGGGTCTTCCATCACGCCGGCATCAAGATCCCCTTCTTCGCCTTCTTCTCGCACGACGCCGGCATCCGCTGCCGCGAGGCGCCGCGGAACATGCTGATCGCCATGGGCCTGGGGGCCGCCGTCTGTCTCTTCAACGGCATCTGGCCGGGAACCCTCTACGGGCTCCTGCCGTACCCGGTGGTGTTCGCCGACGGCACCGCCTACGACCCCTTCGAGCCGGGTCACGTCCTGCACCAGCTGCAGCTCCTGTTCTTCTCCGCCCTCGCCTTCGCCGCCCTCAAGCTGACGCACCTGTATCCCCCCGAGCTGCGCTCGGTCAACCTCGACGTCGACTGGCTCGGGCGGAAGCTGCTGCCCCGGGGGATCCGGAAACTGGTGGATCTCACCGCGCCGCTGCGCGAAGGGTTCTCAGAAGCCCGCCGGGGTCTGGCCGCCTGGACGATCGACTTCCTCCGCGCCCATCACGGACCCGCCGCCTGGGCGGGACGGACCTGGCTCACCAGCACCTCCGTCCTCGTCGTCGTCGGGGCCCTGGCGGCGTACCTGCTCTTCGTCTACCGGACGTTCTGACCGGACCAGGGCGGCCCGCGCCTCCGCCCGAACCGCGGCGAGGGTTGGACCCCGGTGGCCGCTCACCCGTGACGCGGCCTCAGGCCTGGAGCCCGAGGGCCGCCGCCACGGCCGCCGCCGTCTCCGCCGGTGTGCCGGAGACGTCCACGGGGACCGCGTCGACCGGCGGCTCGAGGGCCTCGAACTGGCTGCGCAGGAGGCCGGCGGGCATGTAGCGGTGGACGCGGTGGCGCAGGCGATCGCCGATCAACGCCTCGGGGGCGGAGAGGTGGACGAAGCGGACCCGGTCTCCGCGGGAGCCGCGCAGGACGGCCCGGTAGCTCTCCTTGAGGGCCGAGCAGCCGAGGAGGCAGCTGCGGCCGGCGTCGATGCGCCCGCCGATCTCGTCGGACAGCCTTTGCAGCCAGGGCCAGCGATCCTCGTCGCGCAAGGGGATGCCGGCGGCCATTCGGGCCACGTTGGCCTCGGGGTGGAAGTCGTCGCCGTCGAGGAAGGGCCAGCCGAGGCGCTCTTCGAGGAGGCGGCCCACGGTGGTCTTGCCGCATCCGGTGACGCCCATCAGCACCACGGCCACCGCCTCCATCCTCTGCATCCCCCCGGCTTGCGGGACAGCCGCTCCCGGAGCTGGGGCGGCGCGCCCCGGCGCCGCTCGTGGCGCCGGGGGTTTCCAGTATAGACATTTGCCCCCGGGGATTCCGAACGCCATGCCCGAGCTGCCCGACGTCCTCGCCTACCTGACCGCCCTCGAGCGCGGGGTCCGCGGCCGGGTGATCGAGCGGATCCAGCTGCGCAGCCCCTTCCTGGTGCGCTCCGTCGAGCCCCGGCTCGACGCCGCCGAGGGCCTGCGGGTGGCCGCCTTCCGCCGCATCGGCAAGCGCATCGTCTGGGAGCTGGAGGACGACCTGTTCCTCGTCTTCCACCTGATGATCACCGGGCGGTTCCACTGGAAGAAGGCGGGCACTCGGCCCACGCGGAGGGTCGACCTGGCGGCCTTCCACTTCGACACGGGAACGCTGATGCTCACCGAGGCCGGCTCGAAGAAGCGGGCCTCCCTGCACGTGATCCGCGGCGCCGGCGGGCTGGCCGACCACGACCCGGGCGGCCTGGAGGTGCTGGAGGCGAACCTCGACGACTTCACCCGCGTCCTGCGCAGCCGCAACCACACCCTCAAGCGGGCCCTCACCGACCCGCGGCTGTTCTCCGGCATCGGCAACGCCTACTCCGACGAGATCCTGCACGCCGCCCGGCTGTCGCCGGTGAAGTGGACCACCCGCCTCGGCGACGACGAGGTCGAGCGTCTCTACGAGGCCGCGCGCTCGACCCTGGAGGACTGGTGCGCCCGCCTCCGCGCCGAGGCCGAGCGGGCCTTCCCCGAGAAGGTCACCGCCTTCCGCCCCGAGATGGCCGTCCACGGCCGCTACGGCAAGCCCTGTCCCGTCTGCGGCACCGCCGTTCAGGAGATCGCCTACGCCTCGAAGGAGACCAACTACTGCCCGCGCTGCCAGACCGGAGGCCGGGTGCTCGCCGACCGCCAGCTGTCGCGCATGCTGAAGGACGACTGGCCGAAGACGATCGAGGAGCTCGAGGCGCGGCTGGGGACCGCCGGCGCCGGCTGAGTCCGTGGCCTCCCCCGCCGACGTCGCCGGTCTCGGCATGGTCACCGTGGACCATCTCTTCCGGGTGCCGGAGCTGCCCTCCGTCGGCGCTCCCCGACGGGCCTCGGGCCACGCGCGCGCCTGCGGCGGCCCCGTGCCCAACGCCCTGGCGTGCCTGTCGCGCCTCGGAGTCTCGACCCGTTTCGTCGGCAAGGTGGGCGACGACGAGGAGGGGGGCTTCGCGCGGTCGGAGTTGTGCCGCCACGGCGTCGACGTCTCCCGGGTGCGCGTCGCCCGGGGGCGGACCCGCCTCGTCCTGGTGCTCGTGGAGGAGGACGGGGGCGAGCGCGCCTTCGTCTCGCGGCCGGAGTCCTTTCCGCCGCTGTCCGCTGCCGACCTCGGGCCGGAGGACGTGGCCGGCGCCCGGGTCCTCCACCTCGACGACGCCGACGACGCCGCCATCGGCGCCGCCCGCCGGGCCCGCGAAGGCGGAGCCGCCGTCGTCCTCGACGGCACCTGGCAGAGCGACCGCCTGGAGGAGCTGCTGCCCCTGGTCGACTACGCCGTGGTGAGCGAGTTCTTCGCCCGCCGCTGGCTCCCCGGAGCCGGGCTTTGGCAGGTGCTGCGGCGGCTGCGCGCCCTCGGGGCCGGAACCGCGGTCCTGACCCGCGGCGAGCACGGCGCCGCCGCCGAGGACGGCCGCGGACGGGTCGAGTGCCCGGCGCCGGCGGTGGAGGTGGTCGACACCACCGGCGCCGGAGACGCCTTCCACGGGGGGTTCATCTTCGGAGTGCTCCAGGGCTGGCCCCTGGACCGGAGCCTGCGCTACGCCTGCGCCGCGGGCGCCCTCAACTGCCGCGCCCTCGGCGGACAGGCCGGACTCCCGAGCCGGGAGGAGGTCGAGGAGCTGCTGGCGGCGAGCCCCTGAGCGAAGCGCAGCACAGTCCCGACGGCGCCCCCCCCGGGCCGTAAGGGGGCAGGTGCTTTCCCGCGCCATCCCGAGGCGGTATTCTGTGAGCCCCGGGAGGGACGCCGGCGGGATGTTCGGAACCCGCGGGGTTGGCCCCCCGGGGATGGGAAAGGCCGATGGATCTCTCCGGACTCCGAGGCGCGCCAACCCGCCGCCGGCTGCTCGCCGTGTCATGCGCCGCGGCCCTGGCGGCCCAGGCGGCGTGGTCCGCCGAGACGATCCCCCTGCAGCTGGTCCGCGCCCTGCCCGTGGAAGGCCTGGACAACGCCCATCCCTCGGGGCTGACCATCGTCGACGGTCAGCTCTACGCCGTCTCCGACCAGCACGACCACGCCGTCTGCCGCATCCGCCTGCACCCCGACCGCGCCGTCCTCGAGCCCCACGTCACCTTCAACCCCCCCTGGTCGGGCGCCTGGGTGCTCTCCCTCGACTTCGAGGGCATCGCCTACAAGGACGGTTTCTTCTTCCTGGTGAGCGAGGCCATCCTGCGGGTGCTGCGCGTCCACGAGACCGGTACCGACCTCGCCTGGGTCACCCCCGGCGTCGAGGCCGAGGGCCTGGAGGCCGGGCTCTTCGGCGACAGGAAGGCCCGCCTCGAGGGCCTGGCCCTGCTAGGGGGCGGCCGCCTCCTGCTGGCCGCCGAGCGCGCCCCCCGGGGCCTGGTGGAGGTCGTCGTCGATCCCGGCGGCGGCGAGGCGGCCGTCTCGGCCCACGCCTTCGGCGAGTCCCTGCTGGAGCTGCCGGAACCGCTGGAGCCCGACTTCTCCGACCTGTTCCACGACGGGGAGCATCTCTACGCCCTGAGCCGCAACGCCGAGGCGGTGCTGCGCATCGAGTACGAGGCCGGGGAGCTGCGGGAGCTCGCCTTCTGGAGCTTCGGCGAGGTCACCGGCGCACCGGAGTACCGCTACCTGAACCAGCGCTCCGGCCGAGCCGAGGGTTTGTGCATGGACGCCGAGCACGTGTACGTCGTGCTCGACAACAACGACCGCGGCCGGCAGACCGACCCCGGGGACACGCGCCCCCTGCTGTTCCTCTTCCGGCGGCCCCCTGCCGCCGCGGCGGACTAGGGGCCGAAGCCGCTGGGGCCCTCGAAGCCGGCCGCCTCCGTGCCCAGGCGCACGAAGGCCTCGGCGAACTCGCAGCCCTTCATCCAGGCCGTGGACTGGGCCTCCAGGGCGCGGTAACGGGCCAGGGTTTCGTAGCGGTCGGGCAGGTCCGGCTGGGCCTTCAGGTGCTCCAGGGCCTCCCGCTTGCGGGCCTGCACCGGGCCGATGTCGACGAACAGGTTGGGCAGGAACCGGGCCACCGGGGCGGTGCCCAGGGTGGTCTCGTAGAACGCCACCTGTGGCGCCGGCGTGGGCGGCTCGTCGAGCTCGAGCCCGGGCCGGGAGCAGTAGCGGCTGGCCCAGACCACGGCGCGGGTGGTCTCCATGTGATCGGGGTGCAGGACGTCGTCGATCCAGTGGCTCAGCACCAGGTCGGGCCGGAAGCGGCGGAACAGGGTCAGCAGTTGCTGCCGGCGGTCCTCGTCGACGACGAGGGGGCTGTCGCCCCAGTCGAGGCACTCGATCTCGGCGCCGAGGACCTGCGCCGCCGCGCTCATCTCGCGCCCGCGCTCGGCTTTGACCTCCTCCAGGGTCGGCGCCGGCTGCCGCGCCCACAGGGCGGGGGACTCGCACTTCTCGCCGTAGCTGAGGTCGTAGACGCAGACCTCGCTGCCCTTGTCCGTCAGCCGCGCGATGGTGCCCCCCGCGCGGGAGCAGAAGTCGGCGGCGTGGGCGCTGAAGACCAGCACCCGCCGTCCCTCTCGAATCATGTCGCTCACTCGTGCCTCCTTCGGATGGCCTGCGG
The DNA here is from genome assembly GCA_964512165.1 of uncultured Gemmatimonadaceae bacterium. Taxonomy (GTDB): domain Bacteria; phylum Latescibacterota; class UBA2968; order UBA8231; family UBA8231; genus UBA8231. The sequence continues at coordinate 2,717 of CAZEHQ010000143.1, read as the reverse complement.
TCATGGAGCGGGGGATTCAAGGCTTCCCGGCGGTGCCGATCAACGCCGGGCCTCGTACCGCCCCCCCATGCGGCTCGGCTGGATGAGGGCGAAGGCCAGGAAGTTGACGAACATCCGGTTCGCCCGGCAGGCCACGTCGGCGGTGAACGAGGGGGGGTGTGCCGTAGCGGCGATCCGCCCGTCGAGGACCAGGGCGGGGACCGGGCGGATGCCCGGACAGACCCTGTTGCCGGGGCGGTAGCGGGTGATGTCGTAGTAGGAGTGGAACAGGCGATGGTCCAGCTCGAGGCGCCGCTGTTCCACCCGGTCGCCGTAGCGGCGGGCCAACTCGGCCTGGCACAGGGACATCTGAACGGAGTTGAGGAAGGCGAACCCTCCCTGCGCCAGGTACTCCACGAGGGACTCGAGGGACTCGACATCGATGTACCCGAGATGGAGAACGGAAAACTCGCGCCTCTCGCTGTGGTGGAGCAGGTGACGCTCAGGATACTCTCCGAAGGTGTGAATGAGGTCGTTCTTCTTGGTGATCCCCTCGATGATGGGGGCCTTGCCGCCCAGGTGGAACGATCGCGTCGCGATCCGGAGCGGTACCCTGCCGGGGACTTTGTGCCCGCCTTCGATGAAGGCCGAGGCATCGCCCAGTACCTTGGCCCTGCCGCCCCTCCCCCTGCCATAGACGGGAAGGTGCAGCCACCCGCGCGCGAGCTTGCCCGTGGCCGGGTCGATGACGGCGACGTTGCGGCGCCGGCCCTGCGCATCCAGCTCGACGGGATCGGCCATCGGCAGGTCCGTCACCTGGTCCTTCCACAGGACGCTGTCGGGCAAGCTGTCCGGCTGCCGCTCGCGGGAGTGCCGGATGTCCAGGGGCTGGACCCGCTCGGCCGGCGGCGGGGGCGTCTCCGGCAGCGGCCCCGGGGAGGGGGCGCCGGTCCCGGGCAGGGCGGCCAGGGCCGATTCCGTCCCCAGCACGCGCCGGACCATCTCCCGCGACACGGGGACCGGCGCCGTCGGCTCGAGGCGGCGAACGGCCAGGGGGCGGTAGCGCCGGACCGCGGGGCGCCAGCCCCCGTGGTCGAGGGTGGGCGGCAGGAGCCACTCCAGCAGGCCGAGCGCCACGAGGTGGATCAGGGCCGAGGCGAGGAACGCGAGAAGGGGGCGTCTGGCGGGGTGGCGCATCGGTCACCCGGACTTTGCCCGCGGTGGTGAAGAGCTCGGGGATCCACCTCGGCCGCGCAGGGACGGGGCGCCCGAGGTCATCTACTATCTTAACGGTTCACCCCGATCGATCCAGGAGACCTCATGCGCTTCGACCTGTTGTTGAGCGGCGGGCACGTCATCGACCCGGCCAACGCCATCGACCAAGTCCGTGACGTAGCCGTCGCCGGCGGCCGCGTCGCCGCCGTGGACACCCGCATCCCTCCCGATCAGGCGGCCCGCGTCATCGACGTGAGCGGCCTCCACGTCACCCCCGGCCTGGTGGACATCCACGTCCACCTCTACGCCACCCCCGGCAACCCCCAGGGATGGGCCGGCGACAAGAGCGTCCTGCCCGACGGCTTCAGCTTTCGCGCCGGCACGACGACCATGGTCGACACCGGATCGGCCGGGTACCGCAACCTCCCCGACTTCCGCAACCGGGTCCTCGACCGCTTCCAGACGCGCACCTACGCCCTCGTCAACATCGTCGGCCTGGGCATGACCATGACCTCGGCGGAGCAGAACGTCTACGACATGGACCCGGAGACCTGCGCGCGCGTCGCCCGCGAGCACGAGGACGTGGTCGTCGGCCTGAAGTGCGCCCACTACATCCCCCCCGACTGGACCCAGGTGGACCGCGTCCTGGAGGCCGGCGAGCAGGCGGACATGCCGGTCATGGTCGACTTCGGGTTCTTCAAGCGGGAGCGGCCGTACTACGAGCTGGTGGGTAGCAGGCTGCGCCCCGGGGACATCTCCACCCACGTCTACCGCGGTCCCGTGCCCTGCGTCGACGCCGAGGGCCGGGTGCTGCCCTACCTGCCCGCCGCCCGCGAGCGGGGCGTGCTCTTCGACGTCGGCCACGGGGCCGGCAGCTTCTGCTTCCGCAACGCCGTGCCGTGCGTGGAGCAGGGCTTCTGGCCGGACTCGATCTCCACCGACCTCCACCACAGCAGCATGAACCTGGGCATGCTCGACATGCCGACGACGATGTCGAAGTTCCTCGTCATGGGCATGCCCCTGGCCGACGTGGTGCGGCTGTCGACGGTGGAGCCGGCCCGCGTCATCGGCCGGCCGGAGCACGGCACCCTGTCGGTGGGGGCCGCCGCCGACGTGGCCGTCCTGCGGCTGGAGGAGGGCCGCTTCGGATACATGGACTCCTTCGACGGCCGGCTCGAGGCGGACCGCCGCCTGCTCTGCGAGCTCACCCTCAAGGACGGAGCGATCGTCTGGGACTGGAACGCCCGCTCCGGCACCGACTACCGGGAGCTGCCGCCGACGTACGGGGTCCGCGACCAGGAAGAGCTGGTCATGCCCCCGGCGGCGGAATCCTGAGGCGTGTCCGGACACCTCCTCGGCGCCCACGTGTCGATCGCCGGCGGTCTGCACCGGGCCTTCGACCGGGCCCTGCAGGCCACCTGCGACGCCGTGCAGGTCTTCAACAAGTCGAACCACCAGTGGGCGGCGCACGACCTGGAGGCCGGGGAGCTGGAGCTCTGGTTCGAGGCGATGATGGACTCGGG
>CAZEHQ010000142.1:0-11782 GCA_964512165.1 uncultured Gemmatimonadaceae bacterium | reverse complement strand
GCCGGCCGCGGCCATCACGAGCCGCCCGCCCATGCAGTAGCCGACTCCGCCGACCCGTCTCGCCTCGTGCCAGTAGTTGGCGCTGCCCGAGTGCCACAGGCGGCGGTCGAAGAACACGGCCGTGCCCGGCGCCGCGCGGACGGCCACGGCGCCGTCCACCAGGCTCTTGCGGTCGGGCCCCGGGAACTCGTTGCGCAGGTGCGACCCGGGCACCACGTAGAAGTTGCCCCTGCCCTCCTCGCTGGTGTCGGTGAGGAAGAAGCCCACCTTCAACGACACCCGGGGCCGCGGATCGGTCTCGAGGTCCTGGTTCAGCAGGCCCGTGTCCTGGTGCCAGCCGAGGTCGAGCCCGTGCTCGGCGAGGGTGCGTCCCGGCGGCTCCGGGGGGGTGATCATCATGTGCGTGTGGTAGAGCTGGATGTGCCAGCCGAGGATGCCCCACACCTTCGGGAAGGTCTTCCCCCAGTCGAGCAGCTCCAGGAAGATCTCGTCCCGGCCGATGAAGTCGAAGTGGTTGATGCGCTCCCCGGGGCCCTTCCCCTGACGTTCGCGCTCCTCGCGGTCGATGCGGTCGCAGACCGGCAGCAGGCGCTGCACGAGGCTGTCCGGGATCGCCTCCTCGACGGTGAGGAAGCCGTCGCGCTCGAACCGCCGCGACTCCTCCGGCGTCAGTGTGTGGGCGAGATGACGGGCGTCCATCCTCACTTCCGGTCCGAGGGGTCCAAGGGAAGCCGGCTACAGCGCTGCAAGGTAAGAAAACCGGGTCCGGCCGGGGGCCGGGTCCGGCCCCGTCACCTCCCTTGACCGGAACAGACACACCCCGGATTCTTCACCCATGATCACGCCCCAGCAACCGACCGGCGAGCAACCGCGGGCCAAGGTGAAGAAGGGCATCACCTTCGGCGCCTTCGACCTCTTCCACGCCGGTCACGTGCTCATGCTCCAGGAGGCCAAGACGGTCTGCGACCACCTCATCGTCTGCATCCAGACCGACCCCACCATCGACCGGCCCGGGAAGAACAAGCCGATCCAGAGCATCGTCGAGCGCCAGATCCAGGTGTCGGCCTGCAAGTACGTGGACGAGATCATCGTTTACGACACCGAGGACGACGTCGTCGAGATCCTGCGCTCCGTCGACTGGGATGTCCGCATCCTCGGGGACGAGTACCGGGACACGGACTTCACCGGCCGCGCGGAGTCCTTCGACCGCTGCTACTTCAACACCCGGCCCCACACCTTTTCGAGCACGGAACTGCGTTTGCGCGTGGCCCGCGAGACGGAGGATCCCGAGGACAAAGGTTGAGGCGGCCCTCGGGTCAGTGGAGCAGCGTCAGCTTGCGGCTCTCCTGCACGCCATCGACGGAGAGCACGAGGAAATAGGTGCCCGAGGCCTGGAACCGGCCCTCCCGGTCGCGGCCGTCCCAGACATACTGGTAGTCCCCCGCCGGACGCTCGGTCTCCGCGGCCAGCACCCGCACCCGTTGCCCGAGCTCGTCGTAGATGTGCACCGAGACGTTGGCCGACTGCTCCAGGTGGAAGGTGAGAGTGACCGCGGCATTGGAGGGATTCGGATAGAGGCGCAGGGAGGGGGTTCCCCCTTCCGGGTGGCTCGGTGCGGAGTCCTGCTCGACCGTCCCGATGCTCGTGGGCGCGAGGTCGCTTACGCCGCAGATGCGGCGCAGGAAGGAGAACGTGCCTCCGTCCCAGTCGGCCCCCGGCCGATTCATGGCGACGAGGAGGTCGCCCTCCGGCGTGAGAAGCAGGAGAAAGGGTTGCCAGACCGGGGCGTCGAGGGCCGGACCGCCGTCGCCAATCTGGTCTCGGCAACGGTGCCGGGAGAGCCGCTTTCCCGCCGCCACCCGTTTCCCAGCGAAGCAGGCCGGGATGTATGCATAATCCCTCCCGTCCCCCGCGATCGTCTCGAGAGTCCCGTCGGCGCCCACGCGGTGAATGCGGCCGTATCCGAAATTGGCGATGTACAACACGCCCCGGGCATCGATGACGAAGTCGAAGACGCTGAGAGGCGCTTCGGTGGCAGGCCTGCCATTGGCGGCATACTCCGGGGTGTAGCGGATGGAGCCGTGGTTCTCGTCGCCCCAGTCCGATCCGGCGACGACCTCGCGGGTGCCGTCGTCAAGACGGCGAAAGATCTTTCGACCGTTGGTGAAATACAGTCTCCCTTGAGCATCCCACCGCATGGCCCCTGCCCAACGCGTCACCAGCAGCAGCCGGGAGATGACCCCCTGCGCATCGATGCGTTGAATGCCTCCCATCCCGCCAACGAGCAGATCGCCCCCAGGCTCGAAGAGCAGCGAAGAGAAGGGACCGGACTCGACCCGGGCGGCAAAGGTGGTCACTTGCCCGTCGGCTTCGAGCCGGGCGATGCGGGCCTCCGTCCTCTGAATTCCTCCGCGGTTGACATAGTCGACGAAGTAGAGCCGGCCTTGCCGGTCGAAGGCCATCGGCCCCGGGGCAATGCGCGCCCCCAGGGCCGCCACCGTGTCCTGCAGAACGTTGGTCCTTCGTAGCAGGGGGGCCTCCCCGGTACGGGCGTCGTCTTCTTGGGTGGAGTATTGGGGCACGCCAACGATGCGGGTGGCGCTGCCATCGTCTTCGAGACGGTAGATGATCGTCATGTCGGCTACGTGGACGCGCCCCTGCGGACCCAGGGCCAGATTCTGCGGATAGTAGCTGCGGTAGTCCGGGGCGGCCACCAGGTCCACACCGCCCCCTACGCTCAGGTACTCCGACGGGTAGATCTTGTAGTCGCGGAAGGCGGCGATGTAGTCGCCGCCTTCCGGAGCGGTCACCGTGGTGATGGTCCCGGGTAGGCCGCAGGGCGGCAGGGCCCACCCAAGGGACCCCGGGCCCAGCGACCCCAGAACGAGGACAACCCAGTACCGATGCCTGGCGCCCATGCCCCCGCCCTCAGTCGAGGATCTCCTCCACCCGTTCCGCCGGCCGGGCGATGACCGCCCGGTCCCCGCGTACGCAGATGGGCCGGTTCATCACCCCGGGATGCTCCAGCAGCAGGCCCACGAGGGCGTCGGCCGTGTCGTAGTCGTCCAGGTCGAGGCCGAGGTCCTCGAAGGACCCCGGGTGGATCATCTCCTTCGGCTCGCAGCCGAGCAGCTCCAGGAACCGTCGCAACTGCGGCTCGTCCGGCGGGTGGTGCAGGTACTCGACGACGTCGAACTCGACGCCCCGGGCGCGCAGGATCTGCAGCGCGCCCCTCGACTTGCTTCAGCCGGGGTTGTGGTAGAGGGTGATCTTGTTCACGGCGGTTCTCCTTTCCCTTCGAGTTAGTCGAAGAGCAGCACCCCGAAGCGGTCGGGGCGGTGGGCGCTTCCGTAGGTCGGCACCCACTGGCCGTACTCCGAGGCGTTGCCGATCCGCACCCGCGCCAGGTTGAAGCCCCACTCCACGCCCGGCGCGGCGGGGCCGTCCTCCAACTGCGCCGTCGGGATCGCCGCCTCCACGACCCAGAAGGTGTCGGCCACGGCGGTGCCCACCTCGATGGCGCCGTTCCAGGACGATCCCGGCCGGCCGGGACCATGGTGGCTGTCCCGGATGGCGCCGAGGGTGTTGATGATGAAGTGATGGAAGGACTGGCTGTCGCGGTTGGTGTCGATGAAGAGTTCCATGCAGTCGTCGGCGTGGACATCGCCGTCCCGCTCCGTCTCCGAGGCGGCCAGGTTCGCCGTGCTCGGCTCGTAGCCCTTCACGGCGACGAAGAGGGTGTCGGCGCGGTAGCCGACCCAGGCCTCCGAGCGGCCCTCGGCGGGCCGGGCCGTGAGCCGCCAGATGCACTGGTAGAACCCGGTGTGGGGACGCACCTGGCGCCACGCCGGCTCGTCGAGGCGGCCGTCGATCTCAGGGCGCGCCTTCAGCCGGGGGGCGCGCGCCACCATGCCGAGGCGCTCCAGGTACTCCCGGCCCCGCTCCTCGTCGCCCATGGCGTAGAACAGCTTGCCGAGCTTCTGGTGGATGTTGAGGCTCTCGGGCGCCAGCTCCAGGGCCGAGCGCAGCAGGGCCTCCGCGCCGGCCGCGTCGGCCGCCAGAAAGAGGTTCTCCGCCTCTTCGGAGCGATCCTCGGCCAGCACCTCCAGCCACTCCATCGCCGCCGTGCGCAGTTCCTCGGGCGGTCCGGCGGCGACCAGGGTCCGCAGGCCGGCGCCGAAGCTCTCCTTCTGGGCCGCGTCCAGCAGGTCGGGGTTCGCGCGCGTGCCCCAGTCGCCGTCGGGCTCGGAGGACATGAACTCGAGGGTGGACAGGATCTCGCCCTTCATGGCCGGATCGGTCTCCGCCTCGAAGCGCGCCAGCAGCGGTGCCACCGCCTCGGGCCGCCGCAGGTTGCCGATGGCGCGCGCCACGCCGGCCCGCACCCGGGGCTCCGGGTCCTCCAGGCCGGCCACGAGGCTGGCGAAGATGCGGCGGTCGGCCTCCCGCAGGTAGAGCCGGTAGAGGGACTCGGCCAGGTCGACGCGGGCCCGCGCCGGCAGGGACCGGTCCTCGAAGGCGGCGATCAGCGGATCGACGGCGTAGCCCTTGGCCATGTTCAGGGCCAGCCGGGCCTCCTCGAGATCGCCCTCGCCTTCGATGATGGTGTCGATGTGGCGCTGCACGGGGTCGCCGCAGGCCGCCAGCCAGGCGAGGGCGCCGGCCAGGATCGGGGAGCGCAGAGCCCTCACTTGACGTCGTAGCGCAGGAAGGAGAGGTAGGCGGCCATGAAGAACAGGACGGTCCACGCGGCCAGCAGCATCACGTCGGGCAGGACCGCGGCCAGGCGTTCGCCGACGGGGGCGCGCCCGTAGACCCAGAGGGGACGGCCGCTGAGGTCCTGGGGCTCGTCGTTGCGCTGCTCGGCCCAGGCGCGGCTGTAGAGCTCGGTCACGTACACCGTCAGGCGGCGGCGGTACTCGGGCAGGCTGTCGCGGAAGCGGCGGTCCTCGGTGAGTCCGGCCCCGGCCAGCTCGGTGGCGGCGTAGGCGAAGGAGGAGAAGGGGGAGAGCCGCGACAGGTGGCGGGCCACGGCCACCTGGGCGGCCAGCTCGTTGGCGTAGCGGCCCTCGATCCGGCCCTCGTCGTCGATCCGCTGCAGGGCCAGCTTCTGATAGCGCAGGTTCCACATGGCGCCCCAGCGGCCGTCGTCGCCCCAGCGTTCCACGTCCGGGTTGTTGGCGGTGAACTCGTCCAGCTCCTGCTCGAAGACCTCCGACGCCGTCTCGGAGGCGGCCGCCTTCTCCTCCTCCACCTCCATGAAGTTGCGCAGGGTCACGGCCTCGGCCGCCAGGTAGGGCGCCAGGTTGGGGACCACCAGGATCATCAGCACCCAGACCATGAGCAGGACGGTGATCGACGTCGAAGCCAGGTGGGTGCGGGCGGAGACGAAGATCCCCATGCCGTACACGGCGGCGAGGTAGAGCAGGCCCACGGCGATGAGGAGCACCAGGGCCCCCCAGTCCTGCTCGCCCAGCTCGACGCCGGGCATCACCATGACCACCACCAGGGCGGCGGTCACGGCCAGCAGGAAGGGCGCCGCCAGGGCGAGGTAGCCGCCGACCCACTTGGCCAGCAGCACCAGGTCCCGGGGCGCCGAGTACGACATGAGCAGCTTCAGCGTGCCCGACTCCTTCTCGCCCGAGACCGCGTCGTAGCCGAAGGCGAGGGCCAGCAGGCTCATGACCACGCCGATGAAGAACAGCAGGTCACCGGGCGGGAAGAGGTACGAGACGGGGTTGATCTCGTGCTGCGCCTCGAAGATCGGCTGCTGCCCGTGGGTGACCCGGGCCGAGACCACCAGCCTCGAGTCGACGCCGCGCACGAAGATCTGCATCGGGTTCAGCGGCTTGTCGATGACGACGCCGTCGCCCCAGATGTCGCCGCTGTCCTCCAGCTCGTTCTTGTGGAGGACCACGTTCGTGCGGTAGTCGGCCAGGGCCTCCCTGTAGTCGCGGGTCAGCACCAGGGCGCTGGAGAGGGTGATGATCAGGCAGATGATGCAGGCCATGGCGAAGCGCAGGCTCAACAGCTGCTCCAGCAGCTCCTTGCGGATCAGGTGGGCGAGCACGGCATCCTCAGGTCACGTCGTAGCGCAGGAAGAACAAGTAGGAGAGCAGGAAGAACAGGACGTTGAAGACGACCAGCAGCAGCACGTCGAGGAGGACGGCGTCGACCACGTCGTCGAGGCGGGCCTGATCCACCCGCAACGCCGGCCACTGGTCGACCTGCAGCCAGGCGTCGTCGGGCATCTCCTCGTCGTTGTCGTGGTACTCCTCGTCCCACTCCCACCAGTGCTCGGAGAACTCCTCGCCGTAGCGCCGGACAGCGGTGTTGAAGGCGGTGAAGAGGTCGACCCCGGTGCCGGCCAGGTCGCTGGCGGCCAGCACGAAGCTGGCCGAGGGCGAGGCCCGCGACAGGTTGCGGCTCAGGTCGACCTGGCGGCGCAGGCGGCCGTGGTAGTACTGGTCGATCCGGTCCTTGCGCGCGTCCCCCTGCTTCTCGATCTCCTCGACCATCTCCTCGGCCTTGCGGCCGTAGCCGAGCATGTTGCGGTTGACCCGCTGCACGCCGATCTGCGTCTCCCGGTCCACGGCCTCCTTCTCGGCCTCGATCTTCTGCCGCGTCGGCACCGGCACGGCCAGGCGCGCCGCCACCGGGGCCAGGTTGGGGATGACGAGGATCCAGCAGATCCACACGAAGAGGGAGACGAGGAGCGCCGTCGACGCCTTGTGGGTCAGGGTGGAGATGAGCATGCCCAGGCCGAAGAACACGGAGACGTAGAGCAGGGAGACGCCGGCGATCCACAGGAACCGCGACAGGAAGTCGGCGTCCACGCGCACGGCGCCGGTGAGCACCACGTAGGTGAGGGAGGCGAAGAGGGCCGCCGCCAGCGGCACCGCGAGGGACAGGTAGCCGCCGATCCACTTGCCCAGCAGCACCAGGTCGCGCGGCACGCGGTTGGCCAGCAGGATCTTCAGGGTGCCCCGTTCCTTCTCGCCGCAGACGGCGTCGAAGACGAAGAGCAGGGCCAGCAGCGAGATGACGATGTTGGCGATGTAGGCGTAGTCGGGCGAGGCGAAGAGCCGGAAGAGGGGGTTGCGGTAGCGGTCGTCGTCGACGGGGCGCACCTGCCACAGGCTGACGTTGACCTGCGTCGGCAGGCGGTCCTCCAGGCCCTTGACGAAGACGCCCATGGGCCGCGGTGCGCGGTCGCCGTAGAAGCCGTCGCCGCCGAAGAGGATGTCGTGGAGGGCCTCGTCGGGCTCCTCGGCTTCCTGGATCCCGCGGACCTGCTCGTGGTGCCGGGAGGCGCCGACCTCGTGCAGGCGCAGGGCCCGCTCGTAGCCGCGGGTCATGGTGAAGACGCTCACCAGCGTGAGCACGAAGAACAGGACGAAGGTCACGGCGAAGCGCAGGCTGAGGACGCCGAGGACGATCTCCTTGCGGATCAGGGACGGCAGCATGAGAATGAGAGGGTGTACCTGGTCGCGGTGGGCGTGGGCGGCCAAGTGTAAGGGCGGGGGTGATACAGTATCAACGGGCCAGGATCGGGGCGGCGTCAGGTCCAGTTCTCGACAGCCAGCCCGGCGACCCGGCCGAACTCCCTTGCGTTGTGCGTGACGACGGTCAGCCGCCGGGAGAGGGCCACCGCCGCGATCTGGGTGTCCCGTTCGCTGATCGGCTGCCGGCTCTCCTCCAGTTGAGCGCGCACCCTGGCGTACCTCCGTGCGGCGGCCTCGTCGAAGGGATGCAGCTGCAACTGCGACAGGATGCGGGCGATCCGCTCACGGCGCTCGCTTTTCCTCGAGGGGGACTTCTCGATGCCGTAGAGGATCTCCGCGAGGGTGATGGAGCACAGGGAGAGTTCGGAGGGCGCGTGGCTCCGCACTTGGCGCAGGACCTCGGGGTGACCGCGCATCCAGCAGCTGACGATGTTCGTGTCGAGGAGGTACATCAGCCCGCGTCATCCAGATCGACGGACGATGCGGGCAGGGGAGACGGGACCTCGAAGTCGGGGTCCGGGGTGAATGCGTCCCAGAATCCACGGGGCCACCGCGTCTGCTCCAGCGGCTCGAGGATGACCCGGTCGCCCTCCCTGGAGATGCGGACCTCGGTGCCCCGGAAGCGGAACTCCTTCGGCAGCCGGACGGCCTGGGAACGTCCATTGAGGAACAGCATGGCGGTTGTTGTCATCGGTTCCTTGGTCCTGCGGGATCAACCCCGGCCTTAGCAGGAGATCCAGAGTGCGGCAACGAAAGAAGAAGACCAGGCCGAGAGAGCCTCCCGATCCCTTCGCGAAGCTCACCTGGGAGGATCTGGAGGAATGGGCGGGAAACCGCATCGTCGACCGGGGACGTTCGTACCAGGAGCGCGGGGCCGTCGGCGATCTGGAGCGTGCCGGGGACGGGGCCCTGGTCGCCTGGGTGCTGGGAAGCCGGCCCTATGCCACCCGGGTGCGTCTGGACGCCGGGAAGAAGCTGAAATCCGAATGCACCTGTCCCTACTGGGAGACCTGCAAGCATGCGGTGGCCGTGGTGCTGGAATACTCGCAAGCCATCAAGACGGGGATCGCCGTGGGCCGGCTGGAGGAGGACGATCCGCGGGTGCTTCAACTCGAGGCCATGGAGGAGGAGTCCGAGCCGGGGGACACCGAGTTCTTCGAGGAGGAGCTCGAGGACTTCGAGGAGCTCGATGAGCACGATAGGTACGAGAGAGTCATCGAGGCGCGGTCCGGGGCGTCCGGGAAGTCCGGAACCGCTTCCCTGCGTACCTGGCTCAAGGAGCAGACCAAGGCGGAACTGGTAGCGCTGGTGGTCTCCGTGGCGGAGGCGCACGAGGAGGCCCGCCAATGGTTCCTGGACCGCCGGGCCCTGGGTTCGGGGCGGGCCCACGAGATTCTCCGGACGATCCGCCGCGAGATCCGTGCCCTGGAAGAGGCGGTATGGGACGAGTACCAGGGAGTCCCTGCGGGCGGCGCCGTTCGCCTCCATGTGGCCATCGAAGCCCTGGTGAAAGCTGGTCATGCCGAAGAGGCTGCAAGACTGGGGCCGGAATTGCTGGCCGCGGGCACCCGGGCCCTGGAGCACGAGCAGGAAGGAGAGTCCGCCCACGGGCTCACCTCCTGCTTCGACGTCCTCTTCCGGGCCCTGGACAGGACCTCCCTGTCCCCGGCGGACCAGGTGGAATGGGCCCTGGACATGGCCCAGGCCGACGGCTACGGCCTGTGCGACGACGGGCTGGACCGGGTGTGGAAGAAGCGCTACGGCAAGAGCGGCTGGTCCGCGGTGGCCGACCGGCTGGCGGAACGTGTCGAGGCCACCGAGTTCGTTGCGGGAGATCGCTTCTCCCGCGATTTCAGGCGGGACCGGACCGCCGACTGGCTGATCCGCGCCCTGGAGAAGGCCGGCCGCCAGGACGAGATCATCCCCCTGTGCGAGCGCGAAGCGTCTGTCACTCTCAACTATGAGCGCCTGGTCGACCGCCTGATGGCCGGGGGGCGCCGGGAAGAGGCCCGGCGCTGGTGCCGCCAGGGGATCGAGGCGGTCCCCTCCGAGGATCCGGACCTCGGGGAGGGGCTGCTGCGGCAACTGCAGACGATCACCCGGCGCAGTGGCGAGCCTCTCGCCGGGTTGGCCATTCAGGCCGAACAGTTCTTTGCCGATCCGAGTCTGGAAGGCTTCCAGTCCCTGGGCAAGGCCGCCCGCAAGGCGCGCCTGGGCAAGGGCGTCGAGGCCTGGAGCCGCCACTACCTGGAGACCGGCCGCCGTCCCGGAGCCGGCCGCCAACGGAAGTGCGATCCGGCCGCTGCCTGGCCCCTGCCGGTCTCCGAGGTCGAGGTCCGTACTCGTGGCGCGATGGCCGGGGCGCCCATGACCAGGATCCTGATCCCGCTGGCCATCGCCGAGAAGAAGCCGGACGAGGTTCTGAAGTGGTACGATCACCCCAGCGGCGAGAAAAGAGGGTTCGGGGTGTATGACTACGGCCTCGACATCGAGGTGGCCGAGGCTGTCAAGTCGGCCCATCCGGACCGGGCCATCGGCATCTGGAGGGAAATGGCCGAGATGCACATCGCCCGGGTCCAGGCGAGTGGGTACGAGGCCGCGGTTCCCTACCTGAGAAAGATGAAGACCGTCTTCACCCGGTCCGGCCGCAAGCAGGAATGGGAGGAGTACCTGTCCGCCCTGCGAGAGCGGAACCGCCGCCGCCCGCGGTGCCTGGAGAGCCTCGACCGGTTGGAGCGTGGGAGCCGGAGGCTCACCGACGGATGAACCGGCGGCAGGTCATGCCAGGGAGATCCCTGCCTCCAAGGGGATTGGCCGCCTTCCTCCTGCTCGCCGCGCTGGCCGGATGCGGCGGGTCCGGCGGCCCCACGGGTCCCGGCTCCCGCCCCGCCGGGCTGGAGCTGCTCTCGGGCGCCGGTCAGCGGGCGGTGCCGGGCCTGGCCCTGGCCGAGCCCGTCGTCGTCGAGGTGGTCGACGGCCAGGGGCGTCCCGTCCGCGGCGCGACCGTCTCCTTCGCCCCCGCCGCCGGCCACGGCGAGGTGGATCCGGCCTCGGCCGCTACCGGCGCCGACGGGCGCGCGGCCACCACCTGGACCCTCGGCCTCGGCGTCGGGGTACAGAGCCTCCGCGTCTCGGCGGCGGACACCGTCCTCTCGGTGGCTGCCGAGGCCGTCGACCTCGACGGCGAGCTGGACGCCCTCTTCGCGCCCGCTTCGGCGGCGGAGGTGGAGGCCGTCCGCTCCGACTGGGCCGCCCGCGACGTCTCGGCCCGCGGGGTGGTGGTGGAACACGAGGAGGGGTACTCCCTGGCCGGCAGGGCGTGCGCCCTGCGGATCCTCTCCCACCGGGTGGACGGGGTCCTGCACTACGGCGCCGTCCTCGTGCCCGAAGGGGCCGCCGCCGGGAGCCTGCCCCTGCTGCTCTACCTGCACGGCGGCGACAGCGGCGTGTCGGTGGACGAAATGCAGACCGTCGCCTTCGCTCTCGGCCCGATGGTGGAGCGCTTCGTCTACGTGATCCCATCCTACCGGGCCGAGCCGCTGCGCCACGGCGGCGAGAGCTGGCTCTCCGAGGGCCCGGCGAGCCCGTGGGACCACGACGTGGACGACACCCTGGCCCTGGTCGACGCCGTCTTCGAGTCGACGCCGGAGGCCCGCCCCGGGGGCATGGCCGTCGTCGGCGGCAGCCGGGGGGCGGGGGTGGCGCTGCTGACGGGAATCCGCGACGATCGCATCGAGCGCATCGTCGCCCTCTTCGGCCCAACGGACTTCTTCGACGACTGGGTGCGCGAGATCGCGCGCGAGGCGGCCCTGGGGAGCCCTCGGGACCTGCCGTCGGTGGCCCACCTCGACTCCACCGTCATCACGCCCTTCGTCCGCGGGGAGGTGCCCCTGCCGGAAGCGCGCCTGGAGCTCGTCCGCCGCTCCGCCGTGCTCTTCGCCGAGGACCTGCCGCCGGTGCAGCTCCATCACGGCACCGACGACGACGTCGTCTCCGTGAGCCAGGCCGAGTCCTTGATGCGAACCATGGACGCCCTCGGGCGGATGCCTCCCGGCTTCGAGGCCTTCATCTACCCCGGGGGCGGGCACTCCTATTTCTCCCTCGACGGGCTCATCCCGCGGTCGGCGGAGTTCCTCCGGGACTGGTTCGCGTCGCTGGGGGGATGATCGGCCGGCGGGCCCCCGATGACGTCACCTCCGCGGGGAGACCGCCGGCCGGCGCGAGACCTTCGAGGGGTCCCGGTGCGGGGCCTCCTCATCGGGGCCGTGCTGTGCCTG
>CAZEHQ010000141.1:0-11856 GCA_964512165.1 uncultured Gemmatimonadaceae bacterium | reverse complement strand
CTCCCGGGACCGGACGCGCCTCCTCCACGGCGCTCACGAGCCGCTCCCGGGCGGGGGATCGCTCCCCTTGCGGTCCCGGGAATCGATGCGGTCCAGCTTCTCGCTCAGGGCGATCATCACGTCCTGGGTGTCGGTCATGCGCGACTCGAGGGCGGCCAGGCGGTCCGTGAGGCCCGAGGAGTCCGGTTGAGAGCGGCGGCGGGCCACGTAGACCGCCCCCAGGCCGACGGCCAGCCCCAGCAGGCAGCCGCCGAGGAGCACGAGCCAGTCGTCGCGCCCGGAGTCCCCCCGCAGTTGCCGTCGCACGGCCTCAAGCGCCTCGTCGTCGGTCCCCTGCAGCTCCCGCCGCAGGGCCTCCAGCAACTCGTCGTCGCCAACAGGACCGGCGTCCCCTCCCGTCGGGCCGCCGGGCGATCCCCAGGGAGTCGTCCTGTAGTCCCAGGTGGCGGGACCCGGCGGCTCCAGGATCCGCGCATCGGCCCGGGCGATGGCGCCCGGCGCCTGGTTCAGCCTCCGGGCCAAGGGGTGGGAATGGGGCCGCGGCTGCCAGGCCGCGGCTCTCTCGATCGCCGCGATCCAGACATCCGGATGATCTTCCAGCCAGGTCGCCAGGTAAGCCTCCATGGCCTCGGCGTCGAACCCCGCCGACCAGTCCTCCGGCGCCAGCACGAGACGGCCCACCCGGTCGTCGCCGACCATCTTGACCGGCCGCGGGGGCCCCCAGGGCACCCAGGAGGAGTTCTCGTCGCCCAGCCAGGAGCGGGACGGAGGACCGTACTGGGAAGACGGGGGCGGCCCGTCGCCGTCGACGACGACCACGTCGAAGCCGATCATCCCGCCGCCCTCGAGGCGGGCCGCCCGGCCGGGGTCGGGGTTCATCGCCGTATAGCCGCGCCTCGGATCGGCCCGCGGATGGGCCGGCAGGCCGGACCGCACCTGCACGCTCCACTCGTAGGTGGTGACGTCGTCGCGGCGCCGCCAGGCCCCGCGGGACCTCCTGTCGACCCGGAGGTTGTGGTGGACCCCCCTGCGGTCGAAGCTGGGATAGGTGACCCGTCCCGGCACGAGGGCGTACTGGATCGGAGTGTGGTCCGACGACACGAGCCCCGAGACGTAGACCTCGCAGGCGTCGGTCAGGGACACGGCGCCGCCGGTCAGGTTCGCGTAGAGGACGTCGTCGCGCACCTCCACGGCCACGTAGAGCAGCTGCTCCTCCGGGTCGTACCCCACCCGGAAGGAGGGGCTGAGGTCCTCGCTGGTGTCGAGGTCCGTCCCCTCGGTGTCGGTGGGTCCGTAGGCGCCGAACTCGTTGCGGATCGGCAGCGACGGCATCTCCGGCGGCCAGTCGGCCAGATCCCCGTCGACGGTGATGCCGGAGAGGGGCAGGGCCAGGGCCAGGTGGTCGGGCAGCTCCGCCCGCGCCGGGGGCGGTCCCGCAAGGCTCAACCCCGCCAGCAGGACGGCGAGATGGAGGGGCGGGCAGGTTCGAGGCATGTGGCGGTCCCTCCAGGCGATCAGGCCAGGTGTCCGTAGCGGCGCCGGTCCAGCTTGTCGGCCATATCTAGCATGACTCCCTGCAGATCGGTCAACTGCCGGTCGATGCGGTCCATGCGGCCCCTCAGCTCCTCGGACCGGGACCCGGCCGCGGCCTCGGCCGGCATCCACGCCGACAGCCGCAGGCCGGCGGCGTCGGTGAAGGCCCCGCAGAGGATGAGGATCAGGTCGATGAGCGACCAGATGCCGAACCCTCCGAGGGTGAGCACCATCAACAGACCGGTGCCCATCTTGCCGACGTAGAACCGGTGCGCACCGATCCAGCCGAGGAAGAAGCAGAGCAGCGCCGCCGCCAGACGCGAACGAGTGGAGGACCCGGAGCCGGTCATCGGGAACCCTCCTCGTCCTGTTTCTCGCGCGGGCGCAGGGCGGCCAACTCTTCATCGACCCGCCGGCGCATCTCGAGTTCCTCGAAGCGGCGCCCGAGGACGCCGTCCTCCCCGAGGAGGGTGCGGCGCGCCTCGGCCGAGGCCTCCCCGGCCACCTCGGCCAGCTCCAGGCGCTGGCGCATGCGGTCGAACTCGCTGCGGTTGTGCTCCAGGCGCTGCCCCAGGCGGTCGAACTCGGACGCCGGATCGCCGTCGAGATCGTCGCGCCGGCAGCCCACCTGGCGGCTGGCGCGGATGCGCGCGATCAGGGCGGCCTGGCGGTTGCGGGCCTCCTCCAGCTCCTGGCGCAGGGTCACCAGCTGACCCCGCAGCTGCGAGGCCGTCCGGCGCCCCTCCTCGAGGGCCGGCTCGATGTCGTCGGCCGCCTGGTCGCTGAGCACCTTGCGGGCCAGCACCTGGCGGGCCAACTCCTCGTCGCCGGCATCGAGGGCCTGGCGGGCCCGGCTCTCCAGCCGGCGGCTGCGCTCGCGGTGCTCTTCCTGGTCCTTCTCCAGCCGGCGCTGGCCGGCCACGGCGGCGCCGGTGGCGCTGACCACCCGGTCGACCTCGGCCTCCATGTCGCGCACCATCTGGCGCACCATCCTCTCCGGGTCCTCCAGTTGATCGAGCAGGTCGTGGACGTTCGACCTGACGATTCCGGAGATCCGGGACAACGTCGATTTGACCATCTCTGCCTCCGATTCGCTTCCGCTGGGTTTGTGGATGCCTTCTGTGCAATTCGGGTGCCATCGCCTCCACCCCTGGCCGGAGACGGGCTTCAAGTTGCTGTCATGCAGTTTGTTGCAAGAACCACCGCATGTCTGTCAGGAGATGGAGAATCGGCAGATTCCGCCATCTCGATGGCGGCTGTCGCCACCGGTCCGCGGAACAGCGGCAAGAGGAGAGGCGAGATCGCCCCCGGGGTCTCGCCCCCCCTCAAGCCCCCGGCTCCCGCGCCCGGCGGCCGGCTCCCCGCGCAGGATCAGCCGGGGGCCGGATCCAGCGTGCCCCGCGCCCGGCGCTTCTGCACCCAGGGCGTCTCCACGCCGTACTTGCGGCACAGCCGTCCGAAGCTGCGCAAGGTGATGCCGAGGGCGGCGCAGGCCTCCTGGTTGCTCTTGTACATGCGGGCGACGCGCTCGATCGTCGCCTTGTCGAATCCCCGATTCACGGCTCCCTCCTGGTGAAGGATGGACGCCGGGGCCGCTCCCCGGCGGGTGACTGCCGAGGACGGGTACAGCAAGGCCCGTGCCCGCCGCCTCGGGCAGCCCGCCGCCAGAGAGCGGGACAGGAGAGGAGCCGCCGGAGAGCGTTGCGGCGGTGGCCGCATCCGCCACCGTCCGGCGGCAGCCGCCGGGAGCGGGAGGTCCCGCGACGGGCTTTCTACAGGACGATCTCCCGCCCCTGGAGGAAGAGGCGCTCCAGGCGCAGCCCCTCGTCGAGGACGAGCAGGTCGGCGATCTTGCCCGCCTCCAGGCTGCCGACGCGGGCGTCGATCCCGAGGATCCGCGCCGGCGTCAGGGAGGCCATGCGCACGACCTCGGGCAGGGGGGCTCCGGTGAGCTCGCGGAAGGTGCGCACCATGTGGTCCATGCCCCGGCAGGAGGAGGCCGGGCCGCCGCCGTCCGGCGTCACGCAGACATCCCCGCGGCGCACGAAGGGCTCGCCGCCGGCCTCGGGGCCGAAGCGGTACTCGCCGTCGGGCCGGTCGAGGGCGCGGTTGCAGTCGGTCACCAGGGCGAGGCGGTCCGGCCCCTTGATCCGGTAGGCCAGGCGCAGGAGTCCGGCGTCGAGATGGACGCCGTCGGCGATCACCTCGGTGGACAGCTCGTCGAGGAGCAGGGCCGCCTCGAGCACGCCGGCGCGCATCGGCCAGGGCTGCTGGCGGCGCAGCTTGGTCTTGTCCGACATGGCGCAGAACAGGTGGTCCACGTGGCCCACGCCCCAGTCCAGGCTGGCCTCCACCTGCGCCAGGGTGGCGTTGGAGTGGCCGGCGTGGAGCCGGATGCCCCGCCGCCGGGCGGCGCGGGCGAAGGCCTCGGCCCCGGGCAGTTCCGGGGCCACGGTGGCGCAGGCGATGGCGCCGCCCTCGGGCAGTCCGCCGAAGGCGAGGTAGGCCTCGAACTCCTCCGGCCGCGGCGGGCGCAGAGGGCCGGCCGGGTGACAGCCCTGGGCCCCGGGGCCGAAGTAGGGGCCGTAGAAGTGGGCGCCGGCGACGCGGCTGCCGGCGCCGGAGCCCTCGCCGAAGAGGCCGAATCCCCCGGCGGCGGCGGCGCCCGCGCAGACCTCCAGCGCCGCGAGGATCTGCCCGTGGGCGGCCACGGTCGTCGTCGGAGCGAGGGTGGTGGTGCCGTGGCGCAGGTGCGCGGCCAGGACGGTGCGGAAGGCCTCGGCGGTGCCGTCCATGAAGTCGGCGCCGGCGCCGCCGTGACAGTGGAGGTCGACGTACCCGGGGGCCACCAGCCGGCCGTCGAGGTCGATCTCGGCGGCGCCGCTCGGGGCCTCCTTGTCGGCGGCGGGACCGGCGGCGGCGATGCGGCCGGCCGCGTCGACGAGCAGGTCGCCCTCCTCGACGCGGTCGGGCAGGATCAGGGAGCCGCCGCGCAGCAGCGTCGGCATCTCAGGCGAGGCCGCAGAAGCCGGCCGCCGCCAGGGCGTAGACGCGGGCGCAGCGGCCCAGTTGCGCCGCCGAGACACGCTCTCCATCGGAGTGGGCGGTCTCGTGGGCGGGCCCGTAGTAGACGGTGGGCACGCCGCCGTCGTTGGCGTAGAGATTGGCGTCGCCCACCAGCCCCATGCCGACGATCCCCGGCCGTTCGCCGTTGACGCTCTCGCCGGCGCCGAGGAGCGCCTCCACCACCGGGTGGCCGGCGGGAGTCTCGAAGGGCTCCCGGTCGTTGGCCAGCTCCACCTCGAAGCGCAGACCCGAGGCGGCGGCCAGCCTGCCGCAGACCGCCGACAGCTCGGCCTCGGCCTCGGCGCGGGTCGTGCCCGGCATCCACCGGAGGGTGCCCGTCACCTGCCACTCCACGGGCAGGCGGTTGAACCAGTCGCCGGCGCGCACCATGCCCACGTTGAGCTGCTGGCGGCCGCACAGGGGGTGGTGGCGGCCGGCTTCGTACCCGGCCTCCAGGCGGTCCAGCTCCGACAGCAGGGGGCCGAGCCAGCGCGCCGGGTTGTCCCGCCAGGGGACCTTGATGGTGTGGATCGGCTCGCGGTCGGCGAAGGCCCTCACCGTGAACATGCCCGAGCCGAGGCTGGCCGCCCACACGGCGAAGGGCCCCTCGACGATGATCACCGCCTCGGCCGGCAGGCGGCCGGAGCGGAAGTGCTCGATCAGCCGGCGCGGCCCCTCCTTGCGGCCCACGGGGGTCTCGTGGCCGACGACGCCGGTGAGCCACAGGTCGCCGGCCAGCCCGACCCCGGCCCGGCGCAGGGCGGCGGCGCCGTGGACCATGGCCGCGAGGCCGCCCTTCATGTCCTCGGCGCCGCGGCCGAGGATCCAGCCGCCGTCGCGTCCCGGGCCGTGGCAGTCCCCCACGGGGATGGTGTCGGTGTGGCCGTTGAAGGCGAGGGTGCGGCCGCCGCCCGCTCCCTCCAGGCGCGCGTACACGTTCGGCCGGCCGGGGAGGAACTCGTCGACCTCGACCTCGAACCCCTCCCGGCGCAGAAGACCTTCGAGGAAGCGGCTCCCCTCCCCCTCCTCCCCGGTCTCGCTCACCACCTCGATGAAGGCCAGGGTGTCGGCCGCCAGGGCCTCCTCGTCGACAGCGGCGGCGACGGCGGCCTGCTGCTCGGGCGTCAGGGAGTGGTTCACGCCGGCCTCCCGGCCCCGTGCGGGGCTCCTGCGCCCGGCGGCCCCGGGTTGCGAGGCTTCTTCATGGCTGTCTCCCCTGTCGTTCCTCGAAGCGGGCGACGATCTCGTCGCTGCCGTTGATGCTGCCGCGCAGCCAGCGCAGCAGCAGCTCCTCGCGCTCGGCCTCCCCCAGGCGCCAGTCGGCGGACCCCTGACGCAGGCGGCGCGTCAGCTCGCGCAGCACGAGGGCGGCGCTCACCGAGAGGTTGAGGCTCTCCGTGAAGCCCGTCATGGGGATGCGGACCCGCTCCGCGCAGCGGTCCAGGGCCTCCTCGGTGAGCCCCTCCAGCTCGGTGCCGAAGAGCACCGCCGCCGGCCCCCGGCAGGGGTCGAAGTCGTCCACGGAGGCCGCGTCGGCTGCCGGCGTGGCCGCCACCAGCCGGTAGCCCCGCGCCGCCAGCTGGTCGCAGCAGCGCCCGATGGCCGCGCCTTCCCCCGCCTGCCAGCGGACCACGTCGAGCCACCGGGCCGCGCCCAGGGCGACGTCGCGGCTGACGCGGAACTCGTTGCGCTCCTCCACGACGTGCACCTCCTGCACGCCGAAGCACTCGCACGAGCGCAGCACGGCGCTGGCGTTGTGGGGCTGGTAGACCTCCTCCAGGACGGCGGTGAGCCAGCGCGTGCGCCCGGCCAGCACCGTCCGCATGCGGCGCAGGCGGCGCGGGGTGACGTGGCGCGACAGATGCTCCACCAGACCGGCGCTCTCGGGACTCATGGCAAGAGAGTAGGCAACGGCCCGAAGGCCACCAACCGTGGGCGGGGGTTCCTGGCCGGGGCTCTCAACGGCCGCTAACGTACCTGGCATGTGCGGCCGCTTCACCCTCCATCACGGCACCGAGGAACTGACGGAACGGTTCGCCGTGGAGCAGGCCCTGCTCGACCTGAAGCCGCGCTACAACATCGCCCCCACCCAGCCGGTGGCCGCCGTGATCCAGCGCGAGAGCCGCGTCCTGGTGGAGCTGCAGTGGGGCCTGGTGCCTTCCTGGGCCCGGGACCCGGCCGTGGGCCACCGCATGATCAACGCCCGCGCCGAGTCGGCGGCCGCGAGGCCCGCCTTCCGCAACGCCTTCGCCCGCGGGCGCTGCCTGATCCCGGCCAGCGGCTGGTTCGAGTGGAAGCGCCGGGGCCGCCAGCGCATCCCCATGCTGCTGCGGCGGCGCGGCGGCGAGCCCCTGGCCCTGGCCGGGCTCTACGAACGCTGGAAGAGGTCGGACGACGCCGTCCTGCGCACCTGCGCCATCCTCACCACCGAGCCCGAGGAGGTGGCCGCCACCGTCCACGACCGCATGCCGGCGGTGCTGACGCCGGAGGCCTGCGAGGTGTGGCTCGACCGCGAGATCGAAGACGCCGAGAGCCTGGCGCGTCTGCTGCGCCCCTACCCCCTGGGCGACCTGGTGGCCCACCCGGTGTCGCCGCGGGTGAACCGGCCCGACGAGGACGACCCCTCCCTGATCGAGGAGGTGGAACCGCCTCCCCCGGAGGACCACGGCCAGCTCGATCTGGGGCTGTGACCGCCATGCCCGCGATCCTGGACCACCCCGTCGTCCTGTTCCTGGCCGCCGTCCTCGTGGGCTGGTTCCTGCTGCGGGACACGGTGGGCGCCATCCTCGGGCTGGTCCGGTCGGCCTGGCGGACCTGCTTCCGCCCCCGCCGCTGAGGGCGGGCCCGGGCCGGCGGTCCACCAGCCCGAGCACCGCCCTCGTCGTCAGGGGCGCCCGCTCGGCGTCAGGGCCTGAGCGGGACCTCGGTCAGGGAGCGGCCCCGACCAGGGCCTTGATCCGCGCCCAGGCGGACGTGCGCACCGCCGTGGACACCGGCTCGGGAGGCCGGCTCTCCGGGTCGGCGGGATCGGTGACCCGGGCGGCGTCGCCGGGGGGATCGTCCCCGGACGTCCAGGTCCCTTCGGGATCGCCCAGCTCCTCGCCATTGGTGAAGCCGTCGCCGTCGGAGTCGAGGGCGGCCAGCTCCGGCGTCCAGAAGACCTCGCGGCCGTTGACGGTGACCAGGGCCTCCACGTCGAGGCCGAACCCGTTGCGCGGGCTGCCGCCGCCGGCGGCGTGACAGAGGTTGCAGCCGGCGCCCACGGCCTCGGCGTTGGGTACCATGGCGCCGCGGAAGCCGCGGGCCTCGGCGGATTCGGTCCACGGGCCGCCGGACCACAGGCCGACAGCCGCGAGGGCGGCTGCCAGCAGAGCGGGGTTTCTCCTGCTTCCTGGATTCATGACTCCTCCTCCTGTCGGGCGGCCCACAGCAGGCCGCGTCGCTGGATCTCCCTGGCCTCGGGCACCTCGAAGTCGGCGGCCACGTGGCCCAGCGATGAGAAGAACACCCTGCCCTCGCCCCAGACCCGCTTCCAGACCACGGGCATCACCGTGCCGTTGACCCAGGGCGCGCTGCGGGCGTCGAAGGTCGTCGTGGCCAGCACCTCGTTGCCCGGGTCGACGTGCATGTAGTACTGCTCCGAGTGCATGCGGAAGTCGCCGAGGCCCCGGACGACGGGATCGTCGGGGGCGGTGATGTCGACGGTGTAGTCCTTGACGCCGTCGGGATGGCCGACGAACTGGCCGCCCGTCATCATCTGGTAGCCGCAGTGGTTGCGGAAGGCGTCGCACATGCCGCCGTGCCACCCTCCCAGGCCGACGCCCCCCTCCACCGCCTGCAGCAGCCCCCGCTCCTGCTCGCCCTCGATGGCGCCCATGGTCCAGCAGGGCACCACCAGGCTCAGGGAGCCCATGAGATCGGCGTCGAGGTAGCTGTCCATGGTGTCGGACAGGATCACCTCCAGGCCCGCCTCCTGCAGCAGCGGCGCGAAGATGTCGACACACTCCTTCGGCTGGTGTCCGTTCCAGCCGCCGTAGACCATCAGCACCCTGGACTGGGGCATCCGACCTTCCTCCTCTGTCTTCGAGATGCGGCCTCGCCGCGCGAGGGGCGCGGCCCCCTATCCAGTATAGGACAGGCCGAAGCCGTACGGGAACAGCGGATCGCAGGGCGAGTCTCCGCGGTTCGGGCCCTGCCAGGGCTGCCGCGGCCAGGAGAAGGACAGGCGGCCCTGGAAGTCGTGGTCCCCGAAGAGCACGTCGGCCACCCCCTGGCCCTCCGACCCGGGGAGCCAGGCGGCGACGAAGGCGGCGCAGGCCCCCAGCTCGGGGCCGATGCTCAGGGGCCGTCCCGATACCAGAACGGCGACCACGGGCACGCCGCGGGCGGCGATCGTCCGGATCGTCTCCAGGTCCTCCGGGTGCAGCCGCGACAGGCTCAGCTCGTCGCCGTAGGCCTCCATGACCCGGAAGGTGCCCTGGATCCGCGACCCCTCCTCGACGACGATGTCGTCGCCGCTGCGCACGTCGCCAAGGCCCTCCGCGTACGGCCGCTCGCCAATGACGGCGATGGCCGCGTCGTGCCGCCGCGGGTCGGCCTCGGCGCCGGTGCCGCCGGCGCTCAGGACCGCATTCGGCGCGGCCCGGGCGATCCCCTCCCAGATCGAGGTGCCGCCCTCGACCCGGTCGTTCCCCGTCAGGCCCTGCCACTCCACCGTCCAGCCGCCGCACTGGTGGCCCCGGTCGTGGGCGTTCCGGCCGGCCACCAGGATCCGCGCCCCCCGGTCCAGGGGCAGCAGGCCGCCCTCGTTCTTGAGCAGCACCAGCGACTTGCGCACCGCCTCCCGGGCCGTCTCCCGGTGCGCGCCGGACCCGAAGCCGGGGTGGTGGGAACCGGGGCGCTCGGAGGGCCGCGGCTTGTCGAGGAGGCCGCAGGCCTGCTTCACCGCGAGGATGCGGCGCACGGCGTCGTCGATGCGGCTCAGGGGGACCCTTCCCCGCTCCACGTGCTCCTTCAGGCGGGCGCTGAACTCCCGCCAGCTCTCGGGCACCATGGCCATGTCGATGCCGGCGTTGACGCCCAGGGCGACGGCCTCGCCGAAGTCGTCGTCCAGCTGGTCGAGCCCGTTCCAGTCGGAGACCACGAATCCCCGGAACCCCATCTCGCCCTTGAGCAGGTCGGTGAGCAGGTAGCGGTGGCCGTGGCACTTGTCGCCGTTCCAGCTGCTGTACGAGGCCATCACCGTGAGCACCCCCGCGTCGATGGCGGGCCGGTACGGGGCGACGTGGAGGCTCATCATCTCCGACCGCGAAACCGCCGTGTCCCCCTGGTCGATGCCGTGGGTGGTGCCGCCGTCGCCGACCCAGTGCTTGGCGCAGGCGACGACCCCCGCCGGCCCCGCCTCCGCCTGCAGGGCGCGCACGAAGGGGCCCGCGAAGGAGGCGACGATCGCCGGATCCTCGGACCAGCTCTCGTAGGTACGCCCCCAGTGGGCGTCGCGGGCCACCGCCAGGGTCGGAGCGAAGGCCCAGTCGACGCCGCAGGCCAGCATCTCCCGCGCCGTGACCCGGGCGACGCGCTCCACCAGCCCGGGGTCGCCGGCGGCGCCGAGACCGATGTTGTGGGGGAAGACCGTGGCGCCGAGGACGTTGCCGTGGCCGTGCACGGCGTCGAC
Organism: uncultured Gemmatimonadaceae bacterium; assembly: GCA_964512165.1. Classification (GTDB taxonomy): domain Bacteria; phylum Latescibacterota; class UBA2968; order UBA8231; family UBA8231; genus UBA8231. The sequence goes on along the minus strand of CAZEHQ010000141.1, from coordinate 1,583 downwards.
GCCGTAGAGGACGGGGACGGCCCCGCGCTCCAGGCCCCCCGCCGTCGACGCCTCCCAGTAGCCGTCGGCCATGGCCACCCAGTCGGCGGGCCGGTTGGCCCCCGGCGACGAGCCGCCGCCGCTGAAGACGGAGCCCAGGTGGTGGTCCCGGACCTCGGCGGGGGTGACGCCCAGACGCTCGGCCTGGGTCATCTGGCCGATCTTCTGGTCCAGGCTCATGCGGCCGAGCAGGCTCTCGACGCGGCCTCGCCCCGCCGCGTCGAGCCAGTGGGTCGCCATCCTCCTCACCCGGCGTCCGGCGCGCCCCGCCGCTCCTCGAGCTGCCTGCGCACCTGGTAGGCCTTCTCCTCGGTGAGGGTGTGGGTGGCGATGGCCCAGATGGCCAGCGCCGAGGTGATCATGGGCACGATCACGTCGAAGAGGCGCATGAGGAAGATGGTGCGCGCCGTCTGCGCCCCCTCGAGGGCGACGTCGAAGCCGGTGGCGTTGAGCAGCACGCCGCCGCCGGCCAGGGCCAGGGCCATGCCCAGCTTCACCACCCACCAGAAGATGGAGCCGAACATGCCCTCGCGGCGCTCGTGGGTCTGCAGCTCGTCGAGGTCGCAGACGTCGGCGATCATCGACGGCATGACCGTGAACAGGCAGCCGAGGCCGAAGGCGATGAAGGGGGTGGGCAGCAGCAGCAGCATGGGATGGGCGGGGTCGTAGCAGACCCACTTCATCCCGTAGCCGAGGATGGAGACAGCGATGCAGACGAAGAAGGTCTGACGCTTGCCGATGCGGGTGCCGAGCCAGGTCACCAAGGTGATGACCACGAAGGTCGAGACCGCCGCCAGGGTGCCGGACCAGCCCGCGTACCGGGCGCCCAGGGACTGGTCCCCGGAGAACACGTAGTAGATGATGACGTAGGCCTGGAAGGAAGCGACCAGGATGAAGCCGTTGAAGACCAGGAAGGTGGCGGCGCAGAGCTTGAGGAAGGGCCGGAACTTGAGAGTCGCCAGGAAGCCCTGGAAGAACCGGGCCATGCTGTGGCGGAATCCGGAAGCCCCCACCTCCGCCTCGGCGGCGGCGACCTCCTTGAAGCGCTCGCGCAGGAAGATCGCCGGCAGCACGCCGACGGCGATGGTGAACAGGCCGATGGCCACCGACAGGCCGGCGGCTCCGGCCACCAGGTCGTCGAAGAGCGGCTCGTACTGCATGACCCACAGGAACCACGGGGTCGCCACGTAGGCGAGCTGGCCGATGAAGTTCTGCACCCCCATGAGGCGGGTGCGCTCGTGGTAGTCCGGGGTCAGCTCGTAGCCGAGGGCGACCCAGGGCGTGGCGAAGATGGTGTACCCGAGGTAGAACAGCAGCGAGCCGACGAGGAAGTAGACGAAGTAGAATCCCTCGCTCTGGCCCCGGGGCAGCTGCCACAGCAGGATGAAGAGCAGCCCGGCGCCGATGGCCCCGGCGAAGATCCACGGCCGGCGCCGGCCGAAGCGCGACCGGGTGTGGTCGGTGATGTAGCCCATGAGGGGGTCGGTGAGGGCGTCGGTCAGGCGCGGCAGGGCGCCGAGGAGGCCCACGAGGGCGGGGTTCAT
>CAZEHQ010000140.1:8052-11889 GCA_964512165.1 uncultured Gemmatimonadaceae bacterium | reverse complement strand
GGTACGTGGCCTCCGGCCGGCCGGCGCCGCGCAGGGCGTCCACCGGCACGGTGGTGGTGAAGGCCGCCGTCACGTTGACGTGCACGGCGGGCGAGGTGTACAGGCCCTGGAGCAGGGTGCCGTACAGATACGTCGGCACGCAGGGTGCGAAGGTCGACAGGTAGGCGCCGAGGTTGGCGTGGGTGTCGACCCGGAGGGCGGTGATCTTGCCGTCGGCGTCGAAGCCCATCTCCGCCTTGGTGGCGTGGTCGCGGCCGTGGGCGTCGGTGACGAAGCTCTCCGAGCGCTGCGCCGTCCACTTCACCGGGCGGCCGATGCGCCTGGAGGCCCAGGTGACGATGACCTCCTCGGCGTAGTGGAAGATCTTGGAGCCGAAGCCGCCGCCCACGTCGGGGGAGACGACGCGCACCTTGTGCTCGGGGATACCCATGACGAAGGCCGACATGAGCAGCCGGATGACGTGGGGGTTCTGGGAGGTCGTGTAGAGGGTGTAGTGGTCGCGCGAATCGTCGTAGTCGCCGATGGCGGCGCGCGGCTCGATGGCGTTGGGGATCAGGCGCTGGTTGCGGAACTCGATGGTGGTCACGTGGTCGGCGGCGGCGATGCCGGCGTCGGCGGCCTCCTTGTCGCCCAGCTCCCAGTCGAAGGGGATGTTGTTGGGCACGTCGTCGAAGAGCTGCGGCGCGCCGTCCTGCGTGGCGGCCACGACGTCGACGACGGCGGGCAGCTCCTCGTAGTCGACCTCGACGAGCTCGGCGGCGTCGGCGGCCTGCTCGCGGGTCTCGGCGACGACCACGGCCACGGCGTCGCCCACGTGGCGCACCTTGCCCACCGCCAGGGCCGGGTGGGCCGGCTCCTTCATGGTGTCGCCGTTCTTGAAGTCCACCTGCCAGCCGCAGGGCAGGCCGGCGATGCCGTCGGCCTCCATGTCGGCGCCGGTGAGCACGGCCACCACGCCGGGAGCCCGGGAGGCCTCGCCGGCGTCGATGCCGCGGATGTTGGCGTGGGCCACGTCGGAGCGCACCACGGCGGCGTGGGTCATGCCGGGCAGGACCATGTCGTCCACGTAGCGGCCCTTGCCGGTGATGAAGCGCTTGTCCTCGACGCGCTTGACGGACTGTCCGACCAGGTTCGTCATGATAGCCTCCGTCACAGGTTGTCCGCGGCGTGGCGGATCGACTTGACGATGTTGTCGTAACCGGTGCAGCGGCAGTAGTTGCCCTCGAGGCCGTGGCGGATCTCGTCGTCCGTCGGGTCGGCGTTGCGCTCGAGAATCTGCCAGGCGGTCATGATCATGCCCGGCGTGCAGAACCCGCACTGCAGGCCGTGCATCTCCTTGAACCCGGCCTGGATCGGGTGCAGCTCGCCGTTGACGGCCAGGCCCTCGACGGTGGTGACCTCGCCGCCGTCGGCCTGCACCGCCAGCAGGGTGCAGGACTTCACGGCGCGGCCGTTGACGACGACCGTGCAGGCGCCGCAGCTGCTCGTGTCGCAGCCCACGTGGGTGCCGGTCAGGCGCAGCACCTCGCGCAGGTAGTCGACGAGCAGGAGCCGCGGCTCGACTTCGTGCTCGTGGGCCACCCCGTTCACGGTGACCCGGATCGCAACCGTCATGATCGCTACCTCCTTGGAGGGGGAGAGGAGATGGCGCGTCGTCGACGGGCCATCACACTTCCTTTTCCAGCGCTTCGAAGAACTGTCGGGTGAACTGCCGGGCCACGCCGGTCAGCACGCGGCCGCCCATGCGGGCCAGGACCCCCTTGAGGCGGGCGTCGCCGGCGAAGGCCACGACCGAGCCGCCCTCCGCCCCGCGGATCTCGAAGGTGCCCTCCGCCTTCGTCGTCCCCATGCGCCCGCCCACGTCGATCTCGAGGCGGTAGCCCCGGGGCGGATCCTTGTCGAGGACGGCGAGGGAGCCGTCGAAGCCGCCGTTGACGGGGCCGAGCTTGATCTGGAACCGCGCCTTGTACACGTCGTCGCCCTCGGGCTCCAGCGAGCTGAGCCCGGGAGTCGAGCGGGCGAGCACATCGGGGTCGTTGAGCAGGGTCCAGATCCGCTCCGGCGGGGCGGAGAACTTGTGGGTTCCTTCGAGGTGCATGGGAGGGCGCACTATATATTGGATTTGCACCTCCGTCAATCAGCTCAACGGGGACGAATGAAGGACATCTGGAAGGACATCCTGGCCTGGGAGGGGGAGGGCCGCCCCTTCGCCCTGGCCCGTGTCATCGAGACCTGGGGATCCTCTCCACGGCCGGTGGGCGCCGCCATGATCGTCGGCCGCCGGATGGAGGTGGCCGGCTCGGTGAGCGGCGGCTGCATCGAGGGCGCCGTGATCACCGAGGCCGGGCGGGTCCTGGACGACGGCGAGCCCCGCCGCCTCCACTACGGGGTCAGCGACGAGACCGCCTGGTCCGTGGGCCTCACCTGCGGCGGGCAGGTCTCGGTCCTCGTGGAGCAGCACCCCGGCCAGGCGGGGGGCGGCAGCCCCGGCGTGTGGGAGGCCCTGCGGGCCCGCCTGGAGGCCAACCGGCCGGCGGTGCTGCTGACGCGGCTGGCCGCGGGGGAGCCCCACCTGCTGGTCGATCCCGAGGCCGGAACAGTGGCCGCCGGCGACTGGGGCGCGGCCTCGGCGGCGGCCCTCGAGGCGTCGGCTTCGGTTTTCTCGGAACGGCAGAGCGCCGTCGTCGAGATCGATTCGGAGGCGGTCTTCGTGCAGGTCTTCCCGCGGCAGGACCGCCTGCTCGTCGTCGGCGCCAGCCACATCTGCATCCCCCTCGTGCGCCTGGCGAAGGTCCTCGACCTGGAGACCGTCGTCATCGATCCGCGGGAGGTCTTCGCCCGCCCCGAGCGCTTCCTCGAGGCGCCGTCGAGGCTGGAGCGCGTCTGGCCGGCCCGGTTCTTCCAAGGGTGGACCGTGGACGAGAGCACCCATGCGGTGCTCTTGACCCACGACCCCAAGATCGACGACGAGGCCCTCCACCACCTGCTGCGCTCGCCGGCGGCGTACATCGGCGCTCTGGGCAGCCGCCGCTCCCATGCCAAGCGGGTCGAGCGGCTGCGCGAGGCCGGCTTCGACGACGGGGAGATCGCCCGCATCCACGGCCCCGTGGGCCTGGACATCGGCGCCGAGAGCCCCGAGGAGATCGCCCTGAGCATCCTCGCCGAGGTGGTGGCCGTCCGCCGCGGCTCCCCGTGATCGCCGCGGTGCTGCTGGCCGCCGGCCGTTCCTCCAGGTACGGCGGCGCCGGCGACACCAAGCTGCTGCTGCCCTGGGGGCCGGAGGGGATCCCCATGGTGGCGGCCGTGGCGGCGACCCTGAAGGCGGCGGGCCTGCGGCGGACCGTCGCCGTCCTCGGGCACCGCGCCGGCGCCGTGGGCGCAGCACTCGAAGGCGCCGGCGTCGAGACCGTCCTGAACCCCGACTACGCCGCCGGCCTGTCCACCTCGCTGGCGGTGGGGGTGCGCGCCGCTCCCGGGGAGGCCTCCGGCTACCTGGTCGCCCTGGGGGACATGCCCACCGTCACCGCCGCCACCGTGTCGCTCCTGTGCCGCGCCTTCGAGGCCGCGGAGCCGCCGGCCATCGCGGCGCCGCTCCACGCCGGCCGGCGCGGGCATCCCGTGATCTTCGATCGGGCCTTCCGGGAGGAGCTTCTCGACTTGTCCGGGGACATGGGCGCCCGCCGCCTGTTGGCGCGTCATCCGGGGCGCGTGGTCGAGGTGGCCGTCGACGACGGGGGCGTCCTCACCGACGTCGACACGGAGAGCCAGTACCGCGAGGCGGCCAGGGAGGACTGACGCCGGGTCGCCGCCGCCGCGGAGGCTCGGGCCTCGTGGGCG
>CAZEHQ010000140.1:0-8042 GCA_964512165.1 uncultured Gemmatimonadaceae bacterium | reverse complement strand
CAGGTCCTCCGCGAGCCGGGGCTGACCCTGGCTCCAGTCCTGCAGGCGGTACGCCCTTGCGTCGGGAGCGTGCCGGTCTCCCCGAGCCCGGGGCGCTGACGCCGGCCTCATCAACTCCTTCGTGCGGCGCGCTCCTCGGCGAGGGCCCGCAGGTTCCTCCCCGAGCTGGGGGCGTCGGGATCCGGCGCCGGGGGCGGGGGCTCGCTCTCCGGCTCCGGGCCGGCGGCTCCTGCCCAGGGTCTGCGTCTCACGCCTCCGCGCTCCAGCCGGCCCAGACCGCGGGCGAGGTCCCGCAGGGCGGCGGCGTTGTGGGCCGGCGCCAGCAGGTCGACGTGGGGCAGGGCCGCCAGCAGACCCGCCGTCTCCGGCCGGAAGCCCGGGCTCCCCATCAGCGGATTCAGCCACAGCACGGCGAAGGCGCGGCGGCGGATGCGGGACAGGGACGCCGACAGCAGCTCCGCCTCGCCCGTGTCCCAGCCGTCGCTGAGGACGATGACGGCCGTGCGCCGGTCCACCAGGCTCTCGGCCCAGTCCTCGGCGAAGCGCGCGAAGCAGGCGCCGATGCGGGTGCCGCCCGACCACTCCGGCATCTCCCGGGACAACCCCTGCAGGACGCGGTCCCACTCGCCGTCGCGCAGGGCCGGCGTCAGACGCCGCAGGCGGGTGCTGAAGCCGAAGACCTCCAGGCGCCGGTAGGCGGCGGCGAAGGCGCAAAGGAACTGCAGCAGGAAGCGGCTGTAGAGGTCCATGGAGCGGCTCACGTCGCACAGGACCACCAGCTTGAGCTTCTGCGGCCGCCGCGAGCGGAAGGCGAGGTCGACCAGCTCGCCGCCGCGGCGCAGGTTGGCCCGCAGGGTGCGGCGCAGGTCGAGGCGGCCGCGCCCGCCGAGCTGCCGGTAGCGGCGGCTGAGGCGGCGCGCCAGGGCCCGGGCCAGCTCCTCCACCACGCGGCCCATCTCCTCCAGCTCGTCGGGCCGCAGGCCGGCGAAGTCCCGGTGGGTGATCACCTCGCCGGCGCTGTAGCCCGCGGTCTCCTCCTGCTCCTCCGCCTCTTCCCCCTCGCCGGCGCTCAGCCACTCCCTCAGGCTCAGTTGCACCGGCTGGGAGCGGTCGTGGTCCGGGCTCCCGCCCTCGGGGTCGGGCGCCGGCCGGTTCAGTTCGCCGGCCCGGTCCCAGACCCGCCAGTAGCGGTCGAAGCAGTCGTCGAAGAGCTGCTGCTCCCTGACGCTCTTGGCCAGGCAGGTGCGCAGGGCGAGGCGGAACCGGCTCTCGCTGCCGACATCGACGAGTCCGAGGGCGGCGAGGGCGTCGGCGGCCTCGGCCGGACCCAGGCCGAGGCCGCGGCCTCGGAGATGGCGGCAGAAGCCGACGACGTTGGCGCTCAGGGCGCCGTGGAGGGCGAGGTCGTCGGGGAAGGAGCCCCGGGGCGGATCGTCAGCTGCCGGCGGCATCGGAGGCCGCGGCGCCGGGGGCCGGGGCCGGGCGGACCCCCACGCTTTCCAGGAACTCGGCCAGGGACTGCTTCACGTGGGTCACGTCGTGGTAGTCCTTGAAGACCAGGCCGAGGGTTTCCTCGACGGTGGCGGCGTCGAGGTGCCGGCGGTGCAGGGCCACGAGGGCCCGCGCCCAGTCGAGGGTTTCGGCCACGCCGGGGGGCTTCTCCAGCTGCTGCCGGCGGGCGCCGGCCATGAAGCGGCAGATCTGCTCGGCCAGCTCGGCGTCGATGCCGTCGACGCGGGCCCGGACGATGGCCAGCTCCTTGTCGAAGTCGGGGTAGTCGATCCACAGGTAGAAGCAGCGCCGGCGCAGGGCGTCGGACAGCTCGCGGGTGCGGTTGCCCGTGACCACCACGTGGGGAACGTGGGTGGCGCGGATCGTACCCAGCTCCGGGATCGAGATCTGCCAGTCCGAGAGCAGCTCGAGGAGGAAGCTCTCGAACTCCTCGTCGGCGCGGTCCAGCTCGTCGATGAGCAGTACCGGGGCCCGGTGGTGGGTGATCGCCTGCAGCAGGGGCCGCTTGAGCAGGAAGGGCTCGGAGAAGATGTGGGCCTCGCGCTGCTCGAGGGAGCGCTCGCCCTGCTCCTCCATGCGGATCTGCAGCAGCTGGCGCTGGTAGTTCCACTCGTAGAGGGCGGTGCTGGTGTCGAGGCCCTCGTAGCACTGGAGGCGGATCAGGTCGGTGTCGAGGAGGTCGGCCAGGACCTTGGCGATCTCGGTCTTGCCGACGCCCGCCGGTCCCTCCACCAGCAGCGGCTTGCGCAGCTTCCGCGCCAGGTGCAGGGACAGGCAGATGTCGGCGCCGGCGATGTATCCGCGGTCCGACAGCTGGCGCTGCAGGCCTTCGGTCTCCGGGCTCGGCATGGGGGCCAAGTTACCCCGGAGGCGGCGGAAGATCAAGGCGGACGGCTCCTGCCGAGTGATCGTAACTGACTGATGGGATTGGACTTCCAACCTTCGGGTGATTGCGGACCGCAGGTCTCGCCCGTATGTTCTGCAGCCTTGTGACCGCCCCCTCTCCCAGCCTTCCGGGCACCGTGCGCGAGGCCGCGGCCGACGTCTACGGCCGGCCCCTGCAGTCGCTGCGCATCTCGGTCATCGACCGCTGCGACCTGCGCTGCGCCTACTGCATGCCCGAAGAGGACTACGCCTGGCTGCCCAAGGCGGACATCCTCACCTTCGACGAGATCCTGGTCCTGGTGGACGCCTTCGCCGCCAACGGCGTCCGGCGGGTCCGCCTCACCGGCGGTGAGCCGCTGCTGCGGGCCCGCCTCCCCGACCTGATCGCCGGCCTCGACGAGCGCGGTCTGGACGACATCGCCCTCACCACCAACGCCACGCAGCTGGCCCGCCACGCGCGGGCCCTGCGCGACGCCGGGCTGCGCCGGGTCACGGTCAGCCTCGACTCCCTCAAGCCCGCGCGCTTCGAGACCCTGACGCGGAGGGCCGCCCTCGACGACGTGATCGCCGGCATCGAGGCCTCCGCCGCCGCCGGCTTCGAGTCGCTGAAGATCAACACCGTGGTCATGCGCGACTTCAACGACGACGAGATCGTCGATCTGGTCGCCTTCGGCAGCCGCCTGGGCGCCGAGGTCCGCTTCATCGAGTACATGGACGTGGGGGGGGCCACCCTTTGGCAGCCGGAGCGGGTCTACTCGCGGGAGGAGATCCTGGACCGGCTGGAAAGCCACTACGGACTGGCCTCGGCCGAGGGCGGGAGGGGCAACGCCCCGGCGGAGAGCTTCCGACTGCCGTCGGGGGAGCGCTTCGGCATCATCTCGTCGACGACGAGCCCCTTCTGCGGCAGCTGCGACCGCAGCCGGCTGACGGCGGACGGGCTCTGGTACCTGTGCCTCTACGCCCGCGACGGCATCGACCTGCGCGAACCGGTGCGCCGCGGGGTCCCGGCCGACGAGCTGTCGCAACGGATCGCCGAGGGCTGGTCCCGGCGGCGGGACCGCGGCGCCGAGGAGCGCGTCCGCGCGCCGGTGCGGGGCGCCCTCTACCAGATCGACGAGCTGCGCCAGGACCCTCACCGCGAGATGCACACCCGCGGCGGCTGACCGCCCTCGCGGCGCCGCCGGCCGGGCACGGGATCGGGAATCTTGGACTACTCCAGGTCAAAGAGGTTTCTCGACACCCTGCCCGACTGGGAGCGGGGACGGCCGCCGGAGGGGCCCATCGAGCACTACCTGCCCCGGGTGCGCGCCCTGCTGCGGCGCTGCGGAGATCCGCAGCAGCGCTTCGGCAGCGTCATCGTCGCCGGCACCAACGGCAAGGGCACGGTGGCCAGCCTGCTGGCGGCCCTGCTCCAGGCCTCCGGCCGCCGCACCGGGCTCTACACCTCCCCCCATCTGCACAGCCAGCGCGAGCGCATCCAGGTCGACGGCGGCCTCCTCGACAAGGACACCTGGGCCGAGGGGATCACCTACCTCCACGACGTCACCCGCGGCTTCGAGGCCGAGGGACTCGGGGCGTTCTCCCGCTTCGAGGCGCTCACAGCGCTCGCCGCCCACCTCTTCGCCTCCGAGGGGGTGGAGGCAGCCGTCTTCGAGGTCGGTCTCGGCGGCCGCCACGACGCCACCAACGCCTGGGACCACGACCTCGCCATCCTGACTTCGGTCTCCCTTGACCACTGCGCCGTCCTCGGACACGACCTGGTCTCCATCGCCGGCGAGAAGCTGCCCGTGGCGCGTCCCGGCCGGCCCCTGTTCACCACGGCCGCGCAACACCCCGAAGTCCTCGGCCTCGTCCGCCGCCGGGCGCGGGAGAAAGGCATTCCCCTGATCCTCTGCGACGAGGGTGGATTCCGCCCCGAAGGAGAGGGGGAGCCCGTCCCCTTCCTGGCGGCGCCCGAGGCCTCCGACACGAGGCCCGGGACCTGGGTGGACAACGCCCGCCTCGCCGTGGCCGCCGCCGCCCGGGTGTGTCCCGACCTCGACCCGGAGCGCGCCCGCCGGGTGCTGGCTTCCCACGAGTGGCCGGGCCGCTTCGAGCTGGCCCGCGAGCATCCGCGCGTGCTCCTCGACGGCGCCCACAACCCCGCCGCCGCCGCCGCCCTGGCCGCCGACCTCGGCCGCGCCGGCCGCGACTGGGTCTTCGTCATCGGCTGCAACGAGGACCACCCGGCCGAGGCGGTCCTCGCTGAACTGAAGCCGGTGGCGGCGCGGTTCCTGCTCACCGAGTCCGGGCACGCGAAGGCGATGCCGGTGGAGGACCTGGCCGCCTGTGCGGCCGCGGCGGCGCCGGGGGTGGCGGCCGAGGTCGAGTCCAGTTGCCGGCAGGCCTTCGAGAGGGCCCTGGCCGCGGCGGGAGAGTCCGGCCGCGTCTGCGTCACCGGATCCCTGCACCTGGCGGCCCGGGCCCGCGAGTTCTTCGGCCTGCCCCTTGAGTCCGAGGGCATCGGCGAGGAAGCGGCGGCGGAGAGCCTCGAGTGCCTCGCCCTCGCCTGCGAGAGCCTCGGCCTGCGGACGCGGCCGGTCTCCGGCGACGGCAACGTGGTGCGCCTCGACGGCGGCCGCCGTCCCCTTCTGTTCCTGCGCAACAAGCACCCCTTCAACGACTACGCGGCGGCGCGCGTGGCCGAGGACAAGGGCTACCAGCACGAGCTCTTCGCCGCCGCCGGCCTGCCCGTGCCCTTCACCCTGCAGCTCTTCAACCCCTATGCTGACGACCGCTTCAACCGCTACAAGAGGCACCGCACCGTGGAGGAGATGGCCGCCGCCGTCAACGCGGAGATGGGCTGGCCGGTGCTCGTCAAGAAGGCCCGGGGCTCCGGCTCCCAGGGGGTCTACCTGGAGACGGACGCCGAAGGCGTTGCCCGGAGGCTGCAGTCGCTCTTCGAGAACGCCGGCCCCCTCGACAACCTCGTCCTCGTGCAGTCCTTCGTCAGCGGCCGGGAGTACCGCGCCGTGGCCACCCGGGGCGAACTGCTCCTCGCCTATGCCAAGACCAGCGACGAGTCGGGGACGGAGGATCTCAACCCTCTGCACCACCCCGGCGGACGCGCCGAACGGGTCACCGAGGAGGAGGTGCTGGCGCCGCTGCGCCGGCTGACGGCAAGGGTGGCCGGCGTCCTCGATCTCGGCTTCTACGCCATCGACCTGATCCGCGACGACGCCGGCGCCTGGTGGATCCTGGAGCTCAACCCCAACCCCTTCTGCTACTTCTACAACCGCTCCAACGGCCGCGGCGACTTCGTCGCCATCTACGAGCGGCTGCTGCGCGACAACGTCCTGTGAGCCGCCGCCGCCACCTGCGCACCCGCCTGATCCACGGCGGCCTCGACCGGATCGAGGGGTCGGTGGTGCAGCCCGTCTTCCAGAGCGCCACCTGGGAGGCGCAGGAGACGGCCTCGTACGACGACATCCGTTACCTGCGGCTGAGCAACTCGCCCAACCACCGGGACCTGGCGGCGCGGCTGGCCGGGATCTGCGGCGGCGAGGCGGCGGTGGTGGCGGGCTCCGGCATGGCGGCGATCACCACCACCCTGCTGACCCTGCTGGAGTCGGAGCCGGGGCGGGAGCGGCCCCACCTGCTGGCGCAGGACTGCCTCTACGGCGGCACCCTCAGCTTTCTCACCGAGGACGCGCCGGCCCTGGGCATCGACGTCGACTTCGTCGGCGGCGACGACCCCGCGCAATGGGCGAACCTCGTCCGTCCGGAGACCCGCGCCTTCCTGGTGGAGAGCCTGACGAACCCCCTCCTGGAGGTGGCCGACCTGGAGGCGGTGACCGCCTTCTGCCGGGAGCGGGGGATCGTCTCCGTCATCGACAACACCTTCGCCACGCCGGTGAACTACCGGCCTCTGGAGGCCGGATTCGACGTCGAGCTGCACAGCGCCACCAAGTACCTCAACGGGCACTCCGACATCGTCGCCGGCGCCGTCGTCTCCACGGCGGAGCGGGTCCGCCGGGTGACGCACAAGATGAACCACCTCGGCGGGGTGCTCGATCCCCACGCCTGCTTCCTGCTGCAGCGGGGGCTCAAGACCCTGGCCCTGCGGGTGGAGCAGCAGAACCGCAACGCCCTGTTCCTGGCGCAGCGGCTGGCGGACCACCCCTCGGTGGCCTCCGTCCACTACCCGGGGCTGGCCGGCCATCCCGGACACGAGCGCGCCCGGCGCTGGTTCGCCGGCTGCGGCGGCGTGCTCAGCTTCGACGTGGAGAGCGCCGAGGTTGCCCAGGGGCTGATCGACCGCCTCGAGCTGGCCGTGGACGCCCCCAGCCTCGGCGGGGTGGAGACCTTGGTGAGCCGCCCCGCCGTGAGTTCCCACGCCGGGCAGAGCCCCGAACGGCGGCGCGCCCTGGGCATCGGCGACGGCCTGGTGCGCGTGGCCGTGGGCATCGAAGCCGCCGAGGATCTGTGGGCCGACTTCGAGGCGGCCCTGGCCGCCGGGAGCTGAGCTCCCGCGGCTGGCGGCGTCGCCGGCCTCAGAGGATCCCGTACTCGTCGAAGACCTCCCGCGGCGAGCGCCCCGAGGCGAGCTCGTCGCGCACGCGGTTCTCCCCTTCCAGCTTCTCCAGGCAGCGGGTCCGCACCTCCTCGCGGATCGCCGCCGGGATGACGACCACCCCCTCGTAGTCGGCGAGGACGAAGTCCCCGGGCTCGACGCGGACGCCGCCGCAGGTGACCGGCACCTGCACCCCGGTGGGCAGGATCCGCCCCGCCGAGTCCAGGGGCGAGAAGCCGCGGCAGAAGCAGTGGAAGCCCATGTCGTTCATCTGGCGGACATCGCGCACCAGGCCGTCGGTGACCACGGCGTTGACCCCGCGGGCGGCGGCGGCGGTGGCCAGCAGCTCCCCCCACAGGCCGGAGCGCACCTCGCCGTTGGTGGCCACCAGGATCACGTCCCCGGGGCGGACGCGGTCGTAGGCTTCGAAGATGTGTCCGTATGGATCGTCGTGGGGCTCCTCGCGGCGGTGGGCGTCGATGGTGACCGCCGGCCCGGCGAAGGCGCTGGCGGGGTGGGCGGGGCGGACGCCGTGGTCCAGGGCCTGCTCCCGGTACCCGAGAGCGTCCATGACGTCGGCGGCCAGGGCCGTGTAGATCGGTTTCCATAGCTCGTACAAGGGGGGTCTCCTTCGGTACGGCGGGTTCGCGGGGTCACCTCCGCCGGGAGGGGTCCGGAAGAAAGAGGCGGCCACGGCGGTCACTAGGGGCAGCAGGGCGAGCCACTCGAGGGTTGGGGCGAGTCCGACGCGGTCGGCGATGTAGCCGGCGGGGCCGAGGGCCAGGCTGGCGACGCCCCAGCTGAAGCCGAGGGGGAGGCTGGAAGCCAGCCCCGAGCGCCCGGGAGCCAGCTCCTGGGCCAGGGCGACGAGGATCGAGTTGGAGGACAGGAGGAAGCCGCCGCCCACGCCCAGCAGCAGGTAGGCGGTGAGACCGTCGGTCTGCAGGAAACCGTAGAGAGCCGGGGCGGCCACCACCAGGGAACCGCAGACCAGGGGGCGCTTGCCGAGGCGGTCGGAGAGGTAGCCGAAGACCAGGGCGCCGAGGACGCCGGAGATGTTGTAGATCGCCAGCCAGCGGTCGCCCTCCGCCGG
>CAZEHQ010000139.1:0-11949 GCA_964512165.1 uncultured Gemmatimonadaceae bacterium | reverse complement strand
CACGAGCAGGGCCAGCTCGATCACGGGCCGGAGGGCGAAGAGGAGGACCAGGCGGAAGAGCATGGTGCGCCAATATACCGGGGAGGGTGAACGGGGTCGAGGCGCCCCGTCTACTCGAGAACGGCCTTGATGCGCGCTCAGGAGGATCGCTCCACGGCGATTTCGGCATGGAGCTTGCTCAGCAGGGCTGGGCCGAGCAAGCTCGGACGGTTCTTGACTTTCGGGAGAGCGATCTGTTTGTACTTCAGGTGGATTCCAGCGCGCTCAGGCTACCAGGGATTGGGTAAGGCCGATGATCAATCAAGAGCAGCACGACAAGCTTCTCGCCGATCTGTCCTCGCTCCAGATACTCCTCGCCCTTCTGTGTGAAGACCATATGAGGAAGTTCGGAGTAGACCCCGTGAAGTTCGCGGAGACCGTTCGGGAACTGGTCCGGGACAGCATCCGAGTCCCGGGCGAAGCGACCCCGAACCAGCGTTCTCTGCTGCAGCAGTCGATCGACAGAGACCTGGAGAGCATTCTGTCCGTCGCCCGGAGATTCGACGATCTCAACTGAAGCATGACCATGGCTCCCCCGGACATCATCTCCTTTGGACGAACGGCGGAGGTGCCGGCGTCGTCCTTGCGGCCACCAATGAGAGAGAAGGATGCGGTAGCAGGTCCTCCCGCGGTTGCAGCCCGGAGGTCTGCTTTGTCGATAGAGAGCATCGACCGCTCACCTTGGGAACCAGAGGTCGATGTCGCAGGCCCGTACGAGGGAAGTGTCTCCCTGCTCAGGCAGTCCGGACTCGAGAGGATCGCCGCTCGAGTCGACTACCTTCGGCAGGTCGTTGAAGAAGACCCGGACAACTCACCCATGGACCTCGATTCCCTGCGGTTTCTGGCCAGATTCCTGGTACGCGAACGGCATCTGCACCATCCGCAGATCTCCGCTGGAGTAGAGGGCCTGCTCTCCGCCCAGTGGAGAACTCCCTCCGGCGACGTCATGGCAATGGAGTTTCTTCCTTCGGGGTTGATTCGATTCGCCGCGTTGTCCGGCTCCGGTGACCCCGAAGACCAGTGGAACATCAACGGCAACTCGTCACTCCCCAGGACGTGCACTCCACGCTGAAGTGAGCTCCACATCCCCGGCCCCGCTCCAGGGTCCCCCGGGGAGGGACGCGGCGGCATCACGCCCGCCGAGGCTGCAATTCGTCCGTCCGTCCGGCTTTGCTCGAGCCGGCTCGCAGTCAGGGCCTCGGTGACGACGCCACCCGGCCCCGGTACGCCGATTGCGGCGTGCTCTCCGTGCCCGGACCTCAGGCCAGGAGACGGCCGGCCCTGTGGACCGCCGCCGCCCTCGGCGCCGGGATCCTGGCCGCCGACCAGCTGGCGCCGCCCCTCTCCCTGTGGCAGTGGGGGGCCGCCGCGGCGGGGATCGTGGGCCTGGCGGGGTGCCTGACCGCCCGGGGGCCCCTCCCGACCTCGATCTGCCTGCTGGCGCTGGCCGCCTGCGCGGGAGGGTTCCGCTACCACCAGCACACACGGCTGTGGCCGCCGCACCACGTGATGCGCTCGGAGGCCCTGGGCGATCGCGGCGTCCTGGTGGGCCGGCTGGTGGGCGAGGCGGAGGAGAGCGAGGCCGAGGGGGAACGCCGGACGCGGCTCGTCCTGGAGGCCGAGGGGTGGGACCCCGCGGAGGGCGACCCCCTCCATCTGGCGGGACGGGTGTGGGTGACCCTGCGCGGCTTCCGGCTGCCGGCCGGCGCCGGTGACCGCATCTGGCTGAAGACGCGCCTGAGGCGGCCCCAGCCGGCGCGCAACCCCGGGGCCTTCGACTTCCGCCGCTACCTCCACCTGCAGGGGGTGCACGCCACCGCCTCGGCGTACCGGCGCGATCAGCTGCTGCGCGTCGAGGCCCGGCCCGCGGTCTGGTGGCGCGAGCACCTCGTCCTGCCCCTGCGGCGGGAGCTGCGCCGCGCCCTGGAGGCGAACCTCTCCGGACCCCCGGCCGGCCTGCTGCGGGGCATGCTCCTCGGCGAGAAGCACCGCATCCCCGCCGAGGTGGCGGACCGCTTCCGGCACACGGGGCTGGCCCACGCCCTCGTCATCAGCGGCCTCCACGTCGGCCTCGTGGCCCTGTTCTTCTACACCCTCTTCCGGGTGGCCCGCGCGCCCCCGGGGGCCGCCTGCCTGGCCACGACCGCCGTCCTCCTCCTCTACGCCCTGCTCACCGACCTGCAGGCGCCGGTGGTGCGCGCCTCGATCATGGCCGGGGTGGTGCTGGTGGGCCGCGCCATCGGCCGCCGGGGGGAGGTCTACAACTCCCTCGGCCTGGCGGCCATCGTCATCCTCTGCCTGTGGCCGGCGAGCCTCCTCACCCTCTCCTTCCAGCTCTCCTTCGGCGCCACCCTCGCCATCGTCGCCCTCCACGGCCTGCTCATGTCGCTGTGGCCCCCGGCCTGGCGCGACGAGGACCGGGCCCTGGGCAAGTGGGTGCTGTCGCCCCTGTGCGTCACCGTGGCGGCGCAGCTGGGCACGGGACCCCTCATCGCCTGGCACTTCCAGCAGTTCGCGCCGGTGTCGCTGGCGGCCAACCTGGTCGTCGTGCCCCTCCTCGGGGCCGCCGTCTCCCTCGGCCTGCTGGCGGTCCTCACCGGTCCCTGGTGGCCCCTGGCCGGGACCCTGTTCAACGGTGCCAACTACCTCGCCCTGGAGGGCCTGATAGGCGCCGTGGATGCCTTCGCCGGCCTGCCCTTCGCCTCGCTGACGACGCCGAAACCCTCGGTCCTCACCCTGGTCCTGGCGGCGTGGACCGCGGGCCTCCTCGCCTGGGGCCTGCGCCGGCCCCGGGGGCGGGTGCTGCTGCTGGTCACCCTGCTGGCCTGGGGCAATCTCGCGGTCTGGCCGCGGGTCCTGCGGGATCGGGATCTGGAGATCGTCTTCCTCGACGTGGGGCAGGGGGACGCCGCCTTCCTGCGCTTCCCCAACGGCCGCACCATGGTCATCGACGGCGGCCTCCGCAGCCGGCGCTCCGACTTCGGGGAGCGCGTCGTCATCCCCTTCCTCCAGCACCGGGGCGTGGACCGCGTCGACGTGGTCGTGGCCTCCCATCCGCACTCCGACCACATCGGCGGCCTGGTGCACCTGCTGGAGCAGGTCGAGGTGGGCCACTTCATCGACAGCGGCCAGGCCTACGACTCGTGGACGGCGCGGCGCCTGCGGCGGCTGATCGAGCAGCGGGGGATCATGTATCACCGAGTCGCCGCCGGGGACAGCCTCGTCGGGCTCGGAGGCGTGGGCGCCGTGGTCCTCCATCCGCGGCCGGACTTCGTCGGCGCCGAGGGCCGCTCTCCCCACGGCCTGAACGACGGCTCGGTGGTGGTCCGCTTCGACTACGGCGAGACACGCGTGCTGTTCACCGGCGACATCGAGGAGGCGTCGGAGCCGGCCCTGCTGGGGTGGGGCGAGGGGCTGAGGAGCGGGATCGTGAAGGCGGCGCACCACGGCTCGCGCACCTCGTCGGGGCCGGCCTTCGTCGACGCCGTGAGCCCGTCGGTCTGTGTCGTCCCGGTGGGCGCCTTCAACAGGTTCGGCCACCCGGCGCCGGAGGTGATGGCGCGGTTCCGCGAGGCCGGGGCCCGGGTCTACCGGACGGACGAGTGCGGCGCCGTGGTGGTGCGGATCCAGCAGGACGGTGGGGTCTCGGCGAGGGCGATGGTGCGCGAGGACTGCGCGCCGTGAGTCGGGCGCGGGTTCGGTGCCGGGGGCTGGCGGTCCCCAAAATGCAAGAGTGCCCCTCTGTTCTTGACCCGATTCTTCCGTCCGAGTAAGGTGCTTGGAGCGATAGCCAATTGTTACCGGCAGGGCCCGATCCGGTGGAGTCGGGGCCGAACTTGAGCAGGAGATCCAGAGATGAAAACACGCCTGCAGAACATGAATGACCTTGGTCTTCGGATGCACCTGATCTGGTAAGGGAGCGAATTGAGATGGACTTTGGGAAGAAAGACCGTTTGGCCAAAGCAGAAACCAAGTGACCGAGTCCTGGGTGCAAACTCTGTCCATCATCGGTGCGGCTGTGGCCGTTACCGTTAGTGGAGTTCTCTCTCTTTGGAAGATCCTGGGGAAGCGCGTCGATGATGCCAACGAGGTGTCAAAGACGGCGCATGAAGGAATCGGCAAGCGCATCGATAGTGTAGACAGACGTATTGACGACATGGGAAGCAATCTACGGATGCTGACGAACCATCTTCTCCATCGCCAAAGGGTGCAGAACGAAGAGTTGCTGGACATGTAGTCACCGGGACTCGCCACAAGATCCTCTCGGAGTGCGACCACTGCCAGGTCCCGTCAGCCCCCGCCTGCCTCAGCCTCTCCCCCACCCCCCCTCCGCTCCATCACGTAGATCCGCGGGTAGATCCCCCCCGTCTCGACGACGCGCACGTGGAGGCGGCGGAAGCGGCGGGCGGGCCGGTTCGCCTTGTCGATGAGACCCCGCTTCCACGCCAGGAAGACCAGGCGGCCCCCGGGGCGCAACAGGTGGGAGGCCGCGTCGAGGAAGCGGGCGTAGAAGGCGGGGAAGTTCATGCCGCGGCCGAGGCGCACGCCGAAGGGGGGGTTGGTGACGATGGCGTCGAAGCCCCCCGGCGGGTGGACCTCGGGCAGGTCCGTCATGTCGTGGAGGGCCAGGGAGACCCGGCCGTCCAGCCCCTCGGCCTCGAGGTTGCGCCGGGCGCCGTCCACGGCGCGGGGGGAGTAGTCGCTGGCCGCGATCTCCAGGTCCGGGTGCAGGCGCGCCGCCTCGATGGGGATCGTCCCCGACCCGCAGAAGGGGTCGAGGAGGCGCCCGCGCTCCACCCCGGCCAGACGCAGCAGGGCGCAGGCGACGTTGGCCTTCACCGCCGCCCCCGGGTTGTAGAGCCGCTGCTGCCGGTGGCTGAGGGGGTCCCGGGTGAGCTGCACGCTCACCAGGCAGCGCTGCCCGCGCACGTCGACGCGGACCTCGCGGTCGAAGCCGGTGAGGTCCACGGCCCGCCGGTAGCGCTCGAAGAGGGCGGCGCCGGCGCGCCGCTGCACGTCGATGCTGGAGAAGGGGTGCTCGCCGCTGCGCCGGGTGGTGACCCGGAAGGAGGCGACGCCGTCCTCGCCGAGGGCGGGGACGCCGCGCTCGCTCAGCTGCGCGTGGATGTGGTCGAGGCCGGCGCCGGGGTCGGCGGGCAGGTCGAAGCCGTAGAGGGGGTGCAGGACGTGGTGGATGGTGCCCATGGCGAGGGCGGCCGCGGTGACCGCGTCGTCGACCCGCGGCAGCAGCACGAGGAGGTGGCCGCCGAAGCCCCAAGGCTTGAGCTGCAGGCGGATCTCCGGCGCCGCCACGCCGAGGGGCGCCAAGCGCTCGCACAACTCCGCGGCGGCGAGATCCTCGAGGCCGGGGTTGGTGGTGAACAGCAGGGCGCCGCCCTCCAGGCCGGTCTGCAGGATCTCGTCGAGGCCGGCCTCCGAGGCCGGCAGGTGCGGGGGCTGGCGGGGCATGCCGCGGGCGGCCGGGTCAGGGGGTGGCCGCGAGGAGGGGGACGTACATCTCCTCCGCGGTGAGGCCGGCGTGGCTGCCGCGGTGGACGGTCTTGCCGCGGCCGTAGTCGTAGATCAGCTGCCGGCCCGGCCCCGCCAGGGCCACCACGTCGCCGAGGCGGGAGCGGATGCCGCCGCAGGGGCCGCCGAACCAGCCGGCGTCGATGGCCTCGTCCGCCGGCAGCAGCCGTTCCGTCGCCTGCCGAAGTCCCTCGTCCGACAGCAGGCGCTCCGGGTCGCCGCGGGCGGTCAGGTAGAGGGCGCGCCGGCCGCCGCCCGGGGGGCGGGACAGGGCCTCCCGCAGCGGTCCCTCGACGACAAAGGCGAGGTCGGGATCGACCCGGGTCTGGCCGTGGTCGGCGGTGACCAGCAGGGTGCAGCCGTGCTGCCGGCAGAGGCCGTGCACCTTTCCCACCATCAGGTCGATGAACTCCATCTCCAGGCGGCAGGCCTCCGAGGGCTCGGCGCCGTCCGGCCCGTGGAGGTGGGACAGGGTGTCGATGACGGGCCAGTAGAGGGAGTAGAAGGCGCGTTTCCCCCGGGCCTCGTCGAGGGCCTCTCCCAGCAAGTAGCACAGGTGCGACAGGCTGCGGTGGCCCAGGAACCGCGCCCCCTCCTGGATCAGGTTGGTGAAGGGGGCGCCCTCGTACGCGGCGTCGGTGACCAGGGTCGACGGCACGCCGGCGCGGGCGAGGAGCTCGTAGACCGTGGGCACGCGGCGCACCGCTTCCTCCGAGAGGGGATCATCCTCCCCGAGGGGGCGGAGGGTGAGCATGTTGACCATCGCCCCCTGCTCCTCCAGCCAGAGGTTGTGGCCGAGGACGCCGTGGGCCGACGGCGGCTGGGCGGTGGCCAGGCTGTTGAGGGCGGCGGCCGTGGTGGAGGGGAAGATCGAGGTCAGCCGCCGCAGGCCTCCCGCTGTCTCCGCGGCCAGGCGCGTCAGGTGCGGGGTGCGGTCGCCCGGGACCGAACGCAGGGAGGCGTGGCCGAGGGCGTCGATCACCAGCAGGACCACGCCGCCGGGTCCGGCGAGGGTTTCCGGGGGCAGCAGCTCCGGGCGCAGGGGCGGGGCGGGCGGCTCGGCGCCGAAGGCGTCGAGCACCGAGGCGGCGAGGTTGACGATGGAGCCGCCCTCGTAGTCGGGCCGATGCAGCCCCGCGGTCACGAAGGGGTCCCGGAGAGATCGATCCAGTAGCGCAGCTTGCGGATCTCGCCGCCGCGGCCCTCCGCTCGGGCGGTCCGGGCGTCCATGACCATGTCGGACTCGAAGACGCCGCCGTTGGCCTCGATGATCCGCTTCGAGGCGACGTTGTCGTCGTCGCAGGTCACCAGCACGCGCTCGAGCCCCAACTCGCGGCAACGCTGAAGGGCCAGCCCCAGGATGCGGTGCCCGTACCCGCGCCGCCGATGCCCGGGCCGGATGCTGTAGCCCACGTGTCCCCCGTAGGTGATCAGGTATTCCGTCCTGAGGTCGGGACGGATCGACGTCTGTCCGAGATAGCGGCCGCCGTCGACGAGCCAGTAGACGCGGTCCGGGTAGCCGCGCCCATCGAAGCCGGAGCGGTCGCCCAGGCGCCGAAGATCGTGGACGAAAGACGGCAGGTCGCGGGTCAGCCGCCGCAGGTCGTAGCCCAGGCCGGCGGCGTAGGTGGAGTCGAGACGGCCCTCCCGGGCGAACTCGGCGGCGCCTTCGAGGAAGCTGTCGCGGTAGGCTTCGGAGGGCTCGACGAGGCGGCAGGTGTCGGCGGCCTCGGCGGGAGCGGAGGGGATGGACTCCATGAGAGGATCCACTCCGGGCAATCTAGACCGCGCGCCGGAGGGTGTGTCAAACGCCTCCCCGGAGCAGCCGCGCCGGTGAATTTCCCCCGGCGCGGGGCGATCCCTATATAGTGGGCATGACGGAACAGGCCCGGATCCCCCCGGCGACGGGGCTCTTCGCGGAACCGTGGTCGGCGGGCAAGGTCCGGCGGCTGCTGGCCATGTTCGGTCCCGCGGCGATCGTGGCCTCGGTCAGCATCGGCGCCGGCGAGACGATCGTCGTCGTGCGCGCCGGCGCCTGGGCCGGGTACGGGCTGCTGTGGCTGGTGCTGCTGTCGGCCGTGGTCAAGGGGGTCTTCGTCACCTACCTCATCGGCCGCTACACCGCCGTCAGCGGCGAGCTGATCGGCCACCGCCTGGTGCAGCTGCCCGGTCCGCGCGGCTGGTTCCTGCTGCTGCTGGTGGGCCTCGAGATGTCCTGCGCGCCCATGGCCTGGGTGGCCATCGCCAAGCCCTGCGGCAACCTCGTCCACTATCTCGCCGGGCCCGAGGGCTCCTCCCCCGTCCTCTGGCAGAACGCGGGCACCTCCCTCTTCATCCTCCTGGCCCTGGCCCTGGGCATGCGCCTCTCCTTCTCGCGCCTCGAGAAGCAGCAGATCCTGATCTGCCTGGTCCTGGTGGCCGGCACCGCCGTGGGGACCGCCATCGTGCGCCCCGACCTCGGCGCCGCCCTCGCCGGCAGTCTGAGCTTCGGACAGATTCCGGACCTGCCGGCCTGGGCCCCGGAGGCGGCGCGCGCCAATCCCCTGCTGATGATGGCCACCACCTTCGGCTACGTCGGCGGCGGCGTGTTCATCTACCTCGCCTACTCCAACTGGGTCGGCCTGCACCGCTGGGGCCTGACCGACCATCCGCGCATCGAGGCGATCCGCGAGCAGTCCCTGGCCAGCGGCCGCGTGGAGCACCTGCCCGAGGACGCCGACTCGGTGCGCCGCCTGCGGGTGCTCACCTCCCCCGTGCGCTGGGACGTGGGCGCCGGCGCCGTGGTCCTCTTCGTGGTGACGGCGGCCTTCATGCTGTCGGGGGCGGCGGTGCTGTTCCCGCTGCAGACCCGCTTCGAGGGCTGGAGCCTGCTCACCGAGCAGGCCCACGTGTGGCGGGCGATCCATCCGTCGCTGGTGTGGATCTACTACGTCTGCATCCTCGCGGCCCTGTGGGGGACCCTGCAGGCCCTGCCGGAGGTCTATGCCCGCGTGGTGCAGGAGTTCCTCGCCGCCATCTGGCCCCGCCGCCAGTGGAGCTACGAGGGGATCAAGAGGGTGAGCTGCCTGTGGGTGGCGTCGGCGGCCCTGGCCCTGATCTGGACGGGGGTGCCCTTCGACACGCTCATCCAGATCGCCAGCTTCCTGCTGGCCAACCTGGCGATCTTCCTCATCAGCCTCGGCGCCCTCTACCTCAACCGGCTCCTGCCCCGGGCCTACCGGACCCACTGGCTGATCGCCGCCGGGGGCTGGCTGTCGGCCTTCGTGCTGGGGATCTTCGCCGCCATCAGCGCCTGGGGCCTGGCGGGCAGGTTCGGGCTGCTGTAGGGCCGCGGCGGAAGCCCCGGGGATTCCGGTCCGACGATGAACCGCTGGTTCCTCATGGCGCCGCTGCTGCTGCTCGCCGCGGGCTGCGCCGCCCCGGCCGCCCGGCCGCCGGGGGGGCCCGTCTTCGCCGGCGAGGGCGAGGCGGAGGCGGTCTGCGTCGTCGAGGCGATCCCCAACTACCTGCTGCACCTGACGGCCGTGGCCGGCCTCCCCTGGCCGAACCCGTACGCCGAGGCCTGGGGCCACACGGTGGACGTCGAGTCCGCCCAGGTCCTGCAGTTGCACGCCCCGGCGCTGCAGTGGGGCCAGGGCGTCACCGGCGACCTGGCCCCGTTCTTCGTGCTCCTGCCCGCCTACCTGCCCCTGGAGAGCGAGCACGAGCTGTTCGAGTACCTCCACGCCCTCGACCAGGCCATGCGCAACCGGGACTACCGGGAGCTGCGCGACCCCTACTACGGCGCCCACGAGCGCCTGAAGAGCTGGCTCTTCGACTTCGAGGGGTTCTTCTACAGCCGCGCCGAGGTCTACGAGGGCTACCTGCGGGCGATCCGCCAGCTCGTGTCGGTGTACGAGCGCAACTACCCCGCCTGGCACGACCGGGTGTGGCCCGAGGTGGAGGCCGACCTGGAGCCGATCGCCGACCACCTCAACGGCGAGCTGTGGTCCCTCGACCTGATCGGCGCCTGGGAGCGCGAGACGGGCGTGCGCTTCCGCGGCGGCCGCTACGAGATCGTCCTCACCTCCGCCCCCGGGGGCAGCGGGGTGACGGGGCTGGGCTACGCCCGCAGCCTCCTGACCCCCATCGGGGACCGCGATCACATGCTCGGCCTCATCGTCCACGAGGTGGGCATGCACCTGCTCCTGGACCTGTTCCGGGAGGCGGAGGCGCGGGACCTGGCCAGCGGCGAGCTGGACTGGACGACGTACGCCGCCTACGCCGGCCTTGCCCAGCACTACACGCGCCAGATCGTCCCCGGCTTCGAGACCGAGATCGAGAACGACGTGGAGATCTTCGCCGGCATCTACCGCCAGCTCCAGGACGACGAGCCCCGGGCGGGGGCCCGCCGGCTGATGGACCGCGCCCTCACCGAGTACCGCGCCGGCAAGTGGTGATCCCCCGGCCGCGGGGACGAGGCCGGCCTGGCGGACGCCGGGCGCTCCCGGCGGGTGCCGCGGTTCCCGGCCTCGGCCCGGGGATCCGGCCCGTCATCCCGGCCCGGCGCACGGTTCCGGCAGCCTGATCCAAGCCCCGGTCCCGCCGGCAGGTTTTTCCCGTCGGCCCGCCGTCGGACCACCGGAATTTCCCCCTCGCACCGCCGCTGCCGATGTCGGGGTCCGCTTTCCTCGGCATCTCCTTAACCCACTGTAAAACCGACAGATAGGCCCTTCTCCCGGGGACGGTTCAGGCCGTCGCCGGGGGGGAGGCATGGGCTTTGCTGTTCCAGCCGGGCCAAGCGAACGCCACCTGGGAGGGAAAGGCAACGCCAGGAGAGATGAATGGGCGGCAAGGGAAGGCAGATCCAGGGACGCGACAACGGATCGACCGCCAGCTCGAGGAAATCGACCGCGAGATCCGGGCCTGTCTCGAGAGCATCCGTCACACCCTCCGCGAGCTGGAGGGGTCGGTGGAGGAGGCGCCCCGGGACCCGCCGCAGCCTTGAACGGGGAGCATGACCATGCAAAGGCCACCCAGAAAGAGAAAGCAGGAGTTCGGACCCGTGACCGGGATCGCTCTGACCGGGGTGTTCCTCGCAGGGGCGCTGCTGATCGAGGCCCGCCTGGCCCTGCGGCCGGCGGATGAGGCCGCGGAGAAGGCTCCCGCGGCGCAGGAACCGGCGGACGCCGGGGCCGGGGGTTTCTCCCCGGAGCGGCAGGGGACCCGCACCGACTCCCTCTCCCTCCCTCCGGTGGTGCCGGGCGCCGGGGAGCGCGATGAGCAGCCCGCCGATCCCGACAGCCTCTACGAGATGGGCGGGATCCAGGTGCGCCGCCACCGCGACCAGGAGGCCGTCGTCACCTTCGCGCGGCTGGCGGCCGAGCACCCGGGGCACGAACTCGCCGCCGAGGCCCTGTGGCAGGCGGCCAAGGCGGCCGAGCGCGGCGGCGACTACACCCGCGCCCGCGACCTCTTCGGGCAGCTGGTGGACGAGCACCCCCGCAGCCCGCTGCGCGACCAGGCGAACTGGAGCGCCGCCTTCATGCTGTACTGCGCCGGGCGCTACCGGGAGTCGCTCTACCGGTTCCAGAGGGTTGGCGTCGACGCCTCGGAGCCGCACCTCGTCGACCAGAGCTTCTTCTGGGCCGGCAAGAGCGCCCGGCGCCTGGGTCTGGAGCCGGAGGCGGAAGTGCTCTTCCAGACGGTTGCCGACCACTTCCCGCGCTCCTACTACTCGGCGCGCGCCGTCAGCATGGGGTACAGCGGAAGCCCGGGGCGGCGCCGCGGCGACCACCGGCACCCGGCCCCGGACGGCGCCGGCTTCTCGTGGGAGCAGGTGAGGACGGCTGCAGGCGAGGCCGGGCTGGACCCCTACCTCGTGCTGGCCGTCATCCGGCAGGAGAGCCGCTTCGAGGAGGGGGCCGAGTCCCATGCCGGGGCGCTGGGGGTCATGCAGATCATGCCGCGCACGGGCCGCTCCCTGGCCTCCAAGGAGGGGATGGGGGACTTCGACAAGGGCCTGCTGGCCGACCCGGGGGTCTCCATCCGCATGGGCTCGCGCTACCTCGGCGAGCAGATGCGCTCCTTCGCCTCGGGCCGCACCCGGGAGGTCGGCTTCGAGCTCGGCCTGGCCGCCTACAACGCCGGGCCCTCCGCCGCCAAGCAGTGGGTCCGGCGGCTGCCGCTGGACGACGCCGACGCCTTCGTGGAGCGCATCCCCTACAAGGAGACGCGGATCTACGTGAAGAAGGTGTTGAAGAACTACACCGTGTACAAGACCGCCATGTCGAGCGCCTGACCGCCCGCCCGGGGCGCACTCGCGGCATGTGCCATATCCTGTCCGTCAATCTGCCGGGCCGCTTGACGCGCCGCCTCCATCTCGTCGTCGGCGCCGGCACC
>CAZEHQ010000138.1:7811-11984 GCA_964512165.1 uncultured Gemmatimonadaceae bacterium | reverse complement strand
CCCGCGAGCTGGCCATGCAGCTCGCCCTCGGGGTCTCGGCGTCGCTGCTGCGCCTGCAGGTGGTCGTCGAGTCGGCCCTGCTCGGCGCCCTCGGCAGCACCCTCGGGGTCCTGGTCGGCGGCGGCCTCGGCTGGTGGATGCAGACCGAAGGGCTCGACATCTCCCGGCTGTACGGCGACGAGGTCGATGTCTCCGGGTTCGCCATCGACACCGTGGTCTACGCCGACGTCACCGTCGAGCTGCTGGTCTCCATGTGGCTGCTGGTCTTTCTGGCCACCGTGGTCCTCAGCCTGATCCCGGGCCGGCAGATCTCGCGCATCGCCGTGGCCGACGTGCTGCGGGCCTGACCATGAGCGCCGCCATCGTCCGCCTCGAGGGGGTCGTCAAGGACTACGGCGAAGGTCCGGTGGTGACCCGCGCCCTGGCGGGGATCGACCTCGAGATCCACGAAGGCGAGTTCACCGCCGTGGCCGGGCCCTCCGGCTCCGGCAAGAGCACCCTCCTCAACATCGTCAGCGGCCTCGACCGGCCCACGGCGGGCCGGGTCTTCGTCGCCGGCGAGGAGATCACCTCGGCTTCGGGCAGCCGCCTCAGCGAGCTGCGCCTGCGGCGCATCGGCTTCGTCTTCCAGGCCTACAACCTGATCCCGGTGCTGACCGCCTTCGAGAACGCCGAGTACATCCTCATGCTGCAGGGGGCGCCGCCGCGGGAACGGCGCGAGAGGGTGATGGAGCTGCTGGCCCAGGTCGGTCTGACCGGCATGGAAGACCGCTTCCCGCGGGAGCTGTCCGGCGGCCAGCAGCAGCGCGTCGCCATCGCCCGGGCCATCGCCTCGGCGCCGGCGCTGGTGCTGGCCGACGAGCCGACGGCCAACGTCGACCAGACGACGGCGTCGTCGCTGATGGACCTGATGGCGCAACTGAACGAGGAGCGCCGAACGACCTTCCTGTTCTCCTCCCACGACAGCCGCGTCCTCGAGCGCGCCCGGCGCCTGCTGACCCTCACGGACGGCCGCATCACCGGCGATACGGCGCCGGGCGAGGATGCCGCGGAATGAGGCCGGCCGCCGCCTGCCTCGGCGCGGCGCTCGCGGGGGTGCCGGCGTCAAGCCCGGCTGCCGGCGGCTATCTCCCCGACGTCGACGCCAACCTCCGGGTCACCAGCGCGGCGGCGCGCAACTACGACCAGCCCCTGCTCTGGGGCCGGGACAACGGCGCCGACGGCCGCACCGACCTCGCCCTGCGGGTCATCGCCTCCGGCCGCCCGCACCCGCGCCTGCGCTGGGAGGCCCACGCCGTCCAGGAGCTGGCCCTGACCACCTTCGCGAGGGCCGGCGCCGGCTCGGTGAACCTGCCGGGAGCCGGCGGCGCCGAGGTCCCCTATCGCCTGGCGAGCGCGCGCCGCGAGTGGGGCGACACCGGCGACGTCAGGGCTTCCGTCCACCTCGACCGCGCCAACCTCAGGATCGCCCTGGCGAGCGCCGACCTCACCCTCGGACGGCAGGCGATCACCTTCGGCAAGACCTGGCTTTGGAACCCCCTCGACCTGTTCCTGCCCTTCGGCGCCACCCGGTTCGACCGCGACTACAAGGCCGGGGTCGAC
The DNA here is from genome assembly GCA_964512165.1 of uncultured Gemmatimonadaceae bacterium. Classification (GTDB taxonomy): domain Bacteria; phylum Latescibacterota; class UBA2968; order UBA8231; family UBA8231; genus UBA8231. Next base: position 10,382 of record CAZEHQ010000138.1, on the reverse strand, counting down.
GCCCTGCGCATCGACCTCCCCCTCGGCGACTTCTCCGGCGCCACCCTGGTCGGGGCACCCGGCCGCGAGCGGTCCGGGGCCCCGCCCGCCGGGGGCGGCGACGCCTGGTACCGCAGCGCCCTCGTGGCGCGCCTCTTCGGGAACACCCGCGGCTGGGACCTCGCCGCCCAGGGAGGCAGGATCCTCGGGGGGTATCACCTCGGGGGAGCTGCCGCCGGTGAGCTGGGGTCCCTGCAGCTGCGCGGCGAAGCGGCCTGGTTCGCCGCCCTGGACGAGACCGGGGCCGGGGCACGGGCGGGTTCGGCGGTCGACAGCCACCTCGGCGCGGTGGCTGGTGCCGGCCGCGGTTTCGCCGTCCGCGACCTGCAACTGCAGGCCGAGTACTTCTACAACGGCGCCGCCCGCGGCGACCTGGAGGATCGGTTCGCCCGGGTGGCGGAGGGCCGCCTCGGACACGCCTCCCGCCACCTGCTCGGGGGGCTCGGCAGCGGCCGGCTCCACCCCTTGGTCAGCGGATCCCTCGCCCTGCTGTGGGCACCGGGGGACGGCTCCCGGCTGGCGCAGCCCGGCCTCGTGTACGCGGCCGCCGACGAGGTCGAGGTGACCGCAGGGGCGGTGCTGGCGCGGGGCCGGCGGCCCTCGGGAAGCACGGCGCACGAGCTGCGTTTCCACAGCGAGTTCGGGACCTGGCCAGACTTCTACTATCTCGAGACCAAGCTCTACTTCTGACGATCCAACACGAGGAGAAGGAGATCTTCATGCAGAACTGCGGCACCATCCTCATCGTCATCGACGGCTGCCGTCCCGACGGCATCCAGCAGGCGGATACGCCGGCCATCGACAGCCTGATGGCGCGGGGGGCCTGGACTCTCAACGCGCAGAGCGTCGTCCCCTCTTCCACCCTGCCGTGTCACACCTCCATGTTCCGCGGGGTGACGCCGTCGCGGCACGGCATCACCACCAACACCTGGGTCCCCATGGTTCGTCCCGTGCCGAGCATCGCCGAGGCCGCCCACGCCAGGGACCTCAGGACGGCCTTCGTCTACAACTGGGAGCAGCTCCGGGACCTGGCGGGGCCGGGTTCCCTCGACTTCTCCTACTACCGGGCCAACCTCGACGAGCCGGAGGGCGACCTGACGATCGCGCGCATCGCGGCGGAACACGTGGTGGCCGAGCAACCGGACTTCTGCTTCGTCTACCTCGGGATCGTGGACATCGCGGGACACCGGCACGGGTGGATGTCGGCGGAGTACATCGAGCAGATCGGTGCCGCCGACCGGGCGATCGGGATCCTGTTGGAGGAACTGGAGAAGACAGGTCTCCTGGACCGCTACTTCATCCTCGTGCAGAGCGACCACGGCGGACACGGGCAGAGCCACGGGACGGACATGCCCGAGGACCTGACGATCCCGTGGATCGCGGCGGGAGCGAAGATCCGCAAGACCGGCGAGATCGAGGCGCCCGTGCGCATCATCGATACCGCGCCGACGCTCGCCCACGTCCTGGATCTGACATTGGCGGAGGACTGGGAAGGCCGCCCGGTTCTGGAGATCTTCTGAAAATGGGAGACCTTCTGTTGACCCGGAGCGTTGCAGCTGCCATGCGCCTGATCATCCTGATTCTCGCCACGGCACAGCTGGCCGCCGCCGACGCCCCGGACTGGCGGCGGCCGGTGGCCACCTATTCCATCGTCGCCCGCGACTCCGTCAGCGGCCAGCTCGGCGTGGCGGTGCAGTCCCACTGGTTTTCCGTGGGTCCCATCGTTCCCTGGGCCCGTCCCGGTGTCGGCGCCGTGGCCACCCAGTCCCTCGTCGACCCGGCCTACGGTCCCCTCGGCCTCGAACTGATGGCCATGGGCAAGACGGCCCGGGAGGCGCTCACCGCCCTGCTCGCCGGGGATGCCGACGCCGCGGTGCGGCAGGTGGCCATGGTCGATGCCGAAGGGAACGTGGCCGTTCACACGGGTGAACGCGCCATCGCCGCCGCCGGCCACCAGGCCGGTGCCCAGTACAGCGTTCAGGCGAACCTGATGGACCGGGGCAGCGTCTGGCCGGCCATGGCGAAGGCCTACGAGGAGGCCGGGGGCGATCTGGCCGAGAGGCTGCTCGCCGCCCTGGAAGTGGCCGAGGCCGAGGGAGGCGACCTGCGCGGCCGGCAGTCGGCGGCGATCCTCGTGGTCTCCGCCGAGGATACCGGCCGGCCGTGGGTCGACCGCGCCTTCGACCTGCGCGTGGAAGATCATCCCGAGCCGGTGGAAGAGCTGCGCCGCCTGGTGCGCCTGGCGCGCGCCTACCACAAGCTCAACGAGGGGGACGAACTGGTGACCGCGGGGGACCTGGAGGCCGCCATGGATGCCTACCGCGCCGCGACCGAGCTGGTGCCCGATGAGGCCACCGGCGGCGAGGCTCCGTTCTGGGTGGGTGTGACCCTGGCCGGCGAGGGACGCGAGGAGGAAGCGGTGCCCTACCTGCAGCGGGCGCAGGCGCAGAACGACCGCTGGGTCGACCTGCTGCGGCGTCTGCCGGCCTCCGGGCTGATGCCGGCCGATGATGGGCTCCTGGATCGTCTGGC
>CAZEHQ010000138.1:0-7711 GCA_964512165.1 uncultured Gemmatimonadaceae bacterium | reverse complement strand
GTCTGCCGGCCTCCGGGCTGATGCCGGCCGATGATGGGCTCCTGGATCGTCTGGCGGCTGCCATGGGCGGCGGGTGAGTTGGCCTGGCGGGGTGGTCCGGCATCGTCACCGTCTCTTCCGCCCCCCGATCTCGGCAACCACCATCTCGCTCACCACGCGATCCAGCCACTTGCTCGTGTAATGCAGGCCTCAGTGCGCGCCTCGGCCGGTGTCCCGCTTTGTCGATCACGCAACCGTAGTTGGATCCCCACGCGGAGACTCGCACGATCCGGCCCGCACAGGAACCACATCCCCGATCGCCCGAAGGCATGCGCCCACAGCGCCTCCTCGCCGCGGTCCAGTGCGATGTCGCTGACACGCACGGCCAGTTCGGCGCGTTCCCGGTCGGACACCTTGTGCACCGCACTCAACGACGCCTCCAGGTCACCGACCTCGATCCAACGCTCCCGGGCTCGCCGCTGGTACCCGGTCTGCGTCTCCGTCACACAGTCTTCCACTGTCTCGACGGCATAGGCGCCTGCGAGCGCCGCCCATGTGCCGGTCCGGTGCGCTTCGATGATCGCGTTCGTATCCACCAGCACGACCGCGCCCGGCCTGACGCTTTCGTTCACAGCTCAACTTCGTGCTCAAGGCCGTGCGCGGCCAGAAACCCCGGCAGCTCTTCGACTGGCGTCTCTACCAGCCCGGCCGCCCGCCGCACGGAGACGCGACCCTGGTCAAGTGCCAGTCCCAGAACCTCGGCGAAGGGCTTCGAGAACAGGGGCGGAGGAGCTGATTCCGCCTCCATCCCGCCGTTGTTCCTGAGCGACGCCTCGGGAATCTGCCGCGCCGTGGTGGCCGGCAACTCCCCCAGCGCTACGAGCCGCCACCTCAGTGCCGACGATGTCACCTTGAGTGCCGACGCGACGCGGTTCAGCCGTGCGGTCAGGGCGTCCGAGTCCAGTCTCCCCCACCGGCCGTACCCGGCCACCACCGCCGACGGCATCAGGACCGCGGCGGCGAAGTTGCTGGCCAACTGCTCGACGCGGTCGCCGCCCGTCTCGACCGCTTCCTCCATGTGTTTGGGCGGCATCGCCTCCCAGGTCAGGACGTGGAACAGCTCGTGCGCCAGGTCGAAGTGACGACGTCCCGCAATCTCGCGGCGGGCGATGAGCACCGCGTCCAACTCCGGCAGGCGGCAGGCGGCACCGGAGATTCCCTCGCCGGCGTCGACCATGAGCACCAGAATGCCCAATGCACCCTCCATCACCTCGACGAGACGCTCGCCCGGAACCTCCCCCAACTCGAACTCGGCGGCGAAGCGCTCGCCTGCCTGGATGGCGTCCTCGAACCGCGACCGCCGGGTCAGGCCCAGCGACGGGCGCATCAGACGCGTCTCTCGGCCGACCTGCGGCGCCAGTGTGCGATAGGCTGCGATCCATCGACTTGCGTGCCCCTCGTACTCCACGAGCCGCTCCGGCACTCCCGTCTGCCGCCACGAGAATCGACCCTCCCCCTCCAGCCGAAAGGGATCCGTGAAGTACCCGAGCGGTACGCCCAGCTTCTCGGCCGCGAGCAGAAGTTCCTGCGCCGTCACCCGCCGGGTACCCATCTCGATCGTCGAGATGGTCTGTCTGTCATTGAATCCCAGCAGGTGCGCCATGTCGTTCTGCGACAGCCCCCGGGCATGCCGCAGCGCCTTGATCCTGCTGCCAATCAGGTCTTTCGCCACGCGATTCCCCCTTGCGAATGAGCGAACGCAAGAATTACATGCAACCGTCGATCATCCGCGACTCGGACCGCTCGGCCATCAGAGAGGAGAACGCCTTGCTCGCCGAAATCGCCCGTCACGCCCTCGACCGGGTGCCCCTGTCGATCATCTTCGACGACTCCACGGTCCTGGTGAACCTCAACTACTTCTTCCTCCGCGACCGCACGACGGCCCGCACCCTGGCGGAGGACCGCAACCGGCGCTGGCAAGACCTGCCCGTGGTCCATCCCACCTCCTTCACCCGCCAGTTCGCCGAGTGGTGCCTGGCCAGCGGTGTGAGGGGCAAGTTCTCGGTGGTGCCCTGCCCGGCGGCCCTGGGCCGCATCGACGAGGGGCTTCCCCTCTTCAGCAAGGCCCAGCAGGAGGAGTGGCTGGCCATGTGCCGCGAGGTCATCGTCCCCGCTTTCGACATTACGCCGGAGATGCTGACCCACACCTTCGTCGTGGATCCGAAGACCCTGCAGCCTCTCCCCTCCGGGATCTGGGAGCAGTACGACTGGGCCGCCCTGCCCGAGGACCGGGAGGAGCTGGTCACCGAGTACATCGCCCGGGCCTGCCGCATCCTCGACGCCGTGGGTCTGCCCCCCCAGGGGGTGACCTCACCCGGCGGTTTCGGCGGCCGCACCCTGCCCTTCTACGCCCGCTGCGCCGGCGAGGCGGTGCGCCAGGTCACCGGCAACCCGGTGCCGTACTTCTTCCAGCGGGTCTCCTCGGAGGCCGCGGTAGACACGCCCGTGTGGTACCCTGACCGTCAGACGGGACAGGCCACGGGCGAGATCATCGCCTCCACCGGCGACTGGACCGGCAGCTGGACGGGGTACGGCGAGGTCGACGCCGACAAGTACATCACCCCCGACCTGGAGGGCGGCCGACTGCCAACCCTCATCGACGCCGGCGAGCCGGCGGTGCTCATCAGCCACTGGCAGGGATTCTACGGGATGCACGACGAGGACCGGCGCGGCTTCCGGGCCTTCCAGCAGGTGGTGGGGCGCCTCGCCGAGCGCGATCCCCGGGGCGAGCGCACCGAGTGGCGCACCTGCAGCCAGATCACCACCTACGCCTGCGCCCGGGAGATGGCCGAGGTCTCGGTCGAGGGGAGCACCGTCCGCTTGGACCTGCCGGTGCGGACCCCGGACCTGACCCTGCGCCTGACAGGCGGAGAGGTGGGCTCGGTCCGCGTCGACGGCCGCCCCCTGGCGCGGGCTCCGAACCGCGCCGCCTTTCGGAGCGGGACCTTCCTGGTGGAGGACGGGGCGACCCTGGCCGCCTTCGACCCGGACCAGCGCCGGGTGCAGGTGGAAGTGGACTAGCCGGCTATGCCGCCGCCTCGATCAGGATCCGCGCCACCTCCGGCCGCGTGAACTCCATGGGCGGCACCTGTCCGGCGGCGAGCATCTCGCGCACCTGGGTGCCGCTGAGGATCACCCGGTCCTCCGCCCCGTGGGGGCAGGTCTTCATGGAGGCCATGCCCTCGCAGCGCCTGCAGTAGAAGGAGTGATCGAAAAACAGGGGGGTGATGCCGAGGTCGGCGGGCGGCACGCTGCGCAGCAGGTCCTGCGCCTCGTAGGTGCCGTAGTACGACCCGACGCCGGCGTGGTCGCGCCCGACGATGAAGTGGGTGCAGCCGTAGTTCTTGCGGAGGAGGGCGTGGAAGATCGCCTCCTTCGGGCCGGCGTAGCGCATCGCCGCGGGCAGCACCGAGAGATGCACGTGGCCGGCGGGGTAGTAGCCCTCCAGCAGGGCCTCGTAGCAGCGCATGCGCACATCGGCGGGGATGTCGTCGGGCTTGGTCTCGCCCACGAGGGGGTGCAGCAGCAGGCCGTCGACGATCTCCAGGGCCGCCTTCTGGATGTACTCGTGGGCCCGGTGCACGGGGTTGCGCGTCTGGAACCCGACGATGGTGCGCCAGTCCCGCTCGGCGAAGGCGGCACGGGTCTCGGCCGGGTCCTGCCGGTAGGGCCGCAGGACCTCCTCCAGCTCCTCGCGCTCGACGACGGTGACCGCGCCGCCCACGAGCAGGTCGTGCTGCCGGTAGACGGAGGCGACGCCGGGGTGGTCCTCGTCATCCGTTCCGAAGACGTTCCGTGCCTCGGCCTGCTTGTCGTACGGGTAGACCTCGGCGACCTCGATGACGCCCACGAGCCGTCCCGCGGCGTCGTGCAGGGCCGCCTCGCGGCCGGCGTCGAGGGCGGCGGCGGCCTCCGGCGGCGCGGAGAGGGTGATGGGCAGGCTCCAGAGGGTGCCGTCGGCGAGGCGCATCTCGCCCACGGTGCGCTCGTAGTCGGCGCGGTCCATGAAGCCGGTGAGGGGGCTCATGGCGCCGACGGCGATGAGGTCGAGGTCGGCGGACTCGCGGAGAGAGAGGGTGAGGCGGGGCAGGCCGCCGGCGCGGGCGCGGATCTCCCGCGCCTGTGCGGGTGAGGCCAGCCGGTCGACGAGCTCGCCGCCGTGGGGTGCGATGGGGATCGTCATCGGGCCGCGGCCTCCGCCGGCTGTTTCGCCGTGCCCGACGGGATGACACCCCGCGCCTCGAGCGCCGAGAGCACCTTGCCGAGACTCTCCTCGACGCTCTCCTCCTCCGTGTTGACCACCACTTCGGGGCTCAGCGGCTCCTCGTACGGATCGGAGACGCCGGTGAAATTGGGGATCTCTCCCTTGAGGGCCTTCTCGTACAGCCCCTTGACGTCACGCCGCACCAGCTCGTCGAGGGAGGCGTGGACGTGGATCTCGATGAAGCTGCCGATCTCGCGGCGGACCTCGTCGCGCACCTCGCGGTACGGCGAGATGGCCGAGACGATGCTGACGACGCCGTTGCGCGTCAGCAACTGGCTGACGAACCCGATGCGGCGGATGTTGGTGTCGCGGTCCTCCTTGCTGAACCCCAGCCCCTTGCTGAGGTTGGTGCGGACCACGTCGCCGTCGAGCAACTCGGCCTTGACGCCCCGCTCCCGCAGGCACGCCAGCAGCCGCTCCGCGATCGTGCTCTTGCCCGCGCCTGACAGCCCGGTGAACCAGATGGTCACACCTTTGTGATCGATGGTCACGCTTCATCTCCTTCCGAGAGTAGTGTGCTGTAATGGGGCCGCGTCTCCCCCGCCCCGGTTGCCGCCGTCGTCGAGACGACTTCGGCCGTCACGGGGTCGATGTGGATGCCGCACTCCACCTTGTCCCCGCCCGACCAACGGCCGGCCCGCGGATCTTCCCCGGGCCTGACGGCGCGCGTGCAGTGGGTGCAGCCGATGCTCGGATACCCGCGGTCGTGGAGGTTGTTGTAGGGCACGTCGTTGTCGCGGACGTAGTGCCACACATCCTCCTCGGTCCACGCCGCCAGGGGGTTGATCTTGACGAGGTCGAATCTCGTGTCCCAGGCGGCGATGGCAACGTCGCGGCGGGTCTCGCCCTGGTCCCGGCGCAGGCCGGTGATCCATGCTCTGCGCCCTTCGAGGGCGCGCTCATTCGGGGCGACCTTGCGGATCTGGCAGCAGAGGTCGGGGTCGTCCTTCCACAGCTCCGGCCCGTGCAGGACGGCCTGCTGCCCGGCGGACAGATCCGGCTTGTAGGCCAGGGGCAGGAACCCGTAGCGGCGCGCGGCTTCGTCCTTGAGGGCGTGGGTCTCCGTGAAGAGGAAGCCGGTATCCACGTAGAAGACCGGCACGGACCGGTCGCTCTTCATGGCCATGTCGAGGAGGACCATGCCGGAGACGCCGCCGAAGCTGCAGGCGAGAGCGATCTCCGGGTGGAAGTTGTCGAGGGCCCAGGCCAGGATCTCGCGGGGGTGAGCGGTCTCGAGCCCCGCGCTGACCCGGGCGAGCCGCTCCCCGGTCCATTCTTCTGTTTCCATGACTCCTCCGTCTGTTCTCGAATTCTCACAAAAAAACCGCCCCGACTGACTCATCGGGGCGGTGGATGCGCCTTCCTGCGGGATCAGGGATCGGCGCTGCCGTGTTGGCGAGGCCGGCTTGCGTCTAAGGCACGGCCTCCCGCCCCGGAGTGGGCTCGCAACAACAACAGCAGCAGGTCCCCGCCATGCGGGTCCCCCGCGCGGACGCCGATCGGCCATGTGCGCGGGTCTTGATCATTTCGTCTTCCTCGAGCCAGGTGGAGCGCCGCCGCCGACGCGGCGACCGAAGCCCGACGAATCTACGGGGTCCCTCCCTTCCCGGCAACCGCCCCGGAACGGGCCGAAGCGGGACGCCCGGCTTGCCCGGCCGGAGGCGGAGTCGCGCCGATCGCCGGCAAGTCCCGGCGGCGGCCCGGGAGAGCCTCGCCTGATTGACACGCCGCCGGGGCGCCGTTTCTTCAGCCCTCCGCCGGAGACAGCCTCGAGCAGAAAGGACGACCCCATGCACATCGCCCTGGCCCTGGGACCCGACGCCACCGCCGTTTCCACCTTCGGCGCCCAGTGCGGCGTCGAGCACGCCGTCGGCACCTTCGACCTGACGCCGCTGGCGGACAGGCCCGTCGACGACGACGCCCAGCCCTTCAGCCGCGTCTCCCTGGCGCGCCGCAGGTCGCAGTACGAGAGCAACGGCTATCGCCTGGCCGTCATCGAGAGCCGCCCCCCCATGGAGAATACCAAGCTCGGGCGCGAGGGGCGCGACGAGGAGATCGCCGTCGTGTGCGAGTTCATCCGCAACATGGGCGCCGCCGGCATCCCGGTCTGGTGCCCGGCGTGGATGCCCGTCCACATGGTGATCCGCACCTCGCGGGAGCTGCCGTCACGGGGAGGCTCCAGGGTGACGGGATTCGACCTGGAGGAGTTCAACCGCACCCACGAGGCCGGCGCCCACGGCGAGATCACCGAGGCCGATCAGTGGGACAACCTGAGGTACTTCCTCGAGCGGGTCGTGCCCGTGGCCGAGGAGGCCGGCGTCAAGCTGGCCATGCATCCCGACGACCCGCCCCTGTCGCCGATCCAGGGCGTGGCCCGCATCATCAGCAGCGTCGACAACTACCAGCGCATGGTCGATCTCGTGCCCAGCCCGGCCAACGGCATCGGCCTCTGCCAGGGGAACTTCGGCCTCATGACCGACGACCTGCCCGGCGTCATCCGCCACTTCGGGGGGCAGGAGAAGATCCACTTCGTCCACTTCCGCGACATCCGCGGCACGCCGGAGAAGTTCCAGGAGGCCTTCCACGACGACGGCCAGCACGACATGGCGGCCTGCGTCCGGGCCTACAAGGACGTCGGCTACGGCGGCGTGGCGCGCCCCGACCACTTCCCGCAGCTGACCTACGAGGACTTCGAGGACACGCACTCCATGGAGCGCCTCTACGCCATCGGCTACATGCGGGGCCTCATCGAGGCGGTCTACAGCGAGTGACGCCGGTCTCCGTGGCCCGCGGCCTCGGACGGTCCGCGGGACGGCTGCGGTTCTCGGCCCCGGTGGCGCACGTGTACAACCCCCTGGTCTACGCCTTCGAGGCCCACCGGGCCTACCTGGAGCGCTACTGCCGGCGCGAGGCCGAGGTCCTGCTGGTGGGCATGAACCCCGGGCCCTGGGGCATGGTGCAGACCGGCGTCCCCTTCGGCGAGGTCGGCCTCGTCCGCGACTGGCTGGGCATCGACGGCGGCGTGCGCCGGCCGCGGTCGCAGCACCCGCGGCGCCCGGTGGAGGGCTTCGACTGCCGCCGCAGCGAGGTCAGCGGCGAGCGCCTGTGGGGGTGGGCCCGCGACCGCTTCGGCACCCCCGACCGCTTCTTCGACCGGTTCTTCGTGTGGAACTACTGCCCCCTGGCCTTCCTCGAGGAGAGCGGCCGCAACCGCACACCCGACAAGCTCCCGGCGCAGGAGCGGGCGCCGCTGTTCGACATCTGCGACCGGGCGCTGCTGCGGATCGTGGATCACCTCGAGCCCGCCCGCGTCCTCGGCGTCGGCCGCTTCGGGCGCGACCGGGCCCGCGCCGCCCTCGACGGCGGCGGCTTCGTCATCGGCGAGATCCTGCACCCGAGTCCGGCGAG
>CAZEHQ010000137.1:8458-11987 GCA_964512165.1 uncultured Gemmatimonadaceae bacterium | reverse complement strand
CTTCACGGCGTGGCGGGTCTACGTGGAGTACCTGGTCGACCAGAAGCGCTACGAAAAGGCGCGGGAGCTGGTGCGCCGGGCCGGGGAATCGATCGACGGGGACAAGCTCGAAGCCCTCCGGGGCAAGATCCCCGGCTGAGGCCCCGCGCCCCTCGAGCCGCGGGACATCCTGCCGAAGCTCAGTTGTCCTCCACCGACCCGTCCTCGTAGCGCAGCTCCTGGCGCAGCAGCGGCACGTAGGGGTGGGCGCGGGCCACCTCCTCGTTCAGCTCGACGCCAAGGCCGGGGGTGTCCGGCAGCGTCACGAAACCGTCCTTCACCTGGAACCGGTGCCCGTAGAACAGGTCGTCCCTCCAGTCGGTCTTCTCCCTGGCGGCATCGGCCTCGTAGCCGGACATCTCCTGGATCACGCTGTTGGGGCAGTTCAGGCCCACGTGGATCTCGGCGAGTATGCCGACCCGGCTGTAGGTGATGTGGGGGGAGACCTGGATGTACTGGGCCTCGGCCATGGCGGCGATCTTCTTGAACTCCGAGATGCCGCCGCAGTGGACGATGTCGGGGTTGAGGTAGCTCACCAGGCGCCTGGCGATGATGTCCTGGAAGCCCCACTTGGTGAAGTTGCGCTCGCCCATGCACAGGGGCACGGTGGTGCGCTGGCTCAGCCACTCGAGGGCGTCGTTCGATCCCTCCACCTGGATCGGCTCCTCCACCCAGAAGGGGCGGTACGGCTCGATCGCCTTGCAGTACTCCAGGGCCATCGTCGGCGTCAGCCGGCCGTGGGCGTCGATGAGGATGTCGAAGTCGTCGCCGCCTTCGATCCGCATCTCCTCGATGAGGGCGGTGGCCCGTTTCAGGTCCCAGGGCATGGGCACGGTGAGAGGATCGCCGACCTTGGTGACGGGGGGGCCCGTCTTGATGGCGTTGCACCCCAGGCCGCGGGCGCGCTGCACCCCCTTGCTGCCGCTGCCGCCGGCGTAGATGCGGACCTTCTCCCGCGCCGCGCCGCCGAGGAGCTTGTAGATCGGCAGGCCCGCCACCTTCCCGAGGATGTCCCACAGGGCGATGTCGATGGCGCTGAGGGCGGTGCTGAAGAGGACCCCCACGTGCCAGCGGTTCCAGCGGTAGAGCCCCTGCCAGAGATACTCGATGTCGGTGGGGTTCTTGCCGATGAGGTGGCCCTCGAAGTCCTTGATGCACTGGGCGATGGTGCCCGCCTTGTTGTCGCTGATCGAGCCCTCGCCCAGTCCGGTGATCCCCTCGTTGGTGTGGATCTTCACGAAGCAGCCGTTGCCCTCCACGAGGAAGGTCTCCACGGCGGTGATCCTCAGCCCCGGGCAGCTCGCGCCCATCACACCTTCTCCTCCCGCCCCGACCGGGCGGAACGGTAGGCCGCGTCGAGAACCTCGACGCCGCGCATGGCCGCCTCCCCGGGAGCGTGGTTGACGTCGGTCCTCCCGGCGACGAGGTCCACGAAGTTGGCCGGCGGTCCGGAGCACTCGTAGGCGCCTGCTCCGGGGTCGAGATCGAGGGACTCTCCCTTGCCGTCGTAACGGGCCAGCTCCAGGCGGGCGCGCTCGCAGTCGAGGAGCAGCATGCCCTCGTCGCCGAAGAAGCGCAGGTCGACCTGGAAGCCGTGGCCCGGGGGCACGTTGCCGGCGCCGGAGAGGCTGCCCACGGCCCCGCCCTCGAAGCGCACGGTCATGGCGTCGTAGAGCTCGACCTCGGCGCCGGGCCCGGACATGACCGCGAAGACCGAGGCCGCCCGCAGGCCGGTGAGCCAGAACAGCAGGCCCGAGGAGTGCGAGATCTGGGCGTGGCCGTAGCCCCCCTCGGCGCGCGCCGGGTCGGCCCAGGTCGACGGGTCCGGGCCGAAGATGCCGGACTCGGAGCCGCCGCTCTCCTCGTCGAGGTCGGCCTCATCGCCGGAGAGGAGCGGGCGGATCGGCGAGGCCATGTGGCAGAGGACGTACTCCACGGTGCCCACGCCGCCGCCCTCCATCAGCTCCCGGGCCCGCTGCACGAAGGGCTTGTAGTGCCATCCGTAGGGGACCAGCAGGTGGAGGCCCTGCTCCCCGGCGCGCTCGACGAGCTGGCGGGCGTGGGCGGCGCGCGTCGTCATCGGCTTCTCGCACATCACGTGCAGGCCGGCGTCGAGGGCGGCCAGGGCGTGCTCGTGGTGCAGGGGGTGGGGCGAGGCGACGACGACGCCGTCCAGCTCGCAGTTGGCCAGCAGGTCGCGGTAGTCCTCGGTGGCGTAGGCGAAGCCGAAGCGGTCCTGCACCTGCTTCAGCTCGCGGGCGCCCAGGCGGCAGACGCCGGCGAGGTCCACGTCGTCCCGGGCCGCCAGGATCGGCATGTGGTTGCTCGTGGCCCACCAGCCGGCGCCGATGAAGCCGAGTCTCACTTTGTGGGTCATGGGTTATCCTCCCGTCTTGGGCGAGAATCTATCCCGGGCCGGGGGACGGTCCAATGGAACGCGCCGCCCGCTTGCCTCTGCCGGGCGGCGAGGACAGCTTTGGCCGCCCCTTGAAGCCGGGTGCGTCGACAAGGAGGTATCCCCCGTGAAAGCCACCGTCCGCCTGGACACCGATCGCCGCATCGGTCCGATCGACCGCCGCATCTTCGGCGGATTCCTCGAGCACCTCGGCCGCGCCGTCTACGGCGGCGTCTACGATCCCGGGAATCCCCTGGGCGACGACCAGGGGTTCCGCACCGACGTGGCCGAGGCGCTGCGGGCCCTGGACATGCCCTGCGTCCGCTACCCCGGCGGCAACTTCGTGAGCAACTACGACTGGCGCGACGGCGTGGGGCCGCGGGAGGGGCGCCCCTCGAGGCCCGACTTCGCGTGGAAGACGACCGAGCCGAACACCTTCGGCGTCGACGAGTTCGCCGCCTGGTGCCGGGAGATCGGCACCGAGCCGATGATGGCCGTCAACCTCGGGACCCTGGGGCCCCGCGAGGCGGCGGACCTCGTGGAGTACTGCAACCTGCCCGGCGGCACCCACTGGGCCGACGCCAGGCGCGCCAACGGCAGCGCCGATCCGCACGGGGTGAAGCTCTGGTGCCTGGGCAACGAGATGGACGGCCCCTGGCAGGCGGGCCACTGCCCGGCGCCCGAGTACGCGCTGAAAGCGCGCCAGGCGGCGCGGCTCATGCGCGGCCTCGACCCTTCCATCGAGCTGGTCCTGTGCGGATCGTCGGGGCGCGGCATGGCCACCTACCTGGAGTGGGACCGCGTCGTCCTCGAGCACTGCTGGGACGAGGTGGAGTACATCTCCGCCCACCGCTACAGCGGCAACCGCGAGGACGACACGGCGTGGTTCCTGGCCGAGGGCGTGGAGATCGACCGCATTCTGGACGACTACGCGGGACTGCTGGCCTACGTGCGCGGAGTGAAGAGGAGCGACAGGCGCGTCCATGTCGCCTTCGACGAGTGGAACGTCTGGTACAAGAACCACGAGACCGACGGCGGCTGGACCGAGGGGCCGGCCCTGCTGGAGGAGGTCTACAACCTGGAGGACGCCCTGGT
>CAZEHQ010000137.1:6040-8448 GCA_964512165.1 uncultured Gemmatimonadaceae bacterium | reverse complement strand
CGCCACGCCGATGTCGTCCGCATCGCCTGCCTCGCCCAGATCGTCAACGTCATCGCGCCGGTCCTGACGTCGCCGGACGGCATCCTCATCCAGAGCATCTACCACCCGCTGCGGATGTTCTCGCGCCACGCGAAGGGCGTCTCACTCGATCCCATCGTCGACGGCCCCACCTACACCGCGGGATCCCGCGGCGAGGTTCCGCTCCTCGACGTGTCGGCCAGCCACGACGAGGAGACCGGCGCCGTCGGCCTCTTCCTGGTGAACCGGGGGACCTCGCAGGACCTGGAGGTGGAGGTGGACTTCGGCGGGCGGCTGGCCGGGACCGCCGTCGAGGTGGAGGTGCTGAGCGGGGACGACCCGAAGGCGCACAACTCGTGGGAGGCGCCGGAGGTGGTCGCGCCCGTCCGGGGGAGGGCTGTCCGGGGGGACGACGGGCGGTTGCGGGTGACGGCGCCGGCCCTCGGGCTCACGGTGGTCCGGGCGAAGCTGGAGCGCTCATGACTGGCGGATCATCTTCACGCGAGACGATGAGGCTCGGGTAATTCACGTGCTGCGGATCGTGCCGCGCGGGCAGGCCTACAAGCGATAGGAGCACCCCATGAACAAGCCACAGGTTATTCTCGACGACACCGGACAGCCCGCCGACATCAATGCGGTCTATCTCTCCCAGATCGAAACCGGCAAACGCACCGGCTCGGCCAGGACATTGGCCGCTCTCGCCAAGGCCTTGCAGGTGACGGTAGACGACCAAATGGCCTGGCCGACACGATGCGGTCGTGAGGCCGGGCCCGGGGCGCCGTCACCAATCGGGGCCGAGCGCTCCCCATAGAAACCGAAAGGCCAGCGTCCACATGTAGGCCCGCTGGGCGTTGTCCGCCGCGCCCGCGTGCCCGCCTTCCACGTTCTCGTAGTAGAGGACGTCGTGGCCCATGTCCCGCATCTTGGCAACCATCTTCCGGGCGTGTCCCGGGTGAACGCGATCGTCCCGGGTGGACGTGGTGACGAGGAGCCTGGGGTAGGTCACGTCCTCGGAGATGTTGTGGTAGGGTGAGAAACCTTCGATGAAGGCCCACTCCCCGGGGTCGTCGGGGTCGCCGTACTCCGCCATCCAGCTCGCCCCGGCCAGCAGCTCGTGGTAGCGGCGCATGTCGAACAACGGTACCTGCGCGACGATGGCGCCGAACAGGTCGGGACGCATGGTGAGCACATTGCCCACCAGGAGCCCGCCGTTGCTGCCGCCCATGGCGCCGAGTAGCTCCGGCGTGGTGACGCCTCGGCGGATCAGGTCCTCGGCGATGGCGATGAAGTCCTCGTAGGCCCGCGGACGATCCGCCTTGAGGGCGGCCTGGTGCCACTCGGGTCCGAACTCGCCGCCGCCTCGGATGTTCGCCACCACGTAGACTCCGCCACGCTCCAGCCACGCCGCGCCGATCCCCCCCGAATACCCGGGAACCAGGGGAACCCGGAAGCCGCCGTAGCCGTAGAGCAGTGTCGGTCGCGGTTCGCCCGTGTCGTCTCGCGAGACCTGGAAGTAGGGAATCCGGGTCCCGTCGGCGGACTCGGCCCAGTGCTGGGCCACGGACAGGCCGGCCGCGTCGAACTTGCCCGGTGCGCGCTTCAGCACGACGGGGTCCTCACCCACCGACGCAAGGGCCAGGGTGGACGGGGTCAGGTAGTCGGTGGTGGTGAGGAAGAAACGGTCGTCCCCGTCGGGGTCCACGGCGTCGGCCTCGAGGGTTTGGAACCCGGCGGGGTCGACGCCCGGAAGCGGGGCGGTGGTCCAGCCTTCGGGGCCGGGTGTGGCGACTTCGATGCGGTTGCGCACGTTGTCCAGGATGTTGATGAGAACGTGGTTGCGAGTCAGGGAATAGCCTGAGAGCGCGGTGCCTTCACCCGGTTCGAAGAGGACTGCGAAGCCGCGTCCGCCGGCGACGAAGCGATCCAGCTCGAGGGCGATCAGGCTCCCCGTGGCAAAGGTGGACGCTTCGGTGGCCCAGTCGCTGCGCGTCGTCACGTAGAGCCGGCCGCGGTGCACGGCGTACCCCGCGTCGGAAGGGATCTCGAGCGGTATGAGCTCCTCGCCGCGGCGAATGTAGTGATCGCTGTTGTAGAAGTCGCGTCCCCGGTACACGAACTGCATCTCGAAACCCGGGGACAGCTCGGCGTAGGCGCCCACCGAGACATCCGACGATTCGCCTTCGAAGACGGTGGCGGCTTTTTCGAGGGGCTGACCGCGCCGCCACAGCTTGACGATCCGGGGGTAGCCGGAGTCGGTCATCGTGCCGGCGCCGAAGTCCGTGGCCACGAGGGATCGCTCACCGTGCTGAGTCCCTCCGGCCGCGTCGACGACGAGGTCGCCGAGAGCGCTCGTGTGCTCGCGTCCCAGCAGACCGGAGGAGAACCCAGCA
>CAZEHQ010000137.1:0-6030 GCA_964512165.1 uncultured Gemmatimonadaceae bacterium | reverse complement strand
GCGGTTCCCTTGGACTCGGGGAGGGAGAAGCCGTCTTCCACGAAGGCCCTGGCCACGAGGTCGAACTCCCGGACGACGACGGCGTCGGCGCCGCCCCGGGACAGACGCAGCAGGCAGCGGTCGTAGGTCGGAACCAGGATGGAAGCCCCCCCGTAGACCCAGTTCTCCCCCTCGTCGCGCCCCAGGGCATCGATGTCGAGGACGACCTCCCAGGCGGGGTCCGGCTTCCTGTACTCCTCGAGGGTCGTACGCCGCCACAGGCCGCGGGGGTTGGCCTCATCCTTCCAGAGGTTGTAGTACCAGTCGCCGGCCTTGTAGACATGGGGGATGCGATCGTCGGCATCGAAGATTCCCAACAGACGCCGCTGCAGCGGATCGAAAGCCGGGTCTTCGGCAAAGGCGTCCCGGGTCGCATCGTTGCGTTCCCCGACCCATGCCAGCGCCTCGTCGCCGCCGACATCCTCCAGCCAGAGATAGGGATCCGCGTCAGTCGAACCGCCCAAGAACGCCACGGCCACTCCTGTTCTCGCCAGTAGTCCCATCAAAACAGCAAACTCACCCCCAGCCGCACATTGAGAGGATTCCCCGGGGTGAAGTGGATCTCCGAAACCGGTTCCTCTTCGTCCCGCAGGCGCGATTCGGTGTCGAACTGCGCCTCGTTCCACATCGTGTCAAGCACGTTCTCCACGGCCAGATTGAACCGCCAGGCCCCCCGCTGAAGGGCACCGCCGAGATCGACCACAGTATAGCCCTCGGCCGTGACACTGCCATCCTCGTTGGCGGGCCGGTCGCCGATATGGCGGTAGCGCAAGCTGCCTTCCAGGCCATTGGGGTGACGCCAGGTCAAGCCGCCGGTAGAGGTCCTGTTGGGGGCCAGCGGAATCCTGTCGTCACCATCGGGTTCGTCCAACGCCTCACCTCGTGAGAGATTGAGGTCGGTATCAGCCCACAGCCAGGAGTAGAGTTGGAGACGGGCTTCTACATCCAGCCCCGTCCGCCGAGTCTTCCCGCTGGCTTCGGTGGTGCCGGCGTCGCCGACAAAGACGAACTCGCTCTCCAGGTCCATCCACCACAGAGCCGCCCCCAGACTCAACCGGTCGAACAAGCGGGTCCGCAGACCGGTCTCAGCCCCCACAGCCCGGGGCAGGGTCCCTTCCTCGAGGTGTCCCGGATCGATGTTCCGCTCTGCCAACTCGGCGGCAACATCGGCCTCGCCGCGCCCATGGCGCCGCAGGGTCCGACGAATCTGCGAGGCCCGGGCGTCGATGACGTTGTTGCGGGCGTCGTTGGAGTGAAAGCCGGTGCCGGAATTGGCAAAGAGGTCCAAGGCCGGGATCGGGCTGTACACCAGGGACGCCTTCGGGCTGAGTATGGAGGCTTGGGCATAGCCCGAGGCGTGGGGCAAGTCGGTGGAGTGCCCCTCGAGACGGTCGTCAACATTGAAGGTGAAATAATCGCCGCGCAGCCCCAGCACCAGTTGCAGGCGCGGGGTGAGAGCGATCTCCTCCTGGGCCCACAGGAACAGGTTGCGCTCCACCACGTCGGCCTCGACCAGAGGTTCGAGGCGTTGGCGGTCGGGGCTTCTCCACAGAGCCACGGATGCATTGTCGGCACGCAGGCCGCCCCCCATCGTGGTATGGGCCAGGTGTGGGCCCCAGTAGTGATGGAAGGTATAGGCACTGTTGATTCCGGCGACCCGGCGGAGATCGGTCTGCTCTATGGTGTCGCCGCGGTCGGGATCCTCGAGGAAGAAGGTGAAATTGGAGAACAGTTTGAACTGGTAGTTGGCCAAGTATGCCTGCAGGTCGAAGACGTTGGCGTCCGTTCCCTGGGCGTGGAAGTTGACCTGCACATCCTGGCGGCTGGTGGTGCCGCCCTCCAGATCGTCAATCGCCCCCCAGCGGTCGATGAGGCCCTGGTCGATGGCCCGTTGGGGGATCTGCCCGGAGGCGTCCCAGGCCGAACTGAAGCCGCTGGTGGTCAGGGTGAAGGTGGATCGGTCGGAGAGACGAGTATGGTACTTGCCGAAGACATTGAGCCGCTCCAGGCCCTGGGGCTGCCTGACCGGGCCGTCGGTGCGGTAGTACTTGCCCGCGAAGTAGGCACTCTGTTCGGGACCGGGCAGCGGGATCTGGTAGAGCATGGTGTACTGGGCCGTGTTGAAACCGCCCCCTTCGAGGTGAATGGCATTGTTGTCGAGACGGTCGAGGGTGGAATAGGCGATGGCCCCGGCCGTGGCCAGATTGCCGAGTTCGGCGAAGTACGGCCCTTTCTTGACGTCCAGGCTCTCGACTACTTCGGGCATGAGGAAGTGCATGTCGGCGTAGCCTTGCCCATGGCCGTGGGAGACCATGTTCACGGGTACCCCATCCACCGAGATGGCCACATCGGTGCCGTGATCGGCGTCGAAGCCGCGCAGGAAGATCTGTTCGGCTTTGCCGCCGCCGGCGTGCTGGGCAATGATGAGGCCCGGCATCAGCTGCAGCATCTGATGGGCCGTGCGATTGGGCCGGATGTGCAGGTCGAATTGGCGCACGGCCCGCGAGGAGGCCGCCGAGATAGCCCGTTCGCCGTGAATCAGCACTTCGCCCATGTGCAAGGGGCTGGGGGTCAGGGCGACGACCAGGCGAGCCTTCTCTTCGGGGGCCACCCGCACGGTATCGGTAAAGGCGGAATAACCGATCTGGCTGATTTCCACCTGGTAGGCACCCGGAGGCACTATGGGCAACAGGAACTGACCGTTCATGTCCGTGGAGGCCCCCAGCAAGGTACCCACGAGACGAATGGTGGCTCCGATCAGCGGCTGGCCGGTAGCCTCGTCGGTTATCTCGCCCCTCAGGCTGGCCTCCGCCTGGGCGGTCAGGGGGCGGGCGACCACCAGGACTGCCAGAATCGACATACGGACCATCTTGCGCATGGAACTCTCACTCCTTTCGTGCCTTCACGGGGGGACGCTCAGGGGCCGGTCCTCGGCAGTTCAATGTAGGCCGGCGGCCACGCTTCGGGGCGAGGGAGACCGCCGGTCCTTCACAAGAACACCTTGTGCAGCAGGCGCAGGTTCCTCCCCGGCTCGGGCAGGATCTCCTTGACGCGGTTGAGGTGGTTGCGGTAGACCGCGTCGGTGGCGTTCTCCAGGGTCAGGGAGAGGGTGTGCAGGCGCCCCGCCCAGTGCAGGTGGTGCTCGCCCGAAAGGTCGAGGACCGCGTAGCCCTCGGTGGGCCCCTCGAACTCGCCGGGAAGATCCTGGTCGGCCGCCAGGCGCAGGGCCGCCGCCGCCTTCAGGGCCTCGGAGGGCTCCCAGCTGAGGGTGACCCGGCCCTGCAGGGGGGGCAGGCGCGGCAGGGGCTCGTCGTCGAGGTCGGTGAGCCGCCCCCTCACGTAGCCGAGGGTTCCGGCCGCCTTCCAGGCGCGTGCCAGGTACCAGTCGAAGGCCGCCTCGACGCCGTGCATGAGGACCGACTCCCCCACCATTCGGTAGAGGAAGAGATCGGCCCGCCGCAGGCTGCGCTCGCCCGTGTTCTTGGGGAAGATGTAGCCGTCGATGGCGTTGCGGAAGAAGGCCAGGTGGATCTGGCCGCCCTGGCGCCGGTACTCGGCGAAGACCTCCAGGCCCCGGCCGCGCTCGCTGTCCAGGAACCCGTTGCCCACTTCGTACGAATAGGCGGCCAGGTGGGGCCCCTCGGAGAACAGCTCCTCGATGCCGGGGGCGCGGAAGGTGCGCATCAGGGTCGAGCCCAGGGTCAGGCTCGAGGTGGCCCGGTAGTGGCTGGACAGGCCGGCGGAGAAGCCGGCGAAGTCGCGGCTCCGGATGCGGCCCACGGTCCGGGAGACGCGCTCTTCCCGCGGCTCGACGCGGCGGAGGTCGAAGCGCAGGGCGGCGTTGGCCGACCAGGGCCCGGCCTCCGTTTCCTGGTAGGTGTAGAGGGCCCCGGCGTACTCCTCGGAAGCGGGGGTGAAGTTGAGCCCGGCCGCCGCGTAGTTCCGGTACTCGTACCACACGCCGGCGGCGCCGTCGGTGACGGGCCCCATGGGCTCGAGGTGGGCCAGGGCTCCGACGTGGTGGGACAGAACCCCGAACTCCAAGCCGAGGAAGCCGTCGGCCTCGTACTCCCCGTGCTGGTAGCGCGAGAAGGAGTGGTGCAGCTCCAGGCGCTGCAGCCAGTCCGGCCCGGCGAGGATCTCGCCGCGCCCTTCGAGATGCTGGCGCTGCAGCTCGATGGAGATGCCATGGGGGTGGCCGCCCTCCGGGTCGGGGGGGATGCCGTAGTCGGAGTCGTAGAGGCTGCCGGAGACGCCCGCGTGCCCCCAGGGCCCCACCAGTCCGACGCCGACGGAGGCGTTGCCCGTGCGGATCTCGGTGTTGGGCAGTTCCCCGTGCGGGGTGCCGATGGCTTCGACGTCGCGCAGACTACCGTCGGCCCGCACCGCCACCGGCCCGAGGGCGTGTTCCAGGGCCAGGCCGCCGGCCAGGCCCCGGTTTACGCTCTCCCCCTGCCAGGTGAAGGAACCCCGCAGGCCGGCGGGCAGCTCGGAGGGCACGTAGCCCCGCACCACGTTGACCACCCCGGCCAGGGCGTTGGAGCCGTGGAGCAGGGTCCGGGGTCCGCGCACCACCTCGATGCGCTCGGTGGTCATGGGCTCGATGGCCACGGCGTGATCCGAGGAGGTGGCCGACAGATCGCCGGTGCGCTCCCCGTCCTCGAGCACCAGCAGGCGGTCGCCCCCCAGCCCGCGCAGCACCGGCCGCGCCGGCGCCGGCCCCATGGAGCGATGGGAGATGCCCGGCTCGTAGTCGATCGTCTCGGCGATGGTGCGGCTCAGGCTCTGGCGCAGCTTGCTGCTGCTGAAGACCACCTCCGGCTCCTGCAGCGGCGAGAGGTGGACCCGCTCGCCCTCGACGACCACGGCCCTCACGGCGATCGTCTCGTGGCCGATCCGGAGATCGACGTGGGTCGTGTCCCCGGCGGTTACCTCGACCTCGAAGCGGGCCTCGAGGTAGCCCATGCGCAGGCTGCGGAGGATGTGGACGCCGGGGGGAACATTGGCGAAGTAGAAGTACCCCCGGGCGTCGCTGGTCTGCGCCCGGTCGAGGCTCTCGATGACCACGGTGGTCCAGCCCACGGCCTGTCCGCTCTGGTTGTCGACCACGTGGCCGGCCAGGGCGCCGGTCTGGCCGCGGGCGGGTGCCGAGGCCAGACCCAGGAGGAGGAAGAGGAGAGTGGTCCTGCGGGTGGTGAGTTTTCCGAGCATTCCTGTGTTCTCCGTTTGGGGTTTGAGGGAAGGCGTACCGGCCCCTTGGCCGGTCTGATCCCGAGGTACAGCAGGAGAACGCATCCGCACCCGGCGGCGGACCGCCGTGCAGGGACTTCAGTCGATCAGGTGCGGATGCTCAGGAAAGGGGTGGTGCGCGGCTGCTCCGGGTGGTCAGGGGGACTGCGCAGGGCTGGACGGCCTTGGGCCGCGGGAGCGGCGGGGCGCGGCGAGCCGGCGTCAGGAGCACCAGGCCGAGCACGACCGGGACGGCGAGGGAGAGGGCGGAGACGACCGCCGATATGGGGCACTCCTCGGCCTCCAGCGGCCCGCAGTCGTCCAGGTGGTGCAGCAGGGGCAGCAACAGGGACAGGGCGAGCACGAGGGCGGCGAGGGCCATGATGCCGCCGCTCCAGCCGTATGTCGATCCGTTGCGCATCGACATCAATCTAAGCACGCAGGTCCACGACCGCCCACGGGCAAAACGCCCGCGGACGATCCGGCTATACACACCCCGGGAACTCCCGTCCCCGGATCAGGGGCCAACCGTTGACGGGCTCCGGTCCGACAAGGCAACCGCGCTGTTTCAGGCGCTCGGTCTCTTCGGGTGTGCCGATGTAACGCGTGTCCGAGGAGACGTAGTGAATCGACCAGCCTCGCCGCCGGTACGGCGTGGTATTCGGGCCGCTGCAATGGAGCGCCAGGCTATGGTGAAAGGTCGCATCTCCCGCCTTCAGTGGAACAGCGACCTCCTGCGCGAGCACATCCTCAGTCAGCATG